>NZ_CP040812.1:621954-932932 GCF_006159205.1 Antarcticibacterium flavum | reverse complement strand
GATAGGACCCAGGCCTTTATTACCTCAATACCTACATCTTTATAACGAAAGGCAGAAGAAAAGGCACGATGTGAGGCCCGGCATCACAGGATGGGCGCAGGTGAATGGTCGTAATGCCATAAGCTGGAAACAAAAACTTGAATATGATGCCTGGTATGTAGAGAATGTTTCAGCAGGATTGGATTTAAAAATCCTCATCAAAACAATAAAAAAGGTAATTTTATCTGAGGATATCAATACAGCAAATATGGCAACCACAGAACCTTTTAACGGCAATAACTAAAGATTATGAATCTATATGGAGCCAGTGGTCACGCGAAAGTGATCATCGATATAATAAGGTCGCTTTCCCTGGAGGTAGATCATATAATTGATGATGATCCACAGGTGAAAAATTTTAATAACCTGGAGGTAACCCATAAGCTTACTGAAAATATTTCCAATGGAGAAACAATAATTTCTATTGGGAATAATGAAATAAGGAAAAAAATATCAGAGAAATTTGCCGGAGCCATTCATCCCGCCATCGCCCATCCATCTGCCGTAATATCACCTTCAGCAAAACTAATGCAGGGCACTGTGGTGATGGCAAATGCCGCGGTCAATGCAGCGGCTGTGATTGGAGAGCATTGTATTATTAATACGGGTGCCACGGTGGAACACGATTGTAAATTGGGTAATTTTGTACATATCTCTCCCAACGCTGCCCTTGCAGGGGACGTAGAAGTGGGAGAGGGGTCTCATATAGGAATTGGAGCAGTGGTGATCCAGGGGATAAAAATTGGAAAATGGGTGACAGTGGGGGCAGGAGCAGTAGTGATAAATGATATCCCCGATGGGGTTGTGGCAGTAGGAAACCCTGCTCAGGTTATTAAAGAAAAAACTAAATAGATATGCAAAAGAGCAAGATTTGGCTCTCATCTCCACATATGGGAGGGACTGAAATGAAATATATCCAGGATGCTTTTGACAAAAACTGGATCGCCCCCCTGGGACCAAATGTGGCCGGATTTGAAGAGGATATAAAAAATTACCTTTTTCCAAGCTCCTCCCCTGAAGGAGGAGGCCGGGAGGGGGTTGCCGCACTAAGTTCAGGGACTGCCGCGCTTCACCTTGCTCTAATACTGGCGGGTGTAAAAGCCGGTGATGAGGTGATATGCCAGAGCATGACCTTTGCAGCATCTGCAAATCCTATTGTGTATTTAGGGGCTACTCCTGTATTTATAGACAGCGAGGAAGAAACCCTGAATCTATGTCCGCTCCAACTTGAAAAGGCAATTAAGGAAAGACAGGCAAAAGGAAAAAATGTGAAAGCCATCATTGCTGTACATTTATACGGAATGCCATATAAGGTGGAGGAGATACACAGGGTGGCAGCCAAATATAACATCCCGGTAATAGAGGATAGTGCCGAAGCTTTGGGAAGTTCCTACAAGGGCCGGAAATGTGGAACTTTTGGAGAATACGGGATCCTGTCCTTTAATGGGAATAAGATCATTACCACTTCTGGCGGAGGTGCGCTTGTCACAAGGAATGAAGAAAAGAAACAGAAGGCAATTTTTCTTGCTACTCAGGCAAGGGATGAAGCCCCGCATTATCAGCACAGCGAGATTGGTTACAACTACAGGTTGAGTAATATTTCCGCAGGTATTGGCCGGGGGCAAATGGAAGTTCTGGATAAACACGTATCTTTCCGCAGGGATATGAATGCGTTTTACAGGGACCTATTTGCTGATGTTCCCGGTGTAAAAGTAATGCAGGAACCTAATAATGATTATTTTAGCAATCACTGGTTAAGTGTGCTGCTTATTGATAAGGAGAAGACTGGCGGGATAAGGCGGGAGGATTTGAGACTTGCTTTTGAAGAAGAAAATATTGAGAGCAGGCCGCTTTGGAAACCTATGCATATGCAGCCGGTTTTTGCCAATGCTCCGTATTTCGGGAATGGTGTTTGTGAAAAAGCATTTGCTGAAGGACTTTGTCTCCCCTCCGGATCCAATTTGACCGATGAGGACAGGGAAAGAATAGCCGCAGTTATTAATAAATGTTTTAAAAAGCAGCTGACGTAATAAAATTTTTATGGCGAACAGATTTAAGAATGCCTTAAAATTCAGTTTAAACAGGGAAGATAGTTCTTTGGACCTCAGGAATATCAAATACCTCCCACGATGGGCGGTACTTCTTATTGATATTTCCCTGGTGCTCATTTCTTCTATTCTCACTGTTTTGATTATCGTAGATCTTACCCCAAATTATTACACAATACTGGATTTTCCCGCCAAGATCCTTATAGGGGTATTGGTACACGTTTTTTACTTTTTTATCTTTAAAACATATGCTGGAATCATTAGGTATTCCTCCAATATAGATGCTTTAAAACTTCTATTGGCCACCACCTGTGCTTTTCTTACTCTTATTCTTATTAATTATGTCACCTTCTTCATCATTGGAGAAAAGATTTACCTTATTGGGGGATTATTAATTAATCTGTGGATCGCATTTTCTTTGTTATTCATGTTCAGGCTGGGTGTAAAGCAGGTATATGAATTCTTCAAGCTAGCCCATAAGAATGAGGTATTGGTACGGGCTGTAATTCTGGGGGCAGATGCCAACGCGATCTCCATTGCCGGAGCTTTGGACATTGAGCATCCAAAGCGTTTTAAAATAGTAGGATTTCTAACCAAGAAAAAGCACCATAAAAGCATTAGGATCCTTGATAAACCTGTGATCAATTATAAGGATACCCTGCATAAGCAGGTAAAGGCACTTAATGCTTCAGCCATTATTCTTTCTGAAAATGATTTCACTTCTGAAGAGAAATTTGCAATTGTAGAAAACTGTCTGGAAAATGATATAAAGGTGTATAACGCTCCCATAGTTTCTTATTATGAGGATGAAGAAAAGCCTATTGCGCAGCAGGTAAAGACACTTCAAATTGAAGACCTTCTGGAAAGAGAACCCATTAAGCTGGACAAAGAGAATAAGGCGGCACAATTAACTGGTAAAACTATTTTAGTAACCGGGGCTGCCGGATCCATTGGTAGTGAGATCGTGAGACAGGTTGCCTATTATAATCCCAAGAAATTACTTCTCCTGGACCAGGCAGAAACCCCGTTACACAATTTACAACTCGAGGTGGAGTCAAAATTTCCGGGGTTGAATTATAAAGCTATTATTTGTGATGTGGGAAACCAGCGACGATTGGAACTCATGTTCCAGAACCAGAATGTGGACGTGGTGTACCATGCAGCAGCATATAAGCATGTTCCTTTAATGGAAGGAAATCCACACGAGGCGGTATTTGTAAATATAAATGGTACAAAGAATCTTGCAGACCTTGCTGTAAAATACAATGTGGGCCATTTCGTTATGGTTTCTACAGATAAAGCTGTGAACCCAAGTAATGTAATGGGAGCCTCGAAAAGAGCTGCAGAGCTTTATGTGCAGTCCCTGTTCCATCAGCAAAGTTTGATCAAAGATAATCCTACTAAATTCATAACGACCCGCTTTGGAAATGTTTTAGGTTCCAATGGCTCTGTAGTCCCCTTATTCAGAAAACAGATTGAAAAGGGTGGACCTATTACCATTACCCACCCAGATATTATTCGTTATTTTATGACCATCCCGGAGGCTTGTCAGCTTGTACTGGAAGCAGGTACTATGGGAAAAGGAGGGGAGATTTTTGTTTTTGATATGGGAGAGCCGGTAAAGATCATGGACCTTGCAATTAAGATGATCAAGTTGGCAGGTTATATTCCCAACAAGCACATTAAAATTAAGATCACCGGTTTAAGACCCGGTGAAAAATTATATGAAGAACTGCTAACCAAGGAAAGCAAAACCCTACCCACCCATCATAAAAAAATTATGATTGGAGTAGATAAGATGAGGGATTATGAGGAGGTGAATCAAAAGATCACCACTATCATAAAATCGGCCAATAAATTGAAAAATGACATAGTAGTGGCCGAACTAAAAAATCTCATCCCTGAATTTATAAGTAATAATTCGACCTATGAAAAGCTGGACAAAATAAGTGAGAATGCAGAGTAACACTTTCTTAGAAATTACAGGAATAGCCAAAAAGGATTCTTTTAAAGCCTTAATCAAATCCCCCTACCGAATGACATTTAAATATTTCATTATAGTTTTCAGCATATTTTTACTAACGAGTTGTTCTACCAGGAAGGAAATTGTGTACTTCCAGGGTGCAGAGCAATTGGATGGCACGCAAAATCTTATGGAATTTGAACCTGTCTTTGAAGTAAATGATATTATTTATGTAAGAGTGACATCTATGAATGAGGTCGTTGCAGCTCCGTTCCAAATGCAAACCGGCGGCCAGGCCGGGGGAGGTGGTGGCGGTGGAATGCAACGTAATCCTTCTTTAATGGGATATATGGTAGATGTAAATGGAAACATACAATTCCCGGTATTGGGAGAAATAGAAGTTGCAGGAAAAAGCAGGAGCGAACTGGAAGCATATCTAACTAAAGAGATTAGGAGATATGTAACAGATGCCGTAGTAGCAGTGAGGTTATTAAATTTTAGAGTAATAGTACTCGGGGAATCGGGGGCTACTACCGTCGTTCCTGTAGAGAATGAAAGGATTAGTATACCGGAGTTAATTGCATCTGTAGGAGATATTACTTATAACGGAATAAGGGATAAGATCATGATTATAAGAGAAGTCGACGGAGTTAGATCTGTGGGATATGTGGATATGACAAGTGCTGATGTTTTTAATAACCCTTATTATTATTTAAAACAAAACGATATTGTTTACGTTGAACCAACCCTTAGACAGGTGAAATCTGCCGGTTGGATTACGAATTGGCAGGGATTGGTATCTATTGCAACTACCGCATTAAGTTTAATAATATTATTTACCAGATAAGCCTGATGGAAGAATTAAACGATTTTAATGAGGAGAAGGAATCAAATTTTGACCTGAAGGCAGAGATCTTCAAGTACCTCGCTTACTGGCATTGGATCCTGCTTGGTTTCTTAGTGGGAGGACTGCTGGCTTATCTATATAACAGGTATACAATCCCAAAATATTACACTCAGTCTACCATACAAATCATGAAAGACGGGGAGAATAATGTAATGAGTGCATTACCCTCAGGGGCGGGGCTTCCTTTCTCTCTTTGCAAAATGACGGATTGGAAAATCATATAGAAAAATTGCGATCAAAAAGTCTTCTCGAGAGCGTAGTTGATGAACTTGACCACAATATTTCTTATTTCATAGAGGGAAATGTGATCACTGTTGAAGCTTATGAAAGTAGCCCTGTCAGAATTCAATTTATTACCTCAGATTCCCTGGTTAATAAAGCTTCAGCCAACCTGAAAATAACTCCGCTTTCAGATACCGAATTCCGACTTGAAGAAGAGTCTAAAGCTTACAGCCGTACTCACAAGATAGGGGAGGTGATTAATTTCGAAGGCTCCCAATTCACAATTTTACCAAAAGCAGGTGGGCAGGAAGGTAGTTTTAAAACCACCAATACCGTAAACATTCGCTTAATGCCGGTACGAGATGTGGCAAATGATTATTTAAACAGGCTTGTTATCCAGAAGAAAGGTCAGGCACAGGATATGCTTGCAATTTCTATGGTGCATCCAACAATAGAAAGAACCGAAGATTTTCTCAATAAGTTGATGGAACGCTTCAATGAGGAGGAGGTTAATAATAAAAGAGAGGTTGCTGAAAATACTACCAGATTTATCCAGGAAAGACTGGAAATGATCACTACGGAACTTGATTCTGTTGAAGGTGGTATTGCTGATTTCAAGCGGGAGAACCGTATGATGGATGTTAGTAGCACAGCCGGAATGTACCAGTCGCAATATACTACTGCAGAACAGGAAATTTTTAACCTGGAGACCCAGTTGGCGCTTATTGGTTCAATAGAAGAACTTTTACGTACCCAGGAAAATTACCAATTATTACCAGAAGCCGGAGTTACTGAGGGTGGCATCTCAGGTCTAACAACTTCCTATAACTCACTGGTTCTGGAACGTAACCTTTACCTTCGTAGCTCAACTGAAGAAAATCCGGTGGTACAGGCGATCAGTGATCAATTAGATTCGCTAAAGGCCAATTTATTTGAAAGCATCCAAAGCACCCGCAGATCTCTAAATGTACAGTTAGGAGAGTTAAACCAGCGTGAAAATAGGGCCCAGGGACAGTTCAGCAATTTTCCGGGACTTGAAAAAGGAATGCGCAGCATTGAAAGGCAGCAGCAAATTAAAGAGCAGTTATATTTATTCCTTTTACAAAGGCGGGAAGAGGCTGCTATTAGCTTTGCAGCCACGGCTTCTGTGGCTCGTATTGTAGATCCTGCATATACCCACCCTTCACCGGTGGACCCCAAGCCCTGGCTAATACTTGTGGGTGGTTTTATAATAGGTCTAATTTTACCTATTGTGATCCTTTTTGTGAAATTTATGCTCGATTCCAAGGTTCACCATAAAGGGGATCTTGCGCCGCTCATAAAAACTATTCCTTTTTTAGGTGAAGTTCCCAGGGTAGCTGGTGAAAATGAGGAGGTGATCCAGGTAAATGATCGTTCCCCTCTTGCAGAATCCTTTAGGATTTTGCGGACTAACCTGGCATATCTTATGAAGGCCAAAAAGGAAAATCGCGGAGAGGTAATATTTGTGACTTCCACGATAAAAGGTGAAGGAAAAACCTTTATCTCTTATAATCTTGCACGTACTCTTGCAACCACAAAGAAGAAGGTCATCATTATTGGGGCAGATATTAGAAATCCAAAGCTTCACAGATATCTCGACTTACCTATGGAAACAAAAGGCCTCTCAGATTATCTATACGACTATGATTTAAATCCGTTAGATATTGTCACCCCCTCTGAAGACAGGAATATAGAAGTAGATTTGATACTTTCAGGAACTATCCCGCCCAACCCGGCTGAATTATTAATGAATGACAGGATGGAGGCTCTTTTAAAGGAATTATCACAGTCTTACGACTATGTAATTGTGGATACCGCACCTACTATGATCGTTACTGATACGCTGCTTATTAGTCCGCTGGCAGATACTACCTTGTATGTTACCCGTGCCGGGTTTACAGATAAGAAGCTTCTGGATTTTCCGAAAGATCTTAAACAGCAAGGGAAACTTAAGGGACTTGCAATTATCCTTAACGATGTGGATTATTCCAAATTCTCTTACGGGGCCAAATATGGTTATTCTTACGGTTATGGTTATGGATATGGTGTGGATAAAGAATCCAAGTGGAAGAGGCTATTTAAAAAAGGAAGCTAGAAGGAGAATTTCTCTTTAGTTTTCTCAAAGACCGGCCGTAACTGTGTGGCCTGCTTTTTAGTGATTTTAATTGCTTCAAGTTTTTCGAGGTGCTGCAGCCTGTGGGTATCACTTCCTATAAAATCTATCATTCCAGCTTCCAGCAGCTTAAATGCGGTGTGCTGCATGTTGCTGCCATAATGTGTAGATAATGAAAGGGCATTTAATTGAAAAAGGCAACCCCTGTTTTTTAGCTCCTCATATTTTTTAAGATCCCTGGCGTGATAAAAAGCATATCGTTCAGGATGGGCAAGCACGGGTCGGTATCCGTGGGTTTGTATCTTGAAAAGGATCTCTTTTAAATTAATGGGGGCCTGAAAGTAGGACATCTCAACAAGAAGGTATTTATCTTTTAAAACCAGCAGTTCCTCCTTCTCTATAAGCTCCATAAAACTTTGGTCCATCATATACTCTGCCGCAGCCTTGATTTCAACCTTATCCAATTCCGGTTCTTTTGCTACTGCATTTTTGAGTTTTTCCAGTGCAGAATTGATCGTTGAAGGAGTATTGGGATAGTAATCGTTCATTATGTGAGGGGTGCAAATAAACCTGGTGTACCCCAGCATTTTCATCTTCCTTAGTAGCTCCAGAGAATCAGCAAGAGAACCGGCGCCGTCGTCAATTCCCGGTAATAAATGATTATGAATGTCTGTTAGTCCTTCAAGCAGGTCCTTTAAGAATAGCTTTTTCTGAAATATGCTTAGCATAAGCTTTTTTGTATAATAAATTTACATAATTTTAAATCGTCAAAACAGTGCTCCTCTTTTTTCCAATTATAAAAAACCGGAAAATTAAAAACAAGGCATTGGTGAACAGTATCATATGAAAGTAAACCTACTCCCTCTAATCTTCTTTTTTATTGCCATTTCCACATTTGCCCAGGTTCGTTTTGAAGGTAACTTCACAGGTAAAGGTATTGCTTTTTCAGGAGAAGAATCACCCTTCTGGATGCATAGCAATCAAAGGGGCAGGATGAATGAACTATCCAATGTTTCTTCCTTGCTGGGAGGGATAGCATCTTACAATATTACAGAGAATGCCCGGTTTAGCCTGGGTGCCGGGGTTTTGTACCAGGATGGATATATCGATGATTTACAACTTGACGAAGCCTATCTGGGATTTCAGAACACCTGGCTTGCAGTTCACGTGGGAAGAAAACAGCGTGCCGACCTCTACCGCGGCTTAAGTGCCACGAATGAGAACATCATCTGGTCCCTAAATGCGAGGCCTATGCCTGGAATTAGCTTAAGGACCACAAGGCCTGTTATGTTCTGGCCAGAAGCAGGGCTGGGTTTCCAGGCAAGCCTGGAGGAATTTATTACAGATGATGATAGGCATGTGCAGGACACGAGAGTTCATCATAAAAGTTTCCACCTGGTATTGGATAAACCAAAATTCCAGGTTTCTGTAGGTCTTGAACATTTCGCGCAATGGGCAGGTACCTCTCCTACTTTTGGAAAACTTCCGGGCAGTTTTGATGATTATTTGAGAGTTTTTAGCGGCAAGGAAGGAAGTGATGATGTGGAGGGGCAGGAAGTTAATGCCCTGGGTAACCATCTGGGCAGCTATGTGGCCGGAGTTAAGACCTCAATTCAAAATTATAACGTAGAGTTTATCTATAACCACATATTTGAAGATGGAAGTGGCAGAAGGCTTGGTAATACTCCAGATGGCCGATACGGCATCTTTATTACAGATAAGGAACCGGGCAAGTGGGTTGATGCATTTATGTATGAATTCTTCTACACCAAACATCAAAGCCGCACAAGCTCCGGAACAGATGGGGCCGACAACTATTTTAATAATAATCTTTACCGTTCCGGCTGGACTTATGAAAACCGAATTTTAGGTGTTCCTTTCATATTCCTCGATGAAGAAAGGTTTAGGGTCATCAATAATATTGTCGCCGCTCATCACGTAGGAATTTCCGGGAAAGGGTTCAATATGCCTTACAGGCTGCTCACCAGTTATCGTAAGAATTACGGAGCCAAAGGTGGCGGACAATTACGTAGCGATATACTTTCCACGTATTTGGATCTTAATGTATATCAAAGTATACTCAATGTATATCTTCTATTGGGTGCCGACTTTAGCACCATAGCTTCTCCTAATTTTGCTGCAGGGGTGCAGGTGAGTAGAGTTTTATTTTAATAAAAACGGGTATTATAACGCTAAGGGCATATTCCAATGTATCCTGATTGGGAATCCGAGAAATTCCGCCCCTTCAGGGCTTGGATAGGATTGCTTCAAACTTTATCATCCCGCTTCACGGGATGCTGACAGATTTCGCCCCTTCAGGGCTTCGATTTTAGAAACAACTATATTTTAGCCCTGAAGGGGCGGCCATCTATCAGCGATGGGTGTAGCCCATCGTATTTAAAACCAGCCAGTAAATAATAAGCCCTGAAGGGGCGTAATATCGAATATTATGGGACAGTCACTTGTAAAAAATTATGTCCACCTTATTTTTAGTACTAAAAATAGAAACCCCTTGATACACCCGCCGGTGGAAGGAGAACTTTATAATTACCTGGGTGGAATATGTAATCAACTCGAATGCCAGGCAGTTCAGGTTGGAGGCTATTTGGACCACGTACATATACTTTGTATGCTATCAAAGAAAATAACTTTGATGAAATTAATTGAGGAACTCAAATCGCATTCGTCCAAATGGATCAAAACCAAAGGAGTAGGATATCAAAACTTTTATTGGCAAAGTGGATACGGAGCTTTCTCTGTAAGCCCTTCGGAGATAGATAAAATTATAACATACATCACTAACCAGCACGAACATCACCGGAAGAAAACATTTCAGGAGGAATATCGTGATTTTTTGAAAAGATATAATGTTGATTATGATGAGAGATATGTTTGGGATTAGTAATTCAAAATAGAACACGGAATATTCCGCCCCTTCAGGGCTTGGATATTGATGTTTTATTATTCTTCATCCCGCTGCACGGAATTCTGACAGATTTCGCCCTTTCAGGGCTTCGATTTTAGAAACAACTATATTTTAGCCCTGAAGGGGCGGTAATCGATCAGCGATGGGTGCAGCCCATCGAAAAGGAGAGAAGGCATTTAGGTCGAGCCCTGAAGGGGTGGCAATCTATCAGCGATGGGTGCAGAAAAGGAGAGAATCCAACCAGTTCGAGCCCTGAAGGGGCGTTAATCTAGCAGCGATGGGTGTAGCCCATCGTCAAAGAGGAAAATCGAAGTCCGAGCCCTGAAGGGGCGGTAATCTAGCAGCGGTGGATGCAACCCTTTAAATTCTTTGGTGATAGATAATGTCAGATATGTTTGGGATCAAAAATTCAAAAAGGAATTCTAAAAATTTCGCCCCTACAGCGCTGGATATGATCGCTTTGTAATTTTTTCATCCCGCTGTACGGGATTCTGACAGATATTGCCCTTTCAGGGCTTCGATTTTAGAAGCAACTATATTTTAGCCCTGAAGGGGCGTTAATCTATCAGCGATGGGTGTAGCCCATCGTCAAAGAGGGGAATCGAAGTCTGAGCCCTGAAAGGGCGGTAATCTAGCAGCGGTGGATGCAACCCTTTAAATTCTTTGGAGATAGATAATGTCAGATATGTTTGAAATCAAAAATTCAAAAAGGAACTTTAAAAATCACGCCCCTTCAGGGCTTTGATATTGATGTTTTATTATTCTTCATCCCGCTTCACGGAATGCTGACAGATTTCGCCCTTTCAGGGCTTCGATTGTGGAAATGAATATATATTATAGTCCTGAAAAGGCGCAAAATACGAGTAGAGTTCAGCCAGGAAAATATATATAAGTACCTCTGAAAGGGCGGTAATCTAGCAGTGGAGGATGCAACCCCTTAAATTCTCTGGTGATAGATAATGTCAGATATGTTTGAAATCAAAAATTCAAAAAGGAATTCTAAAAATTTGCGTCCCTACAGGACTGGATAGGATTGCTTTAAACTTTATCATCCCGCTTTATGGGATGCTGACAGATATTGCCCTTTCAGGGCTTCGATTTTGGAAACAACTATATTTTAGCCCTGAAGGGGCGTTAATCTAGCAGCGATGGGTGTAGCCCATCGTCAAAGAGGGAAATCGCAGTCCGAGCCCTGAAGGGGCGGTAATCTAGCATTGGTGGATGCAACCCTCTATACTTTTTGGAGATAGATAATGTCAGATATGTTTGGGATCAAAAATTCAAAAAGGAACTCTAAAAATTCCGCCCCTTCAGGGCTTCGATTTTAGAAACAACTATATTTTAGCCCTGAAGGGGCGTTAATCTATCAGCGATGGGTGTAGCCCATCGTCAAAGTGGAAAATCGCAGTCCGAGCCCTGAAGGGGCGGCCATCGCTCAGTGATGGGCGAAGCCCATAGGGAAAGAACGGATTTTATGATTTTAGCCCTGAAGGGGCGGCAATCTATCAGCGATGGGTGCAGCCCATCAGAAAGGAGAGAAGCCAATTAGTTCGAGCCCTGAAGGGGCGGCCATCTATCAGCGATGGGTGTAGCCCATCGTCAAAGAGGAAAATCGAAGTCCGAGCCCTGAAGGGGCGTAATATGCACGCAAGGGCTAGTGACCGTATATAAAACCTACGCTTTAAAAGAAATTTGTGTATTTTGACCATCATTATGCATTACCCCAAACAACCCACTTATGGCGCAGCCCGAAAAGACTATTGAACGGGAAAAGATACTTCAGGAATTCCTGGATATAACTCTTAAGGAAGAACATCAAACCAATCCTGTACCTGTTCTGCTCCTGGACCGGCGGGCCAATATCCTCTCCTTTACACCTTCAGCTGACGAATTAATTAAAGAGTCCTGGAATGGGCTACTTTCAGAAGCAAAGAACATCTTTGAAATTATTCCCACCCATATGCTGGAACTCTTCAACAAAAATTTAAAGAGAGCGTTTCTGTCCTTTCAAATAGGAGAAATGACTGCGGAAACCAACACGGGGAAGTCACTGATCATAAGAATTTCACCCTTTTTAAGTGAAAATGGATCTAATAGCATCGTTCAAATTTTTCTTGAAGAAGCCGATAAAGACAGAATCCCGGAAGTTGCCCAGGCAGGAAAGGTCCTGGACAGTGCCTCAATTGGAATTGTAGTGACTTCAAAGGATGGAAAAGTGCTTGAACACAATGAGGCTGCCTGTGAAATGTTTGGTCTTGAAACCAAAGAATTTGCTGCTGTTGATTATAAAGAATTATTTGTAACTACCTGCGGTAAACTGGATTCCCTGCTTAAAAATAAAAATAAGTTGGGCGGGATATCGGGGGAACTTTCGGCAATCAAAAAGGACGGGAGCTATTTTCCGGTTAAGATCCATACTTCAGAAGAAATCAATCAAAAGGGGGAAGTTATAAAACGTACTATTCTTCAGGATATAAGCGAAGAAAAAGAACAGGAACAGGCACTTGACAGGACCCTTCAAACCCTGCGATCCCTATACGAGAATCACCCCGATGCTGTTTATTCCCTGGACCTGGAAGGAAATTTTATGCACCTTAATAAAAGCGCTTCCCGTTTAATTGAAGCTACTGTGGAGGAGATGAAGGGACGAAGTTTTATCCCGCTTATTCCAAAAGAAAACCGTATTCAACTTTCAGAAAACTTTCAACAGGCATCCCGGGGCCGGGAAGTGAATTATAATACCGCTTTTATTAGCCGGAAAGGAAAAAAGCGGCTTCTCAATGTTTCAAATTTTCCTATTATAACCAATGACAGGATCACCGGTGTATATGGAATAGCACGGGATATTACCGAATCCGAAGCCCAAAAGCAGGAAGTTTATCAAAGCCGGAAAAGGCTTAAAAATATAATGGATCGCTCTCTTGATATGATTTGTACCATAGATGGTGATGGAAAATTTGTAGAGGTAAGTACTGCCAGCAGGCGAATCCTGGGTTATGAACCCGGTGAATTAACAGGTACTCCCTTCCTACATTATGTTCTTCCTGAAGATAAAAAAATTACTGAAGATACAGGGGAGGCGATAGCAAACGGTACTGAGATCACAAGCTTTTCTAACCGGTATATAAAGAAGGATGGGGGATAGTACCGCTTATTTGGAGTGCAAAATGGGATGATAAGGAAGAATTGATGTATTGCGTGGCCCGGGACGCATCTGCCCTTAAAGATGCTGAATTAAAGATCCTGAAGGAGCGCTCTATGCTCAAGGCGATCATCGATAACATCCCCGATCCTATCTTCGTGGTAGACCGTGACCACCGGGCTATTCTCACCAACAAAAACTTCTATTCAGATTATTTAGGAAAAGAAAATGAAGCCGAAACACTGGGCTTACAACCTGTAGATTATTTTTCACAGGAAGAGGGCATGGAGGTCATGGAGGATAATACCCGCGTGATGAATTCTGGGGTTTCTATCATTAATAGAAAGGAAACTGTTTATGATCACCAGGGGAACAAGAATGTTATTTTATTAACCAAGGTGCCGCTTATCATTGAGAAGGAGGAGGTATCGGGATTAGTGGGAATAGCAAGGAATATAACAGCGGCGCATAACCTGGAACAGGAGCAGGACTTTATTTACCGGCTTATTGACACCCTTGGAAAGGCTTCTACTTTTAAATTGGCTTTGGAAAAAACAATTAAATTGCTCTCTGAGTTTTTTGGTTTTGAAGCAGCCGAAGCCTGGAAAGTGGGGTATGACCAGAATAATTTAATTCGTATTGCAGAATATAATAGGGATGTAAATATTTGGAGTGGCAATGCGGTTTCTAACTTTAAAAAAGGAGCCGGACTCCCTGGGATGACCTGGGAAAAAGGAAAGATACAGGTTTGGGAAAAATTGACCGGGGATGAGCGCTTTATAAGAAAAGAGCCTGTGGTTGTTCATCAAATGGATTATGGCATTGGACTTCCTATAATTTATAAGGGGGAAGTCCTGGCTGTACTTACATTTTTAGCAAAGAAACAACCAGATAACCGCAACAGGCTGGTGGATTTACTTACGCGAGTGGCAATTCAAATTTCAACAGATGTACGACGTAAGTTGACCGAGAACCGCCTGAACAATATGTACAAATACTCTCCCAATTTAATTGTCGTTGTGGGGATGGATGGTTATCTAAAAAAAGTTAATCCTGCTTTCGTGAAAATGTTTGGGTATACAGAAGAGGAATTGTTAAACACCCCTATCAGCCAATTTCTTCATCCCCAGGACCAGGCCTCAACTTTTCAAAGGCTTAATGAAGTAGCAGAAGGCAGAAGCCCCAGGAATTTTCAAAACAGGTGCAAAGCAAAGAATGGAGATTGGAAATGGATCTCCTGGACTCCGGCCGAACTTCTGGAAGAAGAGGGGATCGTACATGTATTTGGGATAGATATTACTTCTTTAAAATCTTCTAACCTTGAACTTCATAAATACAGGAATGTAATTGAAAGCTCAAAAGATGCGATTGGCCTTTTTACACTGGAAACCGGGGAGGTTTATCTTAATAGCTCTTTTCAGGAGATCCTGGGATATGAAACAGGAAATCTCAAAGGGCAGGAGGCCATTGAGAATATGTATCATGGCGATATAATTTCCCGGGAGATCTTTCCCACCTTACTTGCCGGGAGGTATTGGGAAGGAGATTTGCAAATTAAGAATAGCGAAGGTGAAAATCTGGATTATTACTTCAGCGGTGGTCCGGTCTTTAATTCAAATAACGAAGTCATAGCACTCTTTGGAATACATACCGATATTTCTGAAAGAAAGAAATATGAGGCAACTCTTAAGAATTACGGGGAAAGAATAAACAGGATCCTGGAGAGTATAACCGATGGTTTCTTTTCTCTGGACTCTTCAGGCTTTGTAACACATTGGAACAAGGCTGCCGAAAAATTTTCAGGCATTGCCCGCCATCAAATAGAAAATCAGAATCTTTGGCAAGTGGTACCCGAGGCGAGGGAGCTTTTATTTTTCGATAAACACCAGGAGGCTTTGAAAACAATGGAGAAAACCTCTTATGAAGAATTTCATGCACCTTCAAAGAAGTGGTACGAAGTAAACATATATCCCGGGGTAGAAGGAGCTTCGGTTTACTTCAAGGATATTACACCCAGAAAATTAATAGAAAATAAAATAAAGATCGCCAAAGAACGCTATGACCTCGTTGCAAAAGCTACCCGCGAATCTGTTTATGACTGGGATGTTATTAAAAATGAACTGGAATGGAATGGGGCCTATTATGAGGTATACGGTTACAAAAGATTATTGAGAAAAGATAATTTATCTCAATGGCTGGAAAACATTCATATTGAGGACCGGCAGAGCATTGAAGCAACCCTGGACCTTGCTTTGGAGTCTGGTGATACCAAGTGGGAAAGTGAATACCGCCTGGTAAAATCCAATAGGAAAATTGCGTATGTACTGGAGCGTGGTTATATTATTCGTGATGAAAGCGGTAAAGCTATTAGAATGATTGGTTCCCTGCAGGATATTACAGAACTCAAACAAAATGAAAGGGCTCTCGAGGAGCTCAATCACCAACTACAAAGAAATGCAAAAGATCTTGCCGATTCCAATGCAGAGCTGGAGCAATTTGCTTACATCGCCTCGCACGATCTCCAGGAGCCTTTAAGGATGGTGACAAGTTTTCTCTCCCAGCTACAAAAGAAATATGATGACCAACTGGATGATCGTGCAAGGCAGTATATTCATTTTGCTACAGATGGGGCTGTGAGAATGAGACAGATCCTTTTGGATCTCCTGGATTATTCCAGGGCGGGCAGGTTGGAATATAGCCGGGAAGAAGTAGATCTCAATGATATGCTTACCAATATTGAAAATCTTTATGCAAGTAGTATAAAGGAAACAGGTGCCACCATTCTTTATGGTAAACTACCCGTAATTTGTGCTGCTGTTACCCCTCTTCAAAGAGTGCTTTCCAACTTAATAAGCAACGGTATAAAATATTCACACCGGGATATTCCACCTATCATTAAAGTGACTGTAAAGGAAGAATCGACCTGCTGGCAATTCTCCATTAGTGATAATGGAATAGGAATAGATGAAAGATATTTTGAAAAGGTATTCATTCTTTTTCAACGTTTACATTCCCGTGAGGACTATTCGGGTACTGGGATAGGCCTTGCTATATGTAAAAAAATCGTAGAAAATCATGGTGGTGAAATATGGCTGGAATCTAAAGAAGGAAAAGGAAGTACATTTCATTTCACCATCAACAAACAATTTTAGTATATTTACATGCCCCAACCCCAAGAGATTATGAATTTTATTGAGATCCTGCTTGTTGAAGATAACGAAGGAGACATATTATTAACCACAGAGGCTTTAAATGATAGCGAAATTGCTACCAATATTTCTGTAGTAAAAGACGGTCTTGAAGCTTTAAATTACCTCCAGAAGAAAGATAAATATTCCAATGCCAGGTCTCCCCAACTGGTACTTCTAGACATTAATTTGCCAAAGGTTAATGGGTTTGAGGTGTTGCGGGAAATAAAATCAAGTGAAGATCTTAAACACATTCCTGTTGTGATCCTTAGCACATCATCTTCAGAAGAAGATATACATAAATGCTATAGCAATTACGCTACCTGCTTTATCACAAAACCTTTAAGTGCCGATTCTTTTTCAGAAGTCATATCCAGTGTCCAAAATTTCTTTAACTCTGTTGTGCAACTCCCAAAAACAGTTTAACCCCTACATCAATGACTTTATACAAGGAGCCCCTCAACATTCTTGTGGTAGAAGACCATCTTGGAGATTATATCCTCATTGAGGATTACTTAACTGAAGAGCATCCCAATCTTGAATTGACAAGAGCCGCATCTTTCTATGAAGCCAGGGAGAAATTATCCCCCCTTCAAAATTTGATGCTATTTTACTGGATCTTTCCCTACCCGATTCTACCAGTGCGGAATCGCTTGTAAAAGATGTGGTGAGCCTCGCATGGAAGACCCCGGTAATTGTTTTAACAGGTTATGCCAATAAGGGTTTTGGGGTCAAGACCTTATCACTGGGAATATCAGATTATTTGCTGAAGGATGAACTCAACGCAGTCCAATTATCCAAAAGCATTTACTATAGTATTGAGAGAAAAAAAATAGAATTTCAGTTAAGTGAATCTGAAAAAAAATACAAATCTCTTTTTGAATTAAGTCCGCTTCCTAAGTGGGTTGTAGAACGCAAGGACCTCAGATTCCTTAGTGTAAACGCGGCGGCGGTTAAGATGTATGGATTTTCCCGGGAGGAGTTTTTAAATATGAAGATAAGGGACCTCTGGACCAATAAAGAAGAGCCGGGGATTGAAGATCTTTTAAGCAGGAAGAAGGATGATCACTTTAACTTAAAGGTATCTCACACCATTAAAACCGGAGAACAGATCATCGTTGATGTTCAAAGTAATCCTATTATATTTGATGGGATTGAGGCGCGGGTAAGCCTTTTGAATAATATCACCGCTCAACTCACTGCAGAGAAAGCCCTGATGCATAGTGAACAAAGGTTTAAGGCCCTGGTTCAGGACGGGTCAGACCTGGTGATGATCCTGGATTTCAAGGGTAATTTTAAATACATAAGCCCATCTGCCAAAGCAGTTACCGGGGTTTCTGCAGAAAAACTTTTGAAAAATAACTTTTTCTACCTCATTCATCAGGAAGATGCAAATATGGTGAAGGATTGCGTGCAGCGGCTGGAGCATACAAAAAGGATACAAATACCCTCTTACAGGATAAAGTCCGGGGGAAATAAATATCGTTGGATCGAGACCGTTATTACAAACCTGTCGCAGGATCCCGCAGTAAATGGGATAGTAGCAAACTCCAGGGATATAACAGATTTTGTACTGCAGGAAAAACAGTTAAGGGAAAGTCTTACCCGTTATGATATAGTGGCAAAGGCAACCAGCGATACTATTACAGATTATGATGTTAAGAATGACCTGATGCATTATAATGAGGGGATAGAAAATATGTTTGGCTATAAGCGGGATGAGGTAGATCCCCGTGGTTCCTGGTGGGAGGAAAAGGTGCATCCAGAGGATAGAAAAAGAGTAAATATTAAGGTTGCAGATGTTTATGCAAACAGGACTTCTCAATTACAGATTGAATATCGATTTCGATGTGCAGATGGCAGCTATAAGTATATTCTGGACCGTAGCTATATGGTAAGGGATACTGAAGGTAATCCATCAAGAATGATTGGTTCTATGCAGGATATCACAGAATTGAAAAGATATATCGAGACGATTGAAAACAATAACAAACGCCTTAAAGAAATAGCCTGGACACAATCCCATGTAGTTAGGGCGCCCCTTGCCAGGATTATGGGACTTATCGATCTCCTGCAAAACCATGAGGATATTGAGGATATTGGGCTTTTACTAAATAGTATAATGTCCTCTGCCCGGGAACTGGACGGCATCATAAGGAAAATTAACAGTAAGACCGAAAATGCCAGTCTAAAAGGGATGGAATGTTAAAGATCATACTTATTGATGATGACGATATAGTCCTTATGATCCAGCGCAAACTCCTTCAAAGATGTGGGATTAACAATGAGATCCTCTCTTTTAAAAAAGGCAGGGAAGCCCTGGATTTTTTATTGGGAGAGATTGCAAATCAAAACTTTCTCATCCTGCTGGATATCAATATGCCCGTTATGAACGGCTGGCAATTTCTTTACAGGCTTGCCGAGCTGGAAATCCCGCATGATATAAAAGTGGTAATGGTAACATCTTCTGTAGATAGTTATGACCGTGAAGCTGTAGTGAAATATGATAAGGTGATTGGATTTATTGAGAAACCCATCACGGCAGAAAATTGTGAGAACTTGAAGAAATATCCCTCGCTGAAACGATTCTTTTAAACATCTCTTTCTTTTGGATTGCCTTCCTCTATTTTTTCATCTGCCCATTCTTTTTCCTCTCCATCTGCTTCCTCAGGTTCCTCCTGCAGTACCTCTGCTCGCGGCTCATAGTTGAGCTTAATAAAAATAGGAAAATGGTCTGATCCTATACTTTTAAGCCTGGCAAGTTCAATGAGGGTAAAGTCACTGGTATGAAATACATGGTCCAACGGCCATCGCAGGAAGCGGTTCCCTGCGTGAAAGGTGTTGAAAAATCCCCGGCCTATCCTGGGATCCAGCAATCCGCTTAATTTTTGAAAAAGTTTTGTAGTCCTGGACCAGGCGACATCATTGAGATCCCCAAAAACCAAAACCGATTCCTTATCCTTTTTTACATCTTTACCTACAAGTAGTAATTCAGCATCGCGGTTGGTGGATGTTGGATCCTCGGTGGGGCTGGGAGGCATTGGGTGTAAACAATGTATTTTTATCCTGGACCGGTTATTTAAACGCACATAACCGTGAATAGAGGGTATCTCGTCAGAAATGAGGTATTTCACTTCAATGTCCTCCAGCTTAAGCCGGGAATATAAGTGCATCCCATATAGATTATCCAAAGGGACTTTTACCCCGTATGGGTATTGCTGTTCGATGACCTCGAGCTCCTCCTCCCATTTTTTATCTGTCTCGAGCGTCAATAAAAGATCTGGTTCTTTTTCTTTAACAAGTGCAATAAGACGTTCGTGGTCCCTGTTGGTCATTAGGACATTGCTTACCAGCACAGAGACTATGGATGAAGGGTCACTCCCTTTAAAAGAGATCACCTGCTTTTTGGCTAAATATGTATAGGGATAGATCTTGGCTGCCTGATACAGGAAACTTAACAGAAGTAAGCCTGTTATAATGTAATGATATGTCTCTTCAAACGAATAGAAAAAAATGGAGAGAGTGATCATTAACATGATCAAAAAACTTATTTGTATTCGCGGGAAGTCAAATCCCCTTACCCACCATTGGTCAAATCTTGTTAAGGAAGCAATAGTGGGCACAAGCATGATAATACCAAAAAGAGTAAGTAATATTTCAGCTATGCTCATTTAGATCTTTAAGTTAAGCTTAAAATTTATAGGATAATCCCACGCCCTGCGATGTAATATTCATCCCGCCGTGGTTAAATCCCATTGCAGGATAAAGTTGCAAATTTTTATTCTTTTTTTTATGAATTTCGGGGATTAATATTCCGCTGGCGGCTCCAACTGCAAATCCAATGATATTATCTGTAAGGAAGTGTTTACCAGATCTTATTCTAAGATAACCCACGGTGGCAGGAATGGCAGCAGCTACCCCCCAAACGTAAGGTCTTAAAGGAGAATTTGGATTAAAGTCGTGAAAGACTTTGGCGGCAAAGAATGTTGCCGATGCTGTTGCTGCGGTATGCCCGGCAAAAAAAGATCGTTGCTCATCATTTCCAATCCTGTCCTCAATTGGTAAATTGGTATCATACACCAAAGGCCTGCTTTTCTGGACCAGCCCGGCAGTGATCGTGAACAGGGCGCCTGTAGTAGCCATGGATTCCACAAACAGCACAGAGAGTTGTCCTGCGTGTGATCTTTCATTTTCACTTAGCATAAGGAGCAGGGGAAGGCCAATGGAGCCGAACATTGGGATATAGCTATCCTGGTTTGCTTTTTCTGAAGAATTTCCGGCTGCCCAGCGATCTATTTTCCAGATATCATCTTTTGAAAGGTTATTAAGCTCAGCTTCAGTTAAGGCGTCTTTATTCTGAATGAGGAGAAATCCTATAACATTTAATCCAACTCCGGTTGTGATCCATATTCCATCCTTCAGAAGATCTGTTTCATATGGAGATTCTTTTTTTTGACTGTAGGCGTTTAAATTTATAAGTAGGATTAAGAATAATAGGAGTAAGGACTTCAGCTTCATAGAGGATAAATTTTTATTTTCAAATCTCTAAACTTATGTTCAAAATCCTTAGCTGTTTAAGAAAAGTATAACAGCAAACCCTGCTTATAAAGCTATCAAGACAGGCAGATTTAATATCCACCGGGGGATTCTGGGAATTAACAAAAGATTAGTTGGTGTTGACGGCCTCCATTTTTTTGAGTACAGTAAAAATGCCGTAACTTTATGTTTAAGAATAGACAGCCGGCTTAAGTGAGGTGAAGCCACATTTAAGCTAAAAGCAGAATGACTTATGAAAGAAAAAGAAAAGAGAGGCAGGTCTGGATTTGTCTTTAAAAAATACGAGGATCCCAATACATCCCCTTTTGAAAAGTTATTTGAGATCTTTAAGGAATTGATCACCCACACTTCCGGGGATTTTGATGAAGCCATAGACTGGCTAAGGCAATTGGATGTGGAATATAAACTCACAGATGAAGATTATACGATTGATGATTTCATTGAAGACCTTAAGAAAAAAGGATATATAAGGGAAGAAACAAAACCAGGTGGCCCGGGAATGGTGATCACTGCCAAAACCGAAAGAGCTATAAGACAGCAGGCACTAAACCAGATCTTTGGTAAACTAAAAAAAGGTGCGGGAGGAAATCACACTACGAAATACCAGGGTGCAGGAGATGAGCATACAGGAGAATTTAAATCCTTTAACTATGGCGATCCATTAGAAAAGATCTCAATGACAGAGAGCCTTAGGAATGCCCAGATCAACCATGGCACCGGGGATTTTAAAATGACAGAGGATGACCTGGTGGTGGAGGAAACCCATCACAAGTCTCAAATGAGTACGGTGTTGATGATTGACATAAGCCATAGTATGATCCTGTATGGAGAAGACAGGATCACGCCGGCTAAAAAAGTGGCAATGGCTCTTGCCGAATTAATTACTACCAGATATCCTAAAGACACCCTGGATATCCTGGTGTTTGGAAACGATGCCTGGAAGATCTCGATAGGGGACCTCCCTTACCTGCAGGTGGGCCCTTACCATACCAATACGGTTGCGGGCCTACAGCTTGCAATGGACCTCCTGCGGCGTAAGCGAAATACAAATAAACAAATCTTTATGATCACAGATGGGAAACCCAGCTGTATAAGAGAACGAGATGGCACCTATTACAAGAACAGCGTGGGGCTTGATCCATATATTATTGATAAGTGCTATAATATGGCTCAACAAGCCCGGAAACTACATATACCTATAACTACCTTTATGATCGCGCAGGATCCTTACCTTGAAAGGTTTGTTAGGGAATTCACGCAGGCTAATCATGGGAAGGCATTTTTTACGGGATTAAAAGGCCTGGGAGAAATGATCTTTGAGGATTATGAAGCCAATAGAAAAAAAAGAATACGAGGCTGAAGCAGAAAATTTCTGATTCAAATGTTTAAGAAAACGGGGAAAACTCCTAATGAAAATTGATTGCAAATGAAAATTAAAGATATTACAACTTTTGGCGCCCTAAAAAATGCGGGATACCAAAGCAAAGGCATAAAAGAGGAATTAAGATTAAATCTTATCCAGAAAATAAAGGGTGGAAAACCTGCCTTTGAGGGAATTCATGGATATGAAAATACCGTGATCCCGGAGCTTGAAAGAGCGATCCTCTCCCGGCATAACATCAATCTCCTGGGTTTAAGGGGGCAGGCAAAAACAAGACTTGCACGGTTAATGGTAAATCTACTGGATGAGTATATTCCAATAGTGGCAGGGTCTGAGATCAACGACGATCCCTTTAACCCGATTTCCCGCTATGCCAGGGAGGAGCTAAAAGAGAAGCGTGATGAAACACCAATAGAGTGGGTGCACAGGGAGGAAAGATTCTTTGAAAAACTGGCCACCCCAGATGTTACGGTGGCCGATCTTATTGGAGATGTTGACCCAATTAAGGCTGCCAATTTAAAACTTAGCTATGCCGATGACCGGGTGATTCATTTCGGGATGATACCTCGCGCCAACAGGTCCATTTTTGTGATCAATGAGTTGCCAGATCTGCAGGCGCGTATCCAGGTAGCCCTTTTCAACATTTTACAGGAAGGGGATATACAAATTCGTGGATTCAAACTCAGGCTGCCGCTAGATATGCAGTTCGTTTTCACCGCCAACCCTGAAGATTATACCAACAGGGGCAGTATAGTAACTCCTTTAAAGGATAGGATTGGTTCTCAAATTATCACCCATTATCCGCAAAATATAGAGACTGCGCGCACAATAACAGAGCAGGAATCCAGGCTGGATGAAAATCAGCGTGAGATGATCCATGTGCCGGACCTTGCCAGGGACCTTTTGGAACAAATAAGCTTTGAGGCCAGGGATAACGAATTCATCGATGCCCGTAGTGGGGTCAGTGCCCGTTTAAGTATTACCGCCTATGAAAACCTGCTAAGTACTGCAGAGCGCAGGGCTATTAAGACAGGTGAGGAGAAGACCTTGCTAAGGTTTAGCGATTTTATGGGGGTCATCCCTGCGATCACCGGGAAGGTGGAACTGGTTTATGAAGGAGAGCAGGAGGGAAGCGCAGCGGTAGCCCAGCAGCTAATAGCCGATGCTGTAAAGACACTGTTCCCGAAATATTTCCCAAAGATAGAAAAACTCGAAAAACCATCGGTGGAAAGTCCGTACAATGACCTCGTGGAATGGTTCTTTGCTGAAAGCGGATTTGAATTACCAGATGATGTTAAGGATAAGGAGTATAAGCAGAAGCTGGATTCTGTCCCACCGTTGAATAAGCTTATTGAAAAGTATCAAAAGGACATTCCCAAAGAAGATCAATATTTTCTGAAAGAATTTCTCTTGTGGGGACTTGTGGAATATAAGAAATTGAATAAGTACCGCTACACCACCGGTATCCAGTTCAAAGATCTTTACGGAAGCTACATCAGCGGATTATAAAAGGAAGAACCGGGAAAAAAGAAACAAGAAACAAGAGACAAGAAACAAGAGACAAGAAACAAGAAACAAGAAACAAGAAACAAGAGTCAAGAATCAAGAGAAGAGAGAAGAGAAAAAGCTGCTAGAGGCTGGAGTTTATTTGTCTTATACCAGAAAATTTTACCTACAAGCGGAGGCTGGATTCTAGAGTCTAGAGTCTAGAGCCTTGACGGGTGGGCACTCATAAGTAAATCGTCTTAGGAAGAAACCTCACAGGTTTTCAAAACCTGTGAGGTTTGATTGTGATTTTTTGTTAACCAGGTGATTAGATCAATTTAAGCAGGAGAATCAGCATCGTGATTCATTTTGTAAAGTCAGAATTAATCGGGTAGAAAGATCCTTTTAATAGAGGGTTTCCGAGCGAGAGAGACCTGCCAGGTTTAGTTCCTTAGAAAGACAAAAATTGTTGTTTAATCCCACTCCTGAAAGAAAAAACCTGGTAGGTCTAAACAAGGAAAAGCGAGCCCGTTTGGTCATCGCGAGGAGTCCTGCCAGGTTGAATAATCAAACGAGCATGAATTATCTTAATCATTCCGGCTTCTGTTGACGAGAAACCCTGAAGGTCCATGGAGGGATTTTCTTTTTTATTCATTGGTGTCCGATTAAAGTATTTAAAATTTTCCTTAGGCCTAATCTATATAGTCTGAATACATATCCACCTCAACCTGGGGGTGGTTTTGGATCTGAAATAGTTCCGGGAAATTCAAATTTTTTAAAAAATGGCAAACGACTATTTTCCATACCCTTAGGTTTTGGTCTGGATTCTAGGTTCCAGCAGCGAAAGCGATCTGGAATCTTTTACCGGACAATAGTGTTTAATTGAGTTTTCTATCTTCTACGTTTTTTCTTTTCCGAAATTATCCCTGGAGTTTTTTATCATATTCAGAAAATAATCTTCAGGAAATAAGTATTCTGTAAATTTCCTGAAATACTTTTAAAAACATTTGTTTTACAGCCTTTTATGGCTACATTTATCACCTGTATTAAAACAAATAATGCAAGAATTACAATTAAAATATAAGGCACTCACTTCTACTGTTACGTTTGTAACGGTTGCCATTATCATGATTGTAACAACAGGTATTACCCCTTTGGGGTAATATAGATATAACTTCCGGTCCACACATTCCTGTATTTTTTATTTACTGTTTAATACATATTCCTCATGAAAATATTAAAATTTGGAGGTTCTTCCCTGGCCTCTCCCCGGCGCATTAAGGATGTCGCCAATATAGTACTTGAACATCATCAAAGTGATCCTGTCATAGCAGTTTTTTCAGCATTTGGAGGGGTTACAAATGACTTGCTTAAAATGGCAGAGTTGGCAGCCGCTGAAGATGGATCTTATAAAGAACTTCTTGCTACCAATGAAAAAAGACATTTAGACGCAGTGAGGGAACTACTTCCTGTACAGTCCCAAAGCGGGATTTTAAGCAAAGTGAAAACCGAGCTAAATCACCTGGAAACCTTATATGAAGGTGTTTTTCTCCTCAATGAGCTCTCCAACAAAACCAAACATGTGGTGGCGGGTTTTGGGGAAATCCTCTCCTCTCTTATCATACACGGGTATTTTAATAGCCTGAAAGCGAATCCTCAATACCTGGATTCCCGGGATTTTATTACCTGTAGGAATAACAACGAAAAAGTGCAGGTTAATTATAAACTTACCTATGATAAAATAAAAGAGCATTTTCAAAGCACCGGTGGGGCACTTTTTATAGCACCCGGGTTCATTGCAAAGAATGAGCAGGGAGTTCCCAGCACCCTGGGAAGGGGAGGATCAGATTTCACTGCCGCCATCTTTGCTGCAGCTTTAGACGTGGAGGAAGTGTATATTTATACAGATGTTGATGGTATGTATACCGCAAATCCCTCCATAGTTCCACAAGCATATCCTATTAAAAGTATCTCTTATGAAGAGGCTATGGAACTTTCTCATTTTGGGGCAAAGGTTCTTTATCCCCCAACTCTACAGCCCCTGGTGGAAAAAAATATTAAGATATATATTAAAAACACTTTTAATCCCGCCGGGGAAGGCACAACAATTTCAAAATCCAGCAGGGAGAACTTCAGGTGGGTAACGGGGATCACCCATATAGATGCTGTGAAACTACTTAATATAGAGGGTAGCGGGATGGTAGGTATCCCCGGATTTTCAAAGCGCTTTTTTGAGGTCCTGTTCCAGGAGAATATAAATGTAGTACTCATCACCCAGGCATCATCAGAGCACAGTATATGCGTTGCGGTTAAGGATGATGAGGCACAGCTGGCAAAGGAGGCTCTGGATGAAGCCTTTGAAGTAGAGATCTCCTTTAAAAAAATAAAGCCTGTAGAGATAGAAGAGAATGTGGCTATAGTAGCTTTGGTGGGAGACGCGATGAAAAGCCACCACGGGCTTAGCGGTAAGATGTTTAGTGCTTTGGGTAATAATAATATTAACATAAGGGCTATTGCACAGGGATCCTCCGAAAGAAATATATCGGCCGTGATATCAAAAAAGGATGTTCCCAAAGCGCTTAATACCCTTCACGAGCAATTCTTTGAAGTTCCATCTAAAGAACTCAATTTGTATATCACCGGGGTAGGAAATGTGGGAAGTAAACTTTTAGGCCAACTGGAAAAACAGAGGGAGTACCTTTTAGAGAAACTAAGGCTGAAGGTGAGAGTAATGGGCCTTTCAAATTCCAGGCAAATGGTTTTTAATGAGGAGGGAATAGATCTAAAGAAGTGGCAGGCCGAATTGGAAAATGGGGAGAAGGCAGATAAGGAAAAGTTTCTTGAAAAAGTGAATGGCTTTAATTTGCGCAATAGCATATTTGTAGATAACACTGCCAGTACCGAGATCTCTTCCTGGTATAAGGAATACCTTAGGAATTCGGTTTCTGTGGTTACCTGTAATAAGATCGCCTGTTCTGATGATTTCAGGAATTACCTGGAGCTGCAGGACCTGGCCAGGGAATACGGTGCCTCCTTTTTATATGAGACCAATGTGGGAGCAGGGCTTCCCATAATTGATACGCTGAAGAACCTGGTGGCATCTGGTGACAATATCATCAAGATCCAGGCAGTCCTCTCCGGCAGCCTCAACTTTGTTTTCAATACTTACAATGCGACAGAACCATTTTATAAGGTGGTGGAAATGGCGATGAAGGAAGGTTATACAGAACCCGATCCACGAATAGATCTAAGTGGGGTGGACGTTGCCAGGAAGATCCTTATCCTGGCCAGGGAGAGTGGATACAGGATGGAGCTGGAGGATATTGAAAAAGAGAATTTTCTTTCAGAAGAAAGTCTACGAGCCTCCTCCAATGAAGAATTCTTCGAGATCCTTAAGGCTGAAGAAGATCGGTTTAAAGAAATATACAGAAATGCTTCAGAAAAAGGAAAGAGATTAAAGTATGTCGCGCAGCTTGAAGACGGAAAGGCAAAAGTAGGATTACAGGAAGTTGGGCCGGCTCATCCATTTTATGACCTTAGCGGGAGCGACAACATTGTGCTTTTCTTTACCGGCAGGTATCCTGAACAGCCATTAATAGTAAAAGGAGCGGGCGCCGGGGCAGAGGTCACTGCCTCGGGGATCTTTGCAGATATAATACGAATAGGTAAAAAATAAAGAAAAAAAGAATCAGGACCTCTGCTGGAATCTGGTCAAGACGAGACCTTGATAGAATTTTTTTTATTAGCGTGAGGTGATGACGTTTGAGAATCATCAATGCGAGTCAATATTTTTGTTTCAAGGTTTTTTCCGGCCTACGAAAACTTCTCGTAAAATTTGAAATGAGAGGGGCGTTAAGAATTTTAGGCTGTTTGAGCGATACGTAATCATCTCGTCAGACTTTATATTCCCGCGAGTTCCTAAAATTTAGCCACCGAACGAAAAATTTAGAGAAGCTTTCGTAAGCCTAGACTTTTTTTGGTTCTTTTTTTGGGCGATGCAAAAAAAGAACAAGCGGTCCTATGAAATGGAAATATACTAGTCACTTTTTTCCAAATAGCGAGAAAAAAAATGCGCTCTAAAAGAATACGTCAATGGTAGATTACAAATAATGAAGCCTTGCATAAGTAGTGAAACCTGAATTTTTTATCGAATAAATGAAATTATGAAAGAAATAAAGATCTTTTCCCCGGCAACTGTTGCGAACCTCTCCTGTGGCTTTGATGTTCTTGGCTGTTGCCTGGATACGGTGGGAGATGAAATGACCATTAAGAAAAATGAACTCTGCGAATTAAGAATTACCAAAATAACCTGGCAGGATCTGCCTATGGAAACCAATAAGAACGTAGCCGGGGTAGCGGCAAAAGTTATGCTGGATCATTTGGGAGAGAAACAGGGGTTCGATATTGAAATAGATAAAAAGATAAGAGTAGGCAGTGGAATTGGCAGTAGCGCCGCAAGTGCTGCAGGAGCTGTATTCGCCATAAATAAATTACTGGGTGAACCTTATACCGCGAAGCAGCTTATAAAGTTTGCAATGGCAGGGGAGCAACTGGCAAGCGGGAATGCGCATGCAGATAATGTTGCACCGGCACTGCTGGGGGGCTTTAGCCTGGTAAAAAGTTACGATCCGTTGGAAGTTATAAGTTTACCCTCACCCGGGGAACTCAGAATGGTAATTTTACATCCTCTCATTGAAATAAAAACACAGGACTCCCGTGCTATCCTGCGGCAGTCAATAAGTCTTAAAAGTGCAGTGAGCCAGTGGGGAAATCTCGGGGCCCTGGTAAGTGCCCTTTACACGAATGATTATGATCTCCTGGGTAGAAGCCTTGTTGATGGGGTTATTGAGCCCATAAGATCCATTCTTATTCCTTATTTTGACGAGATAAAAAAGGTAGCTGTGGAAAACGGCGCACTGGGTTATGGCATTTCCGGCTCCGGGCCTTCTGTCTTTGCTTTATGCCGGGGAGATGAAAATGCCTCGAGGGTGAAAAATGCTATTGGAGAGTTTTATCATTCTACAGGAATAGAATTTGACCTTCACCTTTCGGCTATTAATACAGAAGGTGTAAAAGTGCTATGATTTTTAACAAAAAAGCAATGTGTAAATGAGATATTTTAGTCTGAATGATCATTCAATAACTGCAAGTTTTGAAGAGGCGGTGGTACAGGGCATAGCACGTGACAGAGGTTTGTTCTTTCCGAAGAAAATTCCGCGATTACCTGCATCTTTTTTTGAGGAGATATCTATTTTTTCCTCTACAGAAATAGCTAAAGAGGTAATTTCACCTTTCATAGGAGAGGAAATTCCTGAAGAAGCTCTAATCGATATTATTGAAAAGACACTGGACTTTGATTTTCCGGTAAATGAGCTGGAACCTAATGTAAGTGTGCTTGAATTATTTCATGGGCCCACACTTGCATTTAAGGATGTAGGTGCAAAATTCATGGCCGGTTGCCTGGAATATTTCATTAAAAAAGGGACCGGGGGAGAGGTTACAGTTCTGGTGGCCACATCTGGAGACACTGGAGGTGCTGTTGCGAATGGATTTTTGGGAGTGGAAGGCATTAAGGTGGTGATCCTTTATCCATCTGGCAAAGTGAGTGAGCTGCAGGAGCGGCAGCTTACTACGCTGGGCAGGAATATCACTGCCCTGGAGGTAGACGGGGCTTTTGATGAATGCCAGGATATGGTTAAAACCGCTTTTCTGGACAGGGAGGTTACAGAAAAGGTACAGTTAACTTCTGCCAACTCTATCAATATAGCCCGCTGGTTACCTCAAATGTTCTACTATTTTCTGGCCTGGAAAGACCTGAAGGAAAAGAATAAAAAATTGGTATTCTCAATACCCAGTGGGAATTTCGGTAATATTTGTGCCGGTTTAATGGCTGCTGAAATGGGCCTCCCCATAGACCATTTTGTCGCATCCACCAATGCCAATGATGTGGTGCCGGCATTCCTTTCATCGGGTAAGTTTTCAGACCAGCCTAGTGTTGCTACTATCTCCAATGCGATGGATGTTGGGAATCCCAGTAACTTTGTCAGGATCCTGGAGATGTTCGAAAATAACATGGAATCCCTCAAAAAAAAACTATCAGCCTTCAGTTTTGATGATGACCTTACAAAAGATGCAATGAAGGCGGTTTATCACAATTCCAATTATATTATGGATCCACATGGTGCGGTAGGATATTTGGGTCTAAGATCTTTTTTGAAAAAGAACAAGGATTTTTACGGCGTTTTCCTGGAAACGGCTCATCCCGTAAAATTTGCCGACACCGTTAAGGAAGCTACAGGCCGGGAAATTGAGATCCCTTCGGCAATTGCAGATATTATGAACAGCGAAAAGAAGGCAGAAAAAATAAGCACTTATGAAGATCTAAAATCCTTCTTGCTGAGGTGATAAAATAAACAAGTCCTGTTTTGTACAGGACTTGTTTTAGAATGTGTTAAATAATTGAATTCTTAGTTCAACTGGTATTTAGCCGATTGGCCTTCTTTAGGTAAATTATTTTCTATGAATTCCCTTATATCATCATTGGCATTCTTCAGATCCTCTGCTCTTAGGTACATCATATGCCCGCTCCTGTAACCTTTAAAGCTTATACGGTCTTGCATTTTTCCGCTTTGATCCAGTTGCCACATAGTGTATTTGGCGTTGAAATAGGTGGTAGCACCATCAAAATATCCTGCCTGTATAAGTACATCCAGATTTGGATTTTGGGCCATCGCCTGTCTTAAATTCTCTCCGGTATTATCGCCGCTCCTGTCCCAGGGATGAACGGGCCCAAACATATAGTAACGTAAATCTGTTTTAAAATTAAGCTCCTCCTGCAGGTAATAGTTTATAGCAGGAGTAAAGGAATGTAACCAGGAGGTTAATTCTGAATTATAATCTGGTGAATCCCCTGCTTCCTTCGCATCGATTCCAAGATATCTGGAGTCCAGGCGGCCTACGGTATATCCTCCGTCCTCTCTTAAAAGCTCTTTCCAGAAATACCTGAAGGGTACAGCGAGATTATTTTGCAGTAAAACTTTTTCAGAAATTCCTGAGTATTGAGCCATTTGAGAAGCGACTTCCTGTTTTGTCGCGGCGTCTGTGAATCCGCCTTTTACAAGGGCCGGTAAGACTGTATTAATGGCGTATTCTTCTACTTCTGGAAGCAATTCGTCAAGGTCCTTATTTTGGTGGGTTGCAGGGAGCTTATTGTGATACCAGGCGGCGGCGGCAAAATATGGCAGCCTGTTGGCTACCTCTACCGGGCCGCCTCTTTCAATTCCAATCTCTGTAGGAGATACAAGGATCACACCGTTGAGGTACATCCAGTGGCTGTTTTGTAATTCCAGGGCAAGACCTGAAACCCTTGTAGTACCATAGCTTTCTCCAATAAGATACTTTGGAGATAGCCATCTGTTGTTTCTGGTAACAAAGGTATTTATCCAGCCGGCCAGATACTTTATATCTGCCTGGACGCCAAAGAAATCCTTCCTGTCCTGCTTCTTATCTCCTTCTTCAATTAATCTTGAATATCCTGTGTTTACAGGATTTACGTAAACTATATCTGCAATGTCAAGAATGGAATGAGGATTTGCTTTTACACCATAAGGCTGTACAGGAAATCCTTCATCATCTATCTTCAATACCCGGGGGCCGGTGTAAGCCAAATGCATCCAAACAGATGCAGAGCCTGGTCCGCCATTGAAAGAGATCACCAAAGGCCGGTTTTCAGTATTTTGTATACCGCTCCTTTTATAGTAAGTATAGAATAAACTGGCAACGGCTTCCCCATTCTCATTATAGACAGGCTGAGTTCCTGTTGTGGCGGTGTAGTTGATATTCTTTCCTTTTATAGAAACCGAGTGGCTGGTAACCACGGTAGTATCAACCGGCAACTTTACATTTTGAGAGATTGAGGTAAGGGAGAAAAGGCCAATAAAGGCCACTAATAAATATTTCATAGGGGTAGAATGTTATTTTTAAAGCCTAAAATTGAGGCTTTTTTTTCATTTTCCCTACTCGTCCTTAAATAAAATGTGATAGCTCAATAGAATTCCTCCTATAGCTGCAATGAGAAAAAAGATAATTGCAAGACCGGGGTACCCCAGGATCATAAATGGTGAAGGCACGCTCATAAGCATAGATGCTCCTATAATCGTTGCGGCTATGATGATACCAAGGGTTATCCTGTTGGCGACTTTTTGAAAACCATCTGTCCATCGCTTTTCATCAATGGCATCGATCTTTACGCGGAATTTATTTTCTGCCAGGTTATCTGTGATCTTGTTCAGCCTGTCCGGCAGGTTTTCTGCGAGGTTCTTTGTTTGGAGCATAATTCCGAAGAGGTTCTCCGGTTTTAATTCATCGTACATCTTTGAACGCATGACCTTATTAACATGCTGGCGTATAGCTTTGCGAAGGTCAAATTCAGGTTCCAGGACCGCCACGATCTGGTCCATATTCAGTAATATTTTGCCCAGGATATTTACCTCTACAGAAATATGGATCCCATTATTTGCAGCCACCCGATTCATCTGGATCAATAACCTGCCCGTTTGCATTTCCTTTGCCCGGGTATGCTGGCTGTCCATTACCAGGTGATTTATTGTGGTCCTGAAGTTTTTTACATCTGCCTCCTCTGTTACCTCACTCATGCTTAAAAGAACATCTGCACAGGCCTCCCCATCATTTTGACTTAAGGCGATAAGAAGGCGTAAAAGCTTTTCCTGCATATTTGGAGTAAAGCGTGCGACCATCCCAAGGTCGATAAGTGCTATTTTGTTGTCATCTGTGAGTTGCACATTGCCCGGGTGGGGATCGGCATGAACAAAACCATCTGTAATCAACTGCTTGAGGTAGGCATCTACCAGTTCATCTACAAGAGGGCTTAGATCGTTCTCAATTTTCTTTAAAGGGGAAATGGAAGTTATCTTGGTACCGGTAATAAACTCCATTGTGAGGACTTTACCGGTGCAGTAATCCATAATTGGCTGTGGCACTGTGATCCTTTTATAGCCACTTAGGTTACGGCTCAGGGTTTTCAAATTTTGCGCCTCACGATTGTAGTCCAGCTCCTGTAAAAGTATATGTCTTAACTCTTCCAGCACATCATCAAAAGCATATTTCCTGGCGACTTTGGTATGTTTTACAGCAAATTCAGCAAGTTCCTTAAGGGTATCCAAATCTTCAAGGAACTGCTTTCTTATTCCGGGTCGCTGCACTTTTACCGCTACAGGTTTACCGGAACGTAAACTTGCTTTATGAACCTGGCCTATAGATGCACTGGCCAGAGGTTCTTCTTCAAAGTGGGAAAAAGCCTTTGAGATCCTGGTTCCCAATTCTTCTTCTACAATTGCATGAACTTCCTGATAAGGGATGGGAGGTACATCATCCTGGAGGGTTGCAAGTGCTTTTAGATAAGCATCGGGTAAAAGATCTGGCCGGGTAGAGAGGAGCTGGCCCATTTTGATATAAGTTGGACCCATCTTTTTTAGGTCCTCTACCAGCTCCTCTGGAGTTTGGTCAAAATCATCCTGGCTATGGTCTTTATCTTCCCCTTCATCAAGGGCAGTTGCTGCTGTTTGATGAAAAAGATCACTATTCCAGTACTTGAGCATAAAACCCATGAATTTTCGATAGCGTTCTAAATTATCTGGTAATACAGCCATAGTCCAAGTTTTGATGGTTTATCATATTTAAAGATATCTAATAAAACTTATTACACAAACAGATTAGGAAAAGCAGCTTCCTCTTTTTACATATTTGGCAAAAATTTAATAATCTATGGAGTTAAGAGCGGATGCAGGTAGTTACTTCGGGTTATTTCATTATTTTTATGGCCATGGGTTGTAAGTGCAACTTCTTTCTTAACAAAATTTGATCTATTGAAGAAAATTCCAGATTTTAATAATATCGTCAATAAGGTGGATATCAATCAACAAAAGCCGCTTTTCTCCCGCTTAAATAAAGATATTCCTGCCAGTATAGTTGTTTTTCTTGTTGCCTTACCCTTATGCCTGGGAATCGCACTTGCCAGTGGGGCGCCTCTGCTTTCGGGTTTGATCTCAGGGATTGTTGGTGGTATTGTAATAGGTAGTATAAGCCATTCCTCTGTAAGTGTGAGTGGTCCTGCGGCCAGTTTAACTGCAGTGGTACTGGCTTCTATCGCCTCGCTGGGAAGTTTTGATGTATTTCTTCTGGCAGTTGTCCTGGGAGGGATCTTTCAATTTACCCTTGGAATTTTAAAAGCCGGCCTTATTGCAGATTATATGCCTTCTAATATTATAAAAGGACTACTTGCTGCTATTGGTATTATACTAATCATTGCCCAGATTCCCTACGCAATGGGAATCGCCGCAGATACGGCCGATTATTTTGATCCCAACAAGAATTTTTTCTCCCAGGTAGATGAGGCTATTGCCAGTTTTTATGCATCTCTAACAGGGGGTGCTTTGTTGATCACCGGGATCTCCCTGGCCATAATGATATTTTGGGATAAAACCCCGCTTAAAAACTTTAAGCTTTTGCCACCTGCACTTGTTGTGGTTTTATTAGGTGTTGCCCTTAATGTAATCTTTCAATATGCTGTTCCCTCTTTATATTTAGAGGAGGCTCATCTTGTGAATATACCTAATATTGATAGCGTAAGCGAGCTTGTTACTTTTCCCGATTTTTCTGCGATTACCAATCCTGAAGTTTGGGGAGTTGCGATCACTATTACCCTTATCGCCTCCATTGCCAGTTTACTCGCAATAGAAGCTGCAGATGAGTTGGACCCTCATAAGAGAAATACCCCGCCAAACCGGGAGCTGGTTGCCCAGGGTATAGGAAATACCATCACAGGTTTGATTGGTGGAATACCAATTACATCTGTTATCGTAAGAAGCTCGGTGAATATAGCTGCCGGGGCAGAGACGAAACTTTCAGCCATACTGCACGGTATATTTTTACTTTTAAGTGTTTTGTTCCTAAGCAGCATTTTAAACCTCATACCACTTTCCAGCCTCGCGGCCATTCTACTTGTAATTGGATATAAACTCGCATCATGGGATGTGGTATCCACTATGTTCCGAAAGGGCTGGAACCAATTTATTCCATTTGTAGTGACGATCGTAGCTATTATTTTGACAGATCTTCTAATAGGAATATTTATTGGTACCCTGGTGAGTATATTTTTCCTTTTGCGCAGTAATTATCATAATGCCTTTTTTGTTGAGAATACCAAGATATTTAAAGGAGAAACTATACGGCTTGAACTATCTAATGAGGTCTCATTCTTCAATAAAGCATCTATAAAAAACACTCTATGGAATGTACCAGATAAATCTACCGTAATTATTGATGCCACCTTCGCAAGCTATATAGACCAGGATGTTCTCGAGATCTTTGAGGATTTTAGAGATACCTATGCGAGAGAGCACGATATTAACCTAAGCATCATAGGATTAAAAGAGAAATATGACCTGGGTAAAGACCTTGAATTCGTGCAGGAAGAATTAAAGGATTCCAAAAAGAGATCTACTCCCCAGGATATTTTCGACTATCTAAAAGATGGAAACCAAAGATATGTTGATGGAAAATTAGTGTCCCGCAGACTTCGGAATAAGGAGTTAATGGATTTCATAAATGCTCCTCCACTTGCCGCGGTGGTTAACTGTATAGACATGAGGGAACCACTTAATGTGTTGATGAATACAGGAATTGGAGACCTTATACCTATAAGGACCGCAGGTAACCTGGCAAATGACCATGGCATAAAAAGCCTGGAGGTAGCCTGCCAAAAGCAGGGAGCCAAATTTATACTCTTTATGGGTAATTCTGCCAACAAGATCTACGCACAGGCACTAAGAGATTTTAAAGAAGGACATGACTCATATCTTTGTCCATTGATTGCTGAAGCTGTAGAAGCTAACCATATTACCAGGGATCTTATAAATGAAAGCAACCTGTATGAGCATGCAGATGTGATTACACGCTGGAGCCTGGTAAGGTCAAGGGAACTTGTCATTGAGCAAAGCCAATTTCTTCGGGAGTCAATAGAAGAGGGCAGTATAGGTATGGCGTCGGGATTTTTTAACCGCCAAAATGGTAAAATAGATTTTTCTGAAATGCATCAAACTTCAGAAGTTATAAATTCCAATGGCTGATTTATAAAGGAATCCTTACCGTCTTACATAGAAAGTAACTTGTTAAGTTGATTAATATTGGTAGGATTACCAAAAAGGTATAGCAGGTCTCCCTGTTCGATAATAGTATTATTATCGATATGAGTAATATAATTGGCTCCCCGTTTTATAGTTAGAAGTGTAACCCCGTAATTTTTTCCCAGGCCGGCTTCCTCTATAGATTTTCCAACTATACTGTTATTGCCTTGTTGAACGCTTAGAGTAACTATTTCTTTATTTGGAATATGAAGATGCTGGTATGCCGGGGTATGAGGGCCATCCTTGATCTTGGTTAGCATCTCGTAATCTGATGATCGTATTTGATTAATAAAACTCTGGATCTCATCGTGTGGAATTAGGTATTTCCTTAACACCCGGCTAAAGATCTCAATGGAAGTTTCAAATTCTTCAGGGATCACCTCATCTGCTCCCAACCGTATGTTATCTTCAATTTCGCGTACATACCTTGTCCTTACGATCAAAGTTGCGGTTTGTGTAAGGCTTCTCACCACATTGATGATCTTCTTTGTAGCATCGGGATCAGAAATGGCGATAACAATTACCCTTGCTTCCTGCACATGCAAATGTTTTAAGATCACAGGATTTGTAGCATCTCCATACACAATAGGTTCCCCGTTTTGTTTGGCCTGCTGGAAGGCATCGGGATCCAGATCTGTTATAACATAGGGGATCTGTGCAAATTTTGCTGCTTTAGAGATATTTTTTCCGTTAATACCATATCCAATGATAACAAGATGGTCCTTCTTATCTTCGATGGCAGCTTCTTCAGTCTTACTGTATCTTTTTACATTATCAAGACGCCTCCTTACCCTGGCCGGAATGGGGAGTTTTATGAGGTAGTAGGTAAATCTTTCAGCATAATTCATTACAAATGGTGTAAGCCCCATGGTAAGAATTGATATTGCCAGGAAGTATTGGTAGATATTTTCAGGTAATAAATCGTTTTGCACCCCTACAGTAGAGAGAAGCAGTGAAAATTCTCCCACCTGGAATAATGAAAAGACCGTAAGGAACATTGTTCTGGCCGGGTACCTTAGAGAAAGAACGGTGATTGCCAATACCAACATCTTAAGTAATATCACCCCAATAACAAGGAGCAGGATGATAAGAATGTTGCTAAAAAAGAAATTAATATTTAAAAGAGAACCTACAGAAATGAAAAAGAAACTAATAAAGATCTCCCTGAAAGGAAGGACGTTTGCCGTGGCCTGGTGGCTGTAATCTGATTCAGATATGATAAGGCCGGCAAAAAAAGCTCCCAGGGCCAGGGAAAGTCCAACAGAGGAGGTTAACCAGGCAACCCCGAAACAGAAAACAATTGTTGTCAAAATGAACAATTCCCTGTTCTTGGTTTTGATGACCATTTTAAAAATATACGGCACTACATATAATGCCAATATATATATTACAAAACCAACTCCTATTATCTTAACGAGCAATATCCCCAGGGTTTCAAGGATGTTATCAGACTTTCCTGCAAGCAATGGTGTAAGTAACATCATAGGTACCACCACGATATCCTGAAAAATAAGAATAGCTACTGAAACTCTTCCATGGGGTGAAGAAACTTCTCCCTTTTCCTGGAAAAGTTTTAGAACGATTGCCGTACTGCTTAATGAAAAAAGGAAGCCCAGGAATACAGCGGTATTTAATGGTATTCCCATAAAGGTAGAGAGTAAGGCCGTTAAAAGAATGGTGCCGCCTACCTGCATGCCCCCTCCTAATAGAATGGTTTTTTTAATGGAAGCAAGGCCTTTGAGGGAGAGTTCAATTCCAATTATAAACAGTAAAAAAATAATTCCTATTTCACTAAGAAGCTCAACTTCATGTTGTGAACTTATAAGGTTAAAAACGTAAGGACCGGCAATTATCCCCGCTATAAGAAATCCCAATAAAGACGGTACTTTTATCTTTTGGAAAAGGAGGATTATTATGATGGAAAGCCCCAGGACTACCACTATATCCTTAAGAATAGGTATCTCCATTTATATTATCTATTTAGATTAAAAAAACCAAGTTACAATTTGAAACGTGGAAGTTCCAACATAATTAAAATTTAGCCTGAAAACAATTTACAATAAAAATGGCAGCTCCCGTAGCTGCCATTTTCTTTTCAATTTTTCTAATGTTAATCCAGTAACCAGGCTTTTCTCAATTGAACTCTTGGATCATCCTGTGGCAGTTCCATTTCCTTCAATTCAGTTACCGAATCTGTTGGCTGGATTACCTTACCGGTTAAGGTAGTTTCTTCGCCATCTCGCTCTACCACCATGCTTATGTCCTCACTTTCCTGCCATGCCTGTGATTGCATAACCAGGTCATAGACATTTTGTATGCTATATTCTGTGCCATTTACCGAGCGAATAATATCTCCATTTTGAACCCCAAGTTCCTTAAGGAAAGAGTTTAAGGCAATATTTTTTCTGAAGAAAAGATCCCCGGTGTCCGGGTCACCATCGATATAAGGAACCTGTCCTTTGATGAAATAAGAGGTGTTGATGCTGCTTTCAGCCTTTTCTATTCCTACTTTTTCAAGAAACTGTTCATATGGTATCGGGGTGGATCCTGAAATATAGGTGTCAAAAAATTCCTGAATTTCAGGATATGTCATCTCTACAATGGCAGGGATAAGTTCATCATCCTCAAAAGGCCTGTCTTTTCCATAGCGCTCACTTAGATCCTTCATAAGGTCAAGGATGCCTTCCTCGCCATTGCTAAGCTCTCTCAACCTAATATCCAGGGCCATTCCTATGAGGGCTCCCTTAAGATAAACATTGTAATAGTCATTTTTATAAGGTTCTTCAAGGATGTTCCTGCTCATTGTTGTAAAAGGAACGGTGTCATCAAAATTCTGGGACGTTTCGATCTTATCGGCCATTCTGGAATAGAATTCGGTATTGTCTATAAGTCCCTGGTTGACCTGGAAGAGGTGTGCAAAATATTCGGTTACTCCTTCGTACATCCAGAGATGCTGTGACATTTTTGGATCATTATAGTCGAAATAATGAATCTCGTTGCTATGAACATTTAAGGGAGTAAGAATGTGGAAGAACTCATGGGAGACCACATCTGTCATTGTTTTATTCAAGGCCTGCAGGGGCATGGTTTCCGGCAGGACCACCACTGTAGAGGTATGATGTTCAAGAGCTCCATAACCCCTGGCGTCGATATTGTCAGAATCTGCTAAATATAGCAGGATTGCGTAGTTGGAGGTATTATCAATATCTCCTAAAAACCTTTTTTGAGCCGTTATCATTTGCTCTATCCCCGGTTTGATGCTTTGAGCAGTGTAAACCTTGCCGGGAGAGTATACGTGCAGTAGTACATTTATACCCTCTGTTCTTATGTGGGTAGTATCTGCCGCGGCATACATAATAGGATTATCTATTATTTCAAAGTAGCGCCTGGCATTAAATGTATCTGTGAAACTTCCTGAAGGGGTTGGTTCTTGCATTGTGCGGGAAAGCTGCATGGCAGTGCCGGGGAAAAGACCCTGTGGGCGCTCAATGATCAATTTATATGGTTGCTCTTTTAGTTCATCAAAGTATCCCACAAATCCATGCAGGTTTAGCATGAAATTTTGGTTCTTCATAATATTGGTCCCGGAAGGGGAGAAGATCCCCTGTTCTCCTTCAATATCATATGAATCATTAACCCAATAAGTAATTTTATCAAGATCCCTGGCATTATCAATAAGCCAGGAGTTATCATCTGTTTTCGCCAAAAGCAGTTCCTTTCCTAAATAATCGTATGCTTTCAAATCTTCAATCAATGTCCCATAATTATCAATTGAATAGGTCCCCGGCACCGTGGTGGGAATATAAAATGTAGTTTGGTTGGTTGTGAACTTACCCGGGTCGACGGTAACCATAACCCTGTCATCCTTTACATTTACCAGGTCAATTTTTACTTCCACCTGTTGGGGGGTGCTTGGTTCCAGTTCCTGTGTGGTTTTACAACTGTAGGTAACTGTTATTACCGCCAGGAAATACATCAATTTTTTCATGTTCATCATTTGGTTTCTCTATAGATTCAATACAGGCTGGAAAGTTACAGTTTTCCCGGGGAATTTAAAATGTCGCTCTTCTGTTAACACTTCGTTAATAAATAAGTAATATAATTTTTATAAAAAAGCAGTTTCTTAGCGCCACCTAAAAACCCTTTCGAATGAAACGAAAACTACTCTTTAAAATCTTTTTCCCTCTTTTTCTGTTTTTTACAAATCTTGTGCTGTCTCAAGCAGTTTTCATTAATGAATTTCATTATGATAATGAGAGTACAGATGAAGGTGAGGCAATAGAAATTGCAGGCCCCGCCGGTACAGATCTTTCTTTGTACAGCATAGTATTGTACAATGGAGGAAACAACAGCGCCTACGGTACTTTTCCTTTAAGCGGATTGATACCAGATCAACAAAATGGATTTGGTACGTATGTTTTAACTTTCCCTACAAACGGACTCCAAAACGGCGCTCCAGATGGTTTTGCACTTGTCAAGGGAGAGGAAGTTATTCAATTTTTAAGCTATGAAGGTGTAATGACTGCAGAATATGGGCCTGCAACCGGAATGACAAGTGTAGATGTTGGAGTAGCTGAAGACGGGAACACACCCGTTGGTTATTCTCTTCAATTAGCCGGTGAAGGCCAGGATTATACTCAATTTACATGGCAGCCGGAGGCACAAAATACTTTTGGGAGCCTTAATAACAATCAGAGTTTTGGTGGCGATCCTGTTGAACCCCAACCTGAACCTGAACCAGAGCCCGAACCAGAATTACCACCGGCGCCTGCAGTGGATATAATTTTCATCAATGAAATACATTATGATAATGCCGGTGCAGACCAGCAAGAAGGCGTTGAAATCGCCGGAACTGCAGGAACCGATCTAAGTGGTTATCAAATACTTTTATATAACGGTTCAGCTACACAACTTAAGTTATATAATCCATCTACCACTTTGGAAGGAGTTATTCCCGCGCAGCAAAATGGGTTTGGAACAGTTTTCTTTCCAATTACAGGAATTCAAAATGGGGATCCAGATGGGATAGCTCTTGTTGATCCAGATGGTAATTTGTTGCAATTTTTAAGCTACGGTGGGACATTTGTTCCGGTAGATGGTCCTGCAGCAGGAATTGAAAGTACAGATATAGGGGTGAAGCAAACTTCTTCTACTCCTATTGGATATTCTCTTCAGCTTACGGGAGAGGGTAGTTCATATGCTGATTTTACCTGGGCACCTGAAGCTCAGAAAACTTATAGCGCAGTTAATACCGGGCAAACCTTCCTTTCACCTGAGCCGGTTTTATTCATCAATGAATTTCATTATGACACTGCAGGTACAGATTCTGGTGAAGCCATAGAAGTGGCCGGTACTGCAGGCCTGGATCTTTCAGATTATAGTATTATTCTTTATAATGGAAGTAATGGTGCTTCTTATGCAACCATTCCTCTTGAAGGGATTCTGGAAAATCAGCAATCGGGATATGGTACTAAACAATTTACCCATGCAGGTATTCAAAATGGAGCTCCAGATGGTTTTGCCCTTGTAAAAGGAGAAGAAGTTATTCAGTTCTTAAGTTATGAAGGGGTTTTTACAGCCACCAATGGTCCTGCAAACGGATTGGAAAGTACAGATGTAGGAGTTTCAGAAAATTCTGCTCCTGTCGGAACTTCCCTTCAGCTTGGCGGAAACGGATTCAAATATGAAGATTTTACCTGGCAGGAGTCTCTTTCCAATACATTTGGGAATGTAAATACAAACCAGTCCTTTGGGGGTGCAGTGGTAGAACCGGAGCCGGAAGTTCCAGGGGAACCCGGCACTATTGCTTATGCACGTGCTGCAGAGCTGGGTACAAAATTAACGATCACCGGTACTTTAACCGTTGCTTCTGAATTTGGAAATACTGCCTTTATACAAGATGAAACCGGTGGGATTGCAATTTTTGGAAACCTTGTTACTGAAGCCGGTTTATATAAAATAGGAGATAGCTTAAGGATTACTGGAAGCAGGGCGGTTTTCAATGACCTTGTACAGATCTCAGACCTTGAAAGCGTGGAATACCTTGGAGAGGCTAATGAACCAATTGAGCCAAAAAGCATTAGCCTTTCTCAATTGGAAGCACACAGAGGACAATTGGTGAAAATTACCGATATGGTATTTCCCGGCCCTGGTCAGCTTTTCTTCGGAAATTCAAATTATCTTGTTTCCGATGCTAGCGGAGAAGGTGAACTAAGGATTACATCAACTGTTGATGGCCTTGTTGGAAAATTACAGCCAGTAACCTGCGCAGAGGTTGTTGGAGTAGTGGGTCGCTTTAGAACCACTAACCAATTACAACCAAGAAATGAAGAGGATCTTCCTTGTGCAGAACCTTATGACCCCACTTTTCCGGGTTCAGAGATCTCTAAAGAATTCACTTTTGATGCGGTGACCTGGAATATAGAATGGTTTGGTGATGAAGCAAATTCCCCGGCTGCCAGGAATGAAAATTCAGATGAGATCCAGAAGGAAGCGGTAAAAGCAATTTTATTAGAACTCGATGCCGATGTGATCGCTGTTCAGGAAATTTCAGATGAGGTTCTTTTTGAGCAAATGGTAGGTGAAATGGAAGGTTACGACTTTATTCTTTCAGACGCCACTTCTTATCCCGATAGCCCGGGTGGTCAAAAAGTTGGGTTTATTTATAAATCAGAAACTGTTTCTGTACAAGCTTCCCGTCCTATGATGACTTCTGTTCATCCCTTTTATGAGGGTGATGGTTCTTTATTCCAGGATTATCCGGAAAGTGCCGATAGATTTTTTGCCAGCGGGAGATTACCCTTTTTAATGGAGGCAGAGGTAACTATTGATGGTCATAAGGAAGAAATGAAATTCATAGCCTTACACGCAAGAGCAAATGGGAGCACAGGAGCCCAGGGTAGATATGATATGAGAAAATATGATGTAGAGGTTTTAAAAGATTCTCTGGACAGGTATTTTTCAAATGACAGGGTGATGATCCTTGGAGATTATAATGATGATGTGGATTTCACTGTAGCCAATGTAAGTACCACGGTTTCCACCTATGACAGTTATTTGGATGATACAGCAAATTATTCGGTTTTAACCTCAATTTTGAGTGAAGAAGGGTATAGGTCATATGCCATTGGAGATTATGATGATATGATCGACCATATTATGGTAACCGATGAACTTTTTGATAATTATATTGAAGGTTCCGCCCGGGTGCATTATGAATTTTATACAAGTGATTTTGTTTATACAGCCTCAGACCATTTTCCTGTTTCTGTGCGATTAAAACATAAGGGCTTGACCTTAACTGCTGTGGAGGTAAATGATGCGACCTGTAATGGAAGTGAGACAGGTACAGCTACGGTGTTTGTAACCGGTGGTATTGCACCCTATACTTACAGCTGGAGCAACGGGCAGGAAACACAAACCGCAACCTCGCTGCCAGCAGGAAATTACAATGTGATTGTTAAGGATTATCTTGGAGATGAAATTACTGCTGAGGTCACTGTAAATGAGGCTGAAGCCCTTTCACTCTTGATGGAAGATCAAAAGGTTTATCTGGGATATGAAACTTCTTGTACCACTCTTCAGCCCAAAGAAACAGTAGGAGGGACGGCACCTTTCACATATTTATGGAGTACAGGGGAAATTTCAGAAAGCATTTCAGTATGTCCTTCAGAAACTACTTCTTATAGCCTTGAGGTTACAGATGCAAATGGATGTAGTATTACTGCTGAAGTTACGGTGGAGGTTGAAGATATCTCCTGCGGAAATAATTCCCGGGCCTCAAAAGTTACCGTTTGTTTCAATGGTAAACCCCTATGTGTAGCTCCCAATGCAGTACCTGCTTTACTGAAGAATGGAGCTTCCCTGGGAAGTTGTGAAAATGAAAACAATCTTGTTATTGAAGAAACCCTGGTCTCTCCAAATCCTACAAGAGGTGAAACAGTTGTAAGAATTAAAAGCTCAAAGAAAACAAATGCCATCCTGAAGGTAATTAATTTGAGCGGACGAACTTTACAGGAGCAGGAAGTACTCATTGAAAAGGGAATTTCAGGATTTAACGTAAATTTGGGAAAGGTTATTCCGGGGCTCTACATTATTAAAATTGAAGGTCGCGACTTTGAAGGAAAGACCGCTAAGGTTATTAAGAATTAATTGACCTAAAAGGTCATAAATAAAAAATGGCTGCCACCCGGCAGCCATTTTTATTTCTATACCTTAGGAATATTAAACCCGAACGTGTCCTTCACCAAGAACATAGTATTTATTGGTCACCAATTGTTTTAATCCAAGTGGCCCGCGGTGATGTAGTTTATCTGTGCTTATTGCAAGTTCTGCACCCACACCCATTTGTCCGCCATCTGTGAATCTCGTTGAAGCGTTGTGATATACGGCGGCACTATCAACCTGTTCCATAAAGTTCATAGCCTCCTCTTTATTGGTAGAGATAATAGAGGCAGAATGCCCTCCGGAATATTTGTTGATCTTTTCAATGGCTTCTTCCATATTCCCTACACTTCCAAGAACAATTTTCATTGCGAGGAATTCTTCGTACCAGGTGTTTTCTTCAGGGATTTTTTCTTCTTTTGTAAGAACCTTGCTTACCTCTTCATCCACCAGGATTTGGACCTGATTCTTCTTCATAAGCTCCTGTAATTCCTTTAGCCTCTCCTCATAATTGGGAAGTGATCTATCAATTAAAACTTTATCCAGTGCATTACATCCCGAGATCTTATCTGTTTTAGCATTCAGGATCACTTTTTTGGCTGTATCAAAATCGGCATTTTTGGAAACATACAGGAAATTGTTTCCACGGCCGCTCACAAGAACTGCTCCCGTAGCATGTTGTTTTACAAAGGCGATGAGCCTTTCACCTCCACGGGGAACAATAAGGTCCAGTTTTTCTGGTGGATTCTTCAGGAATTCCTGGGTTTCCTCCCTGTTAAGCTGGAGAAGCTCTATCCAGTTGGATTCCAGGCCATTTTCTTTAAGTGCCTCATGCCAGCATTCTACCAGGACTTTATTGCTATGGTTGGCTTCCTTACCTCCTTTCAGGTAGATCTTATTATTGGCCTTAAAAGCCAGTACGGCTGCTTCAATCGTAACATCTGGCCTGGATTCGTAAATGATCATAATAGTTCCAAAAGGTGCAGTTTTATTGGTAATGTCCAGTCCGCTTTCCAGCACCCGGTGAGAGATCTCCTGTCCAACAGGATCTTCCTGCTCCATTACTTCCTTCACACTTTGGATCATTCCATCCACTTTTTTATCATTTACGATTAGGCGATCATACATCGCACCCCCTGTTTCCCCAAATGCCTCAAGGTCATCTTCATTGGCTTTTATTATTTCCTCTCTTCTTCTATCCAGGATTTGAATCATGGATCTAAGGACATTATTCTTTGTATTTGTATCTATCAGCTTCATAATTTCAATTTCTAAGTTCTTATTTTATTTTCACTAACGACTAGACCTAAGCCGTAAATTTCGTTCCTACAGGTTTTCCTGCCACTATATCCAGGATCACATTTGGCCTCTTACCATTTGCGATATATGTGGTTATATTCTTGGCAGCTGTACCTTTGGCGATCTTTATTTTGGATTCCATTCCTCCGCGTCCTTCACCTTCGCCCTTGCCGCTTTCCTGGACGTACTTTTCGACATTCTCATCAATTTGGACCTTAGAGAGTTTTTCTGAGTCCTCATCATCTGGATGACCAGTATACAAGCCCTCGGTATCGCTTAATATGATAAGGGCATCTGCATTGATTAACTCAGCTACAAGGCTGGCCAGTTCATCATTATCACTAAACATGGACATGGTTACAGAAACTGCATCATCCTCATTTGCTATAGGTATAATTCCTTCTGCCAGTAAGGACTCATAACAATTTATCATATTCTCACGGTGCAGCCCCGGGCTAAAATCCCTTTTGGTTGCAAGCACCTGTGCACAGCGCATCCCATAATCATGGAAAATACTGTAATAATGTCTCATCATTCTTGGTTGTCCAACAGATGAGTATACCTGCCTTCTTTTAGAGGGATCTGTGATCCCTATTTCCCCCAGGATCTCTTTCCCTGCAATGGCAGAACCAGATGAAACCAGGACTACCATTATGTCCTGCTCATATAATGTCGCGATTTGCTCAACCAGGTGTTTAAGTACCGGCCCCAGAATTCTGTTGTCTTTATTGGTCATTACATTCGTACCAACTTTTACTACGATTCTTTTCACTTCCATATTATTCATTTTCGAATACTTCTTTTTTTATCAAGCTTATTGTTTACCTAATTCTACTGCCCTGTCAAAGGCTGCATAAGCAGCATCCTTGATCAATTCCTTTACATTATTATCCTCCATGGAATCCAGTGCAGCCCTTGTTGTACCCCCTTTTGAAGCAACTCTCTCCATCCATGTTTCAGGTGAAAGATCACTCTGGTTAAATAACTCCACAGCTCCCTCAAATGTTTGTGATACAAGAACCTTGGAATCGTTTTTTGAAAAGCCCATTTTTAAGGCGGCTTCCAGCATCGATTGCATAAAGTAAAATACATAGGCGGGCCCGCTCCCCGAGATTCCTGTTGAGGCATCTATATAATTCTCATTCTCTACCTTAATGGATTCTCCTGTGGTATCAAGCAGGTTCCTTATCATCAATAATTCCACCCGGGAAACCTCTTTGGCTTCAGTATAAGAAGTAACCCCTTTTCCTACCTGCGCAGGAAGGTTTGGCATTGCTCTTACAACTTTTTTGACGCCCAGGCCTGCCTGGATTTTTTCTATTGTTACACCTGCCATAATAGAGACAAAAATCTGGTCGTTATTCACCAGAGGTTTGATCTCTTCAAATAATTCATCAACATGGTAAGGTTTTACAGCCAGAAAAACCACATCTGCCTCTGGCAAACACTCCTCTATATTGTCATAAACGTCAAAATGTTCAATTTTGCTAAGCGATACAACAAGCTCGGGAGATTTGTCATAGATCATCAACTTGTGGCGGTTCAATAATGAAGATTTTGCCATCCCTTCTGAATAGGTTAATCCCATATTTCCGGCTCCAATAACTAGTAATCTCATTCCTTATTTTTTGATTATTAAATTTCCAGATCTAATTATAGATCAATTTATTTTCACCCTATAGGCGCAAAGACCATGCAATCCAGGGGGTAATCTTTAAAATTTTAAGAAAGAAGCCCTTTTATGAGAGAGAAAGAAATATAGGAGAAAATTTATTCGAAGTGTGGGAAGGAAAATCCCTTTAGAAATAGGCACTTGCGAACTCTAAGTCTTTGTGAGAAGCAAAAATTAAGCCTGTTGAGAGTAGAAAAATAAATAAAAGAAAAATAAAATATACATTTTCTCAATGCGCCTGTATGTCGCACTTCCTGCAATTATGTCACTTAATTATTATTTTTCTTTAAGAGCGGGGTGCTGAATCTAATGATCTTCATCTTTAGATCCTGTACTTTTTCCAGGTGTCTTTCAATTTTATCAGTGAGATTTTGATGTTGGGTGTAGTAAAAGGTTTCGCAACTTATATCCTCACACTCCATCATACCATTAAGATCGTTCTTATGATTGCGTAACTGCTCGTGCAACTCCATCTTTTCAGTCTTTAGCTCCTCCACTTCCGTAAAGAAATCCTGAAGCTTCTCATAGAGGTTGGGAAGATTACCTTCAAAGATATCTGAGGATAAAAATTTTTGAAGGAAACGTATTTCTTCAGTATTGATCTGGAATAGGTCTTCCCATCTGGATGTATCATCCTGGAGTTCCTCAATGTTCTTCTCATTTGCAGAGCGGCGATGGTGTAGTGTTGATGCCATATCAATATTTTTTAAGGATGTATACTAATATACAACAAGATTTTATTCCCTGTAATTGAGGAAGCAATTATATCATCCTACCTCTGCCACCAGAAAAACCCTTCATTTTCGCAAACGATCAGGCTTTTCAAAAGAAAATATTAATTAGTCTACGGACAAATTCTTAAAATTTTAGCAAAAACTAGGGTTTTCACCTATAACTCTTTGATTATTAAAACTTTAATTTTAAGAAAATTAACCATCTAAATATATTTTTAATTATGAAAAACTTAAAACTTTACACATGTTTTCTGGTCGTCTTTGCCTTGTTCTTTACATCTTGTAGTACAGAGGAGCAGGGGTTGATTGCTCCAGAGAATGAAAAAGCAACCCTTTCGTTCGGGGCACTTTTAAAAGATCTAAATGTTAATCGTAGTGAATTAAAACAGGTTGTGGGAGATATTCCTGCCTGTTCAGATGACGACGTGGTTTATGTGGAGATCATTCTTTCCAGTGGGGGAGTGGACGTGGTAGGAACAGAAGGGGACCCTTTCAGGATCGATCTGGTTGCAGGACAGTTATTCACTGAAGAGGTGGCAGAGCTGGAACTTGAGCCGGGCGATTATACCCTGGAGTATTTTTCTGTTCACTCAATGGACGGCACCGTGATTTGGGTAGCTCCAATTGCAGGTAGTGAAATGTCTCCATGGGTAGATTACCCGTTGCCGCTGGATATTTCCCTGGGAGCCGGGGTAAAGAAATATGTTGATGTAAGTGTACTTTGTTATGAAGACAGGCTGGTAAATGCCTATGGATATCTATTCTTCCAGCTTGATGCTACACAGGCTATACAATTCTGTATCTTCGGAAATTATTGTGATGAAACCGGAAGACATTATCCTGCCGAGTATAGTGTCAACGTTTGGAATTACAGCGATGGGCAAATGGGTTTTGTTCTCTACAGTGGAGTTACCAATACGGTAGAGCTAAACGATCTTGGGGAATATGCCTCAAGCCCGGTATGTTTTTACTTACCCGATACTTCTGGAGATGATGAATACTATTTCCAGATTACTCTTTTAAATTCTGATGCTTATGGAGATGTAACAGAAACGGTTATAAGGGAAGGCGTGATCACAGACCAGGACGTGAGAGACCTGCATATTGGTGAAGATGATTCAAATTATTATCACCTAAGATATGGCTGTGGATCCATGGACTCACCAGATTTGTTTGGAGAACCAACCACCGGCACTCCTCCAGTAATTGACAGGGATACTCAGATTTATATTTATTTTGACTCTTCAGGATCTATGAATTCTACTTTAAGCCCATTACAAACTATGCGTAATACTATTTTAAAAGAGGCTTTGATCGCTTTGTATGACAATGACGACGATTTATATGATGATAGAGTTCAGGTAGTTTCCCGGGCATCAGAAAGGACCTTCCAATTCCTCAATATCGAAGGTGCAGCGCCTACAGGCAATGTGATCTCCCTGGTTTTCCAGGATGAGGCGCATGCTGTTTATCATGGTCTGGGTGCCGGCTGGGATGAGAATTCCACCAGGACAAGTGGTTTTGATGCCGATATAACTGAATTTAGAAGCAGGCTTGCCAATTTCCCCGGGAATAGCTACAGCGGGGTGATCTTCCAGGTGGAGAATTCGATCCAGGCAGGACTTAATTACAAGAACCTTATTGAGTATGTACAAAATGGAACCGGTAATTACGCCGGCGCATTCGGACTTTCAGATCGCAGTGAAGTAGGTTTCAAGTATAATGTTGATGATGGCAACACCCCACAATATTATCTGGATTTGATCATTGAGGCATTACAGGATCTTGGATACCAGTTATAAATTAATATTTAAATAGAGAAATTTATATAAAAAGGAAGTCATTTTATGGCTTCCTTTCCTTTTTTACGAAAATTTGGAATAGAAAAAAATATATAAATGTTGGCTGCAAACGTTTGAAATAAGGAAAAAAATATTTTTATGTGGATGTTAATTGTGTGTGAAAATCACATACATTTGGCATACAAATCAAACAATAATTATTTTTCAAATGAAAAAATCAATTTTGACTTTTGCAGCTATCGCATTAGTTTTTGGCTTTACTTCTTGTAAAGAAACTACAGTAGAAACTACTGAGGATACTCAAACTGAAGTTATGGAATCTCCTGTAATGGAAGAGGAAGTAATTGAAGAAGCTCCTGTGGAAGAAGTAGATACTACTTCTGCTGAAGAGGCTACAATAGTAGAATAAAAATATAGATGGTTCTCCCAGGGGAGATCAAATCGTTTTAAGGGGCTTCGGCCCCTTTTTTTATCCCCCCGGCCCCCAAAGGGGGAGTAGAAACTGCTGGTCAATTTATTGGGTAAAACTCCGTGAAACTCTATTTCAAACTCCTTTAAAAACTCAGTGGTTAAATATGGTTATCCTCGAAAAAAGAAGGATTAAGCTATTTTCAAATTCCAGGCACCAAATCATTGTTGCCCGGTAATAGAGTCTAGACCGCTTCCGCTGCTAGAATATAGAACCTGGACTAAAATTTATGTCTTTGTAAATCAGGTATTTACCTAATTTTAAAACGCCTGGATCTTTTTAAATTATTTTAGATTTAAAGCCACCCCCGGTGGAAGTTGATAAGACCCCGGACTATATGTAGCAGGACTTAACGTAAATTCACATTATTATAATCGGACACCAATGTCACCAAATTCCCAATTCCAAATAGAAAACGGTAAACGGTAAACGGTAAACAGAAAACCCTCTAACGTCTAACGACTACCATCTAGAACGGATACCCAATCGCTAAATTAAACACCAGGTTCTCCTTTCTCCAGTTACTGCTGCCAAAATCAATATTGTCGAATACCCAACGATCACCTTCAGGTCGGTGAGGGATCCTTAAAGGAAATGCGAGGTCTGTACGCAGGATGAGGAAATTAAAATCAAACCTTAATCCAAAACCTGTTCCTACTGCCAGTTGTTTTAAAAAATCCCCGGTGAACTCAGCTCCCGGCTTATTGGGATCTTCATTCATTAGCCATATATTTCCCGCATCTACAAACAGGGCACCTTCTACGACACTAAAGAGGTGCTGCCGTAATTCAGTATTAAGCTCCAGTTTTATGTCACCAGATTGATCTGGTAAAAAACTCGAAGCCTCTGCCTGTGGATCGTAAGTACCGGGTCCAATGGATCGTGCTCTAAACGCCCTTATACTGTTTACACCTCCCATAAAGAATTGTTTGATAAATGGAAGTTCCCTGGAATTCCCATAAGGAAATCCCAAACCTATATCTATCCTGCTGGCAAGATCAAGACTCCTGTTTAATCTCCAGTAATGCCTGAAGTCGTTCTCAATTTTTGCATACTGGCTAAACGGCACATCAAAAATAGTTACAGGATCCCCGCTATCAATGTCTGCCCCTGTTACCAGGCCGGTGATATTTCCTGCCAGGTCTGCATGCCCCTGGTAGTAGAAAGTATGCTTCCGTGCAGTTTGCATTGTATTGGTGTATGTAAAAGTATAGGTAGGCCCAAAAATGAGCTGTCTTTCGATGATCCTTGCCAGGTTTGGATTTATCTCCATTTGTTCCCTGTAAAGATCAGATATATTAAAAGGGCTTACATAATTTATATCCATAACATTAAGCCTGTGTTCCTTCCTTACATTTTCCTTCCAGAGGTATCCAAAAGATGCTTTAAAAGAGTTAAGGCCATATAGTTGTGTCCTTGCCTGGTACTCATATCCCAGGGTGGCACGGGTGCGGGGCACAAAGGCACTGTTGGATATTATATTAAAAGGTGTAACAAGTTTGGGCCAGGTGAGATTTGCTTCCCCACCAATCCTGAAGATATTAAAGCCCTGGTTCTGCCCGGATATCTGGGCTTCATACCCTGCAAAGGCTGATATTGTCAAAAGCTCTGCCCCCGGAATGTATTCCTGTTGCTCCAGCTTAAATTTACCTCAGACCCGGCGTAATTGGCAGAATTTGTTTTCCCCAGCAGCTCCAGCCTTATCGATTTCTTTTGCATTGGAGTGAGGTAATAATATACATCCAACGCATTCTCAACAGAATCTGATACCTTGAACTGGTTATCTACAAACCTAAAGATGCCCAAATTTACCAGCCTGTTTATAGTTTTGTTATGATCAACCCGGTTGTATAACTCACCCTCCTCAAATCTAAGTGAACGGTGAAATAATTTTGGTTTGAACTTATTATCAGGATCAAAGATGGTGAGGTCCTCAAAATTTTCTCCTGTACGGGAGGTCACAGGAATAGTATCTCCAGTAAGAGAATGATCGGGATAAATAAAGATCTTATTGATGGTGTATTGTTCCTTTGCCTGTGCCGGGGTTATATCTTTTAAAACCAGGTCCAGAGAAACTTCTTTATCGCCGGCTGTGCTGTCAACTCTGGCAAGTAAATAATCCGGGTTAAAGAAGTAATAGCCATTCTCTTTAAGGGTAGCATCTATTCTTACACGTTCATTTCTTATCACATCAAGGTCATATGGTTCTCCAACCTTAAGCAGGGAATTCTCCCGGGTTTCTTTTATATCCTTTGTTATGGGAATAGAGTCTGTAGGAAAGGATAATTCTTTTATGAGGTATTGGCTTCCCAGCCTAACGGTATATTCAGCGGTGACCTTTTTATTATTTTCTGTAGAGTCTGGAATGGAACGCGCATTAAAATAGCCACGGTTCTCAGCATATCCCTGGATAAGATCGGCGTTGTAATCAAGATCTACTTCACTAAATAGAACGGGCCGTTGCCCAAGGTTATCCCTAATCCAGCGGCCAATTCCAGTCGCGTCTTCCCCGCCTCCAATATTATAGAACCATAGTCCTGGTCTTAAACCTAAAAAACTGGTGTTAGGATTCGGCCTTAATAACCCTTCCATATTTGCTTCAAGTGTCTTGCGGTCCCCCCGTGAGATTTCCTCTCCTTCTACTTCTACCTCCCCGCCAACATACAACCTCTCATTATCATCCAGGTATTTGACATTGCCACATCCATACAGCAAAATTAACATTGAAAGATATAAAACGTTGCTTGTTCTCATAGTTAAAAATTTCTATTCCTCATCTGGATCTTTCCCAAAGATTTCCATGAAATGGTTATAATCCATTGTTATTATAAAGGCAAGGCCTGTTTCAATTATTTGTCCCTGCAGGGCTACCTGGTACTGGTTCTTTCTATAAGCCCGCAACCTGTAACGGCCATCCTTGGAAAGCTGGTAATCCACAGCAACGTCTCCTGCAATATTATTGGCCTGCTGGTTTGACTGCTGCGGGCCTTCCAGCCCAAAACTGCTTCCAATGGTCACTGTTAACCTTTCATCCAGCAGTGACTTGGAAACCCCTACATTAAGGTCTGTCCTTTGTTCTCGTTGTCCCGTGGTATAATCTTCAGTAGATTCAAGGTCAAAATCGAGTTTTACCCCTCCAATAAGGTCCCCGGCCAGGTCGTTGAGTTGTTGTGAGAGTATCTTGCTCACACTCTGGCGGGCAAGACTCTCTGCACTGGTGCCGCCGGCTTCACTGGCAAAAGGATTCTCTCCAATAAACCTGTTGAGCAGCAGTAATGCAAATACCTGCTTGTTCAATTCTGAAGGTTGCTGTCTTAATTGAGCCAGTTTAGCCCTGGAGTTATTAATAATATCGCTGGAGACATTAAAATTCCTGTCCGGGAGGACAATATCAAAGCTTAGTTCAGGTTCCAGGAGCTCCCCGGTCATAATTAAATGGGTTTGAAAAGGGAGATCCTGCTTATAAGTGTTTCTTGCCCCCTGGGAAAGATTTGCAAGTTGATTTCCTAAAAGGTCAATTGGAGCAGTCTCTGTCTCATAAATTGCGGTTATGTTTATGTTGGCACTGGTAGGTTCGCCTGTCCATTGTATATAACTCCCCGGTTGTATCTCAAATCGCCTTCTTATAAAATTGAATGACATTTCATAAGCACCCTCTGTAAACTCATATCTTCCTGTAAGGTTTGTTCTTCCTGAAGGGTCTATGCCGGCAGTTAATTGCGCCTCTCCCTGCAGGTTCAGGAAATCACCATTGCCTTCATCGATTACAAGTGTAAGTTCTGCCTCCTCATCCACATCAATATTGACTGAAACATCCATTCCTTCCAGGGGAGAGGTATTCAGGGTTTCTTCCATTTCCCTCATCTCTGCAAGGCGTTGGCTGGTTTCATCAACAAATTCAACTACTCCCTCCCTGTCTGCTATAGAAGGGTCCTCCTGTGGTAACACCACACTTAATGCTGTTCCATCTTTTATTTTGATATCTCCTCTTACAACCGGGTTGTCAATATTCCCACCAATAGTAAGCCGGGTATCAAGCACCAGGTCTCCATAGTAGAATTCATTATCTTCTTTAGTAGAGCTTATTGCCCGAAAGTTTGTGGCATTTACTGTGAGATCGAATCCATATGAAGTATAATCTGTAGTTTGCAGGGAACCATTAAGGACCAGTTCGTTGTTGTCTTCATCCTCTATGGTAAACTGGTTGAAACTAATACCTTCAGAAGTAAAGGAAATTCGATCATTTATATTCTGAAAATAACTATCCAGCGTTGTCACTGTGAAGCCCACATCATTAAAATCCAGGTCCCGAGTACCGTAGGTTCGTCCACGGTTCCTTCCAGTCTCAGGTTACCCGATACATATCCTTCTCCATCTGAAATATTTCCGAAGGAAAAGCCCTGGACGCTTTCTATGTGCAACTGTGTTATGTCGATATTAAAATCCAGGCCACCTTCTGTAGTATCATAAAGGCCATTAATATTCATATTATTGTTTTGCCCTGTAAGAGTAACACTGGCTTGCAAGGTATTGGCGGTCTGGTTGTCTACCTCGATTTGAAGATTCCCCACCGTATCCCGTTTAAAGCTAAAATTCTCTACTGTAAGTTCAGATGTGAATTGAGGTGAAGTTGCAAGATCATTAAAAACTACATCTCCATTTATGGTTCCGCCGGCCAGTAAGGTATCCTTTGAGATCATTGCACTAATGGTCTCTATTTGAAAACTATCAAAAACAATATCCATTGGTGCGGCAGGGTCCTGGGTGCGGGAATTGATGCGTATGGCTTGATTATTATGACTAAGCTCAAAATTATTGGCCATCACTCCATTAGGACCAAAGGTAATGCTGTTGTCTTCCGGGATTTTCCAGTTGTCATAATTAAGCAGTAAATCCTCAATTTCCAGGGAAACCCGGCTGCTGCCTTCCCTGGTCTCCAGGTCTCCAGCTATCCTGTAATGAGGGTCCCCGGCTGAATCATCTATACGCAGCGTGTAGGTGATGGTATTATCCTGTATTTCCCCGCTCAACTCGGTATGGAATAACTGTAACTGCGGGCTTTCCACATCATCTATGATAATTTCATAAGCCAGCGCATTATCCCTGGTTTCCACAGTGATATCTCCATTAACGATCCTGTAATCCATATAACGCATTCGAGGTATGTCGCCATTAATAGTGAGACTGTCGGCAGTGCTGTTGTACCTACCCGAAATGGTTAAGGGTTGGGTGAGTTCAAGGTCGGGCATTAATTGGGTAAGGATTGGATCATCATTCACCCTTAAATTAAAAGAGAATTGCTGTGCCTGTGCTGTATCTGCAACTGCAGCAGTTGTATCTGGTGGATAAGTTGGATCATAATAGTAGGCAATGGTCTTTGAGATTGCAGGGCCTATTTTTGTGAGCTGATAATCTCCTTCCATTTTAGCCCTTAAAAATTGAGATTCAAGTACCAGGCTGTCAATAGTAGCGCTTGCGGTAGACCTTAAGGAGATGGTATCCAGTGGAAACCGCTGGCTTCCATTTTCCACGATAAGATCTGCTAAATATATTTCCCCATTAAGATGATCTGGATCTGCAGTTTCAAGATCTGCAACAATATTACCTTCAAACCTTAAAGGATAGGCATACAGGTTTAGTGAATCCAGGGCCACATTGTGTATGTTTCCCTCGAGCTGAAGGGAAGGATATTCTCCCTGGAAATTACCGCTGGCCACAATTCCAAAATCAAGATTTGGATCTTCCATTTGCGCCTCGGCCTTGAGATCACCGTTGGCCATCGAACCTTCAAACTTAAGGTCCCTGTAGATGTAACTGTTATACTCTGCCCTTTCGATATTTCCAGAGGCAGTTGCGCTGGCGGTTGCAGGATCAAAACCTGTTCCTTCTGCCTGAATATTCAAAGTTAATTCCCCAATGGAATCATTCATTATAAGCCTGCCAAGATCAAACTCATTTAAGGCAATATTTGCGTCATATTTTTCAGCATTTTCCTGCCTCATGTCTATGTTTGCATCGATTTGGGCGTTCCCGGAGCTGCTTTGAATATCAAGATTAGTATTAAAATTTTGCGCAGTACCTCTAAAATTTCCGGTAATGCTGAAGGTCTCGGGGAGTTGAATACTATCTGGTATTGTTCCCGGGGGTACAAATTGGTTAATATCTGCCGCAGTGGTCCTGAAGGTGTTTATGTTGAGGTTGTAAGATGCATTTTCAGCATCTGGTAAACCGGTGATGTCGCCGGTAATGGCTATTTGTGTATTGCCAATCCCTGAAGCTTCAAAATTATCTATAGTAAGGTCCCCAACCCTGCCAGAAATCGCTCCATCCAACCGTAATATGGCGTTAGGATTACTGCGAAAGGGATTTGTATCTTTAAGATCGGGCGCAAAAAGAAGAATATCCTGGAAGCCTATCCTGCTGTTATCCAGCCGCGCATCTACCAACGCGTTTCCAAGATCCTCTTCCAGGCTCTCAAGACTGGGATATTCCAGAACAATTTTATCCCGGAGCAGCGTGTGAGGAGTCTCGAGATAAAGATCCCTTAGATATGCTGAAGTTCCCGTATAGGCAAAATTTGTTTCAAATTGTTTGATATAAAGACCACTATGATCCTGAAGCTGAAAGGAATTTATCCTTCCCGAAATTGAATCCTGGCGGTAATAGAAATCCTCTGCATCCATATTAACCCCCGTTAGGTCGAGGTCCATAAAATTTATTCCCTCCTCCTGCACCGGGGCGTTTTCATCCTTAAATTTAAATGCAAGTTCCTGCAGCTGCATATTATCCAGTTTTACTTTCCAGTCACCTGAAGCAGCTGTAGCGGTAGTATCTTGTGTAGTTGTGGTTTCGCTAGATTCTTCTGTAGTACCTGCCATAAGAAGGCTACCTTTTAGTCCTGTGACCTCAAGGTTGGAAAGGGAGGCAAATTCTTCCTGCATTTGTAATTCCTCAATTTCTGCCTGGAGTTCCTGCAGGGTAAAGGCGGTATTGATCCTGGCTTCTTCACTGTTGAAAGTGATATCTATATTTCCCAGGGAAATACTACCCAATCCCAGTTGGAGAGGGGGGGACTCTTTTGTAGTTTCCTCGATACCTGCCGCCGTGGGGGCAGTATCTGTTTCCCCCTGGTCCATTCGCAAAACAAGCCCATCTACATTAATGCTGGGAATCTCATAGATCATATTGTCAGGATCAAAAGTCCCTATTCGTGTATCAAGGTGATGTAGATTTACATCTATCTCACTTTTTGAAATGGCATCATTAAAGGTAAAGCGAATACGGTCGAGATCAATGGTGCCTATTGAGATATCCATTGTCGCAGTTGTATCCTGCGGCTGGTCTGTAGCAAAAGCCTCGGCTATATAATCAAAATTAAAGACAGAATCCCGATTTCTTGAAATATTGGCAACTGCACCTTCCAGCTCTATGGAGCCAATATCAACCGTGCTGCTTATAAGCTTATAGAAGTTTATATTAACCGCCAAACGTTCTCCTGCCGCAAGAGTATCCCCGGCCTGGTCCTCAAAATAGAAACCCTCCAGGATGATCTTTTTAGGAAAACCAATTTCCAGCCTGTCTATGCGCACTGGGGTTTCGATTTTCTCCTCAAGGAAGGTTACGGCCTCTTCTTTAATGAAATTTTGGACAGCAGGAATTTGAATAAGGAGTAGTACAAGCAAAATTATTGTAATAATGCTTCCTATGATCCATAATAAGACTTTAAGAAATTTACGTAAAAATTTTTTCAACGTTCCCCGTGTTTATCCTCAAATATAGCCACTTACAGGGGTTTGCAGTGTTAAAATAAAGCGAAACCTGCTTTATCCACAATTGTTCTAAATTCATTATCCTGGCTTTAATGGAATAAAGAAATTGAATGTTGTGGGCGAATGTGATAGGTTGTTAGAATAGTAGGCGGGGGTACTCCTTAACTTATTAAATAACTGAAATTCTGCTCCTTTGGTAATAAAAAGACTTGTAGAAGCAGCGGTTTTGGATGAGCAAAAACTAAGTTCATATATCATATAAAATTATTGATGGGGGAAATAGAAAAAAGGCTGCCAAATTTCTTTAACAGCCTTTTTGTAGTTGTTTAATTTTATTTTTTATCGTTGCGGTTGATCCTGTGGTACAGGGAATCCTCTGTCGCGCATAAGGGCATCTATTTTTGCATCTCTGCCTCTAAACTGCCGGTAAGCTTCAGCGGGATCCATAGCATTACGGGGTGCAAAAAGATATTTCACCAGTTTTGCAGCAACATTTTGATCGTAAAAACCTCCGGGAGATTCAGCAAAGGCTTCAGCAGCATCAGAGGTGAGAACATCTGCCCACAGGTATCCATAATACCCGGTAGCATAACCTTCACCCGAAAATACATGGCCAAAGTGAGGTGAGCGATGTCTCATCACAATTTCCTCAGGCATATTCAATTCCTTTAAAGTTTCCTTTTCAAAGGTACGCGGATCGATATTTTCAGGATCTGTTGTATGGTATTTCATATCCATTAATGCAGATGCCAAAAACTCGGTGGTGGCAAAGCCCTGGTTAAATGTGGATGCATTTTTGATCTTTGCAACAAGATCGGCCGGAATTGGCTCCCCTGTCTCATGGTGAAGAAGGAATTTGTTTATCACTCTGTCTGTAGACAACCATCTTTCAAGCAGCTGTGACTGGAATTCAGTATAGTCCCTTACTCCACTATTCAAAGTAGGATATTTTACATTGGAAGCAAAGAAGTGCAGGGCGTGTCCAAATTCATGGAAAAAGGTAGTGGCATCATCCCAGGAGATCAAAGCAGGTTCTCCGGGTGCCGGTTTCACAAAATTGGAGTTGTTTGAGGCCAGTACAGTTTCTTTACCGTCAAAAGTAGTGTGGCTTCTGTAAGTAGTCGCCCAGGCACCAGAACGTTTCCCAGTCCTTGAATATGGGTCAAGATACCAAAGACCAACGTGTTCACCATTCAACCTGTCTGTAACTTCCCATACCTTTACGTCCTCATGAAAAACAGGTACGCTTCCATCTGGCACAGGGGTAAAATCATAGTTAAAGATCTCACCGGCTGTGAAGAACAAAGCTTCAGTTAAATTATCCAGTTGCAGGTATTGTTTTACCTCGTCGCTATCGAGATCATATTTGTCCTTTCTAACTTTTTCAGCATAGAAGCGGTAATCCCATGGCTTGATCTTAATGTTTGCACCTTCAGCATCGGCGAGGGCCTGCATATCTTCAACTTCTTCCTCTACCCGTGCAAGTGCTGCCGGCCAAACGGCCTCCATTAATTCCATGGCATTTTCAGGATTCCTGGCCATCCTGTTTTGCAGGCGCCATTCAGCATAATTATCATAGCCCATCAAGCCTACACGTTCATCTCTTAATTTCAATATTTGCTTAATGATCTCATTGTTGTCAAATTCGTCACGGTTATCACCTCTTGAATAATAATTATTCCAAACCTTCTCTCTTAGATCCCTTTCGGTTGAATATGTAAGGAACGGGTCCATAGATGAGCGGGTATTGGTAATTGCATATTTGCCCTCCTGGCCGCGATCTGTAGCTGCTTTTGCACTTGCCTTCACAAAAGATTCAGGCAGGCCTCCCAGCTGGTCTTTCGTTAAATAAACAACATAGTTCTCCTCATCTGCAAGGACGTTGTTGGAAAATTTGGTATATAGCTGTGAGAGTTCCTTATTGATGGCGGCATACCGCTCTTTGGCTTTATCATCCAGATTGGCACCATCAAGGGCAAAATTTTCATATGTAAGCTGCACGACCCGTTGTTTATCTTCACTAAAAGGTTCCTTTTGTGACTTATCGTACACTGCTTTAATACGCTCAAATAACTTGGTATTCTGTGAGATCTTAGAGGAATATTCAGAGATCTTTGGGGCAAGTTCTCCCTGTATTTCCCGAAACTCCGGCGAGGAAATATTACTACTCCAAATACCATAATATGTAAAAACACGATTAAGTGGTTTACCTGCCCGTTCCAAAGCTTCTATGGTGTTTTCGAAGGTAGGAGGTTCTGGATTATTTGCAATTGCCTCGATCTCCTCAAGATGTAAAGCCATACCTTTTTCCATGGCCGGCTTAAGATCTTTTAAATCCATTTCATCAAAAACAGGAACGCCGCCATATGGTCCCTGATATTCCTGTAACAATACATTATCATTCAGCGATTGGTCTTTCATTTGTTTGGTGGTTTGCAGGGTTTGTTGGGCCCGGAGTTCATGGTAAGGGGAGGCGGATATCACCAGCCCTGTTAGGATACCGAGCGATGTGGTTTTAATAAGTTTCAAATTGGTTCTCATATAATTAATGTTTATACTTTTTTAATATTTCATTGCTGAAAGGCCTAAAGATACAACAACTGCCTCATAACTTTTATTCAGGTAACGTGGCAAAACTAATGCCATATCTGTTAAATTACACTTAAAGGCTATCCGGGAACTTGGCCTAAATTTATTATTTTTACATTTTAGTAAAGTTTATATATCAAGGCTTCTATAGCTTCTTACCGCTTTTTTTATAATGACAAAGAATCATTTTCCTATAACTACTGAAAATACTGAAAATAAAATTGCTGCAAGCAGGTTAATTGCCGTTGGGGCAAGCGCGGGAGGACTTGAGGCTTTAAAGGTCTTTTTCAGGAACCTGGCAGAGGATGACAATAATTCCTATGTCGTGATCCAGCATCTTTCTCCAGATTATAAGAGTATGATGGGGGAGCTCCTGGCAAAATCTACAAATCTCAAGATCGAAGAGATAAAGGATAACATGGAAATACTCCCCGGGCGTATTTATTTAATACCTCCCGTAAGTAACCTGGTTATTCAGAATGGGATGTTGCACCTGCTGGATAAACCCAAGGACCAAAAGCTTAATTTACCAATAGACATGTTTCTCACCTCTCTGGCCGAATATAAAAAGGAACAGGCTATTGCCGTTATCCTTAGCGGCACAGGGAGTGATGGGACTCGTGGGATACGGGCCATAAAGGAAAATGACGGGATGGTAATGGTACAGGATCCCGACCAGGCAAAGTTCGATGGAATGCCAAAAAGCGCCATCCAAACCGGCCTGGTGGATTATGTTCTTGATGTTGAGGATATGGGCGAGGAGCTTATAAATTTCATAAGTGCTCCCGTTGTTCTTCATTTTAAGGAAGGGAATATTGAATATGATGAAAATACCCTCTCCAAGATCCTGCACCTTATTAATGAAAAAACAGGACTTGATTTTAGGGAATATAAGCATTCTACCCTTGCAAGAAGAGTTGCACGCCGTGTTAATGTGTGCAAATGCAATTCCCTGGCTGAATATTACCATACACTTAAGGACAACGAGGAAGAAGTTAATATACTTTACAGGGAATTCCTTATAGGGGTAACTAAATTCTTTCGTGACTCTGAAGTTTGGACAATCCTTAGGGATACTGTTATACCGGAATTAGTAACAGAAAAAGATGAGACAGAGGTCCTGAAAATATGGGACGTTGGCTGCAGCACGGGAGAAGAGGCTTATTCTCTTGCAATGTTCCTTAATGAGGAAATTGAAAAACAGGAAAAACATATTGAAGTAAAGATCTTTGCTACAGATATTTCTCAAAAACACCTGGATATAGGCAGCCAGGGAGTATATTCTGAAAGCATAGTGGCAGATGTTGCACCACACCTGTTACAAAAATACTTTATAAGCAAGCAGGAAGGCTACCAGGTAGTGGAAAAGATTAGAAGAATGGTGATCTTTTCTAAGCATAATATTATAAAGAACCCTCCTTTTAGTAATATGGATATGGTTTTTTGTCGTAACCTTTTGATCTATTTCCAGCCAACAATTCAAAAGAAAGCTTTGAATGTATTGCATTATGGGCTTAAGGAAGATGGGGTACTGGTACTGGGGACCAGTGAAAGCGTCCAAACCCACAGGGAATATTTCCAGGACATAAGCAGGAAATGGAAGATCTATCGCAATGTAAATCCCCGAAGAAGATTAAATACAGAAACTCTTCACTCTTCTCCCAACCGTTTGCTTGAGAATGTACCGGCCCGTAAAAGAAGGGATTTGCCGGCGCCACAGGTCAATAAAAAACAAAAATTCATTTCAGAATTAAGTGATACCGTTCTTGAGCAATTTGGTGCAGCGAGTATCTATATAGATTCAGATTATAATATCCTGCAGGCAGTAGGAGAATTCAGGAAATACGCGAGTTTACCCGTAAATGGTTTCTCAACCAACCTTCTTGATATGCTGGGGTTGATATTAAGCACGTGATACAAGCCGTGGTGAAAACAGCCGAGAAGGATAATAAACCGTCATTTTATAAAGACGCTGTCTTTGAAATGAACGGGGAAGAAAGAGGTCTTGATATCCTGGTAAAACCATTTCGCCAGCACAACCTGGATAATGAAGTCACTTTTGTAGTCACTTTTATTGAAAAGGAGCCAAAGATACAGGATGCTGTTGAGGTTGAAAAAGTTACCTTAACAAGCCGCACAAAAATCTACATACAGGAACTGGAGGAGGAATTGAAAAAAACCAAGGAAGAGTTACAAACCTCCCTGGAAGAAATTGAGACCAGTAATGAAGAGTTGCAGGCAGCCAATGAAGAATTGCTGGCCAGTAATGAAGAACTGCAAAGCACTAATGAGGAGCTACAAAGTGTTAACGAGGAGATCAATACGGTAAATGCAGAGAATGTCCAGAAGATGGATGATCTTGCCGCCTTAAATGCAGATATGAATAACCTGCTGGAAAGTATTGATATTGGAACCATCTTCCTTGACAGTAGCCTTAGGATAAGGAAGTTTACACCGGCAATTAAGAAGCATTTTAGCCTCATAAATTCAGATATTGGAAGGCCTATTGACAATTTTACAACCAACTTTGGAACCAACAGGGGAAGAAAAGGTTTGGTAGACAGGTGTAAAAAAGTCATAGAAACAGGAAAAAAGCTGGAAAGGCATATTATCTCGAAAGAAGGCCGGCATTATCTGCAACGAATTTCACCTTTTATTAATTCCCAGCAGGATATCGAAGGTATTGTGATCACTTTTGTAGATGTGGAAACCCTGCATAAAGCACAGGAAAAACTTATAGCCAGTGAAAAGAGGTTCAAGACCTTCTATGAAAAAGATCCCGTAATGCATTTTACGGTAGATCCAAATACTTCAATTATAAAAGAGGTAAATGAAAAGGCTGTAGAGAAGCTTGAATATTCTTCGAAGGATGAACTTATAGGAAGACCAATTTTTGAATTGTATGAAGATGAAGCCCAGTTAAAAGCAGTTCGGCTTAATAAGATCTTCCTTGAGAATGGGGAATTAAATAATGTGGAGCAGGAAATGCTTACAAAAACCGGAAAAAAGGTGCCGGTTATCCTCAACTCGACTGTGGAACTGGATGAGGAGGACCAGGTTGTAAATAACCGCTACACCTGCGTGGATATATCTGAACTTAAGGAGGCACAGGAACGGTTGAAGAAAAAGAAAGTTGCCCTGGAACGAGCTAATAAGGACCTGGAACAATTTGTTTCCATTTGCTCTCACGACTTGCAGGAACCTCTTTCAACCATAAAGTTTGGTAGTGATATCCTTGGGAAGATCTACGGTAAAAAGCTGGATGAAAAGGCACGGGAGTATATAACATATATTGATAAGGCTTCAGACAGGCTTTCAAACCAGATCAAAGCTTTACTGGACCATTCCAGAATTGGACAAAATTCTGAAAGAAGCCTGGTTAATACAAAGGAGATGGTAGAGGTCGTCAAATATGACCTGGGGAAAAGGGTAAAGGATACCAATGCCAAAATACATGTGGGTAACCTGCCCAAGATAATGGCTTACGAGGTAGAACTAAGATTACTGTTCCAAAACCTTATAAGTAATGCATTAAAATATAAGTCTGATGAAAGGGACCCTGAGATAAGAATATCTGCGTACCCAGAAGATAAATATTGGGTTTTCTCAATTATGGATAATGGAATAGGTATTACTGAAGAAGACCAAAAGAATATCTTCACAATATTTAACCGGGCCCGTACAAAAAATAAGTATGAGGGTACAGGGGTAGGACTGGCGCATGCTGAAAAGATCGTCATACTCCATGAAGGAAGTATTTGGGTAGATTCGCAACCCGGTGTAGGAAGTACCTTTTATTTCAAACTTAAAACAGAAGAATGAGTTCCACCCCGGGATTTTATCCTGATAATGTTAACTTAACCAATTGTGATAAAGAGCCTATCCATATCATAGGAAAGGCACAAGCCCACGGAGTTATCCTGGCTTGTAATAAAGATACTTTGGAAATCACCCAGTGCAGTAAAAATGCGGGAAGGATTCTTGGTATTGAAACCGGAGATCTTTTAGGGAAGCCCCTGTCAATACTTTTGCCTGCAAATGAACTCGATCGTCTTTATGCGGGGCAGGAAGAAAAGATCTTAATGCCGGAGCTGCCATTTAATGATCAAACTTTCCTTGTAATTGCTCATATTTCCAATGAAAGTATTGTCCTTGACATCGAACCTGCGGGAGACAACCTTAGCCCGGTGCAATTCCAGGAACAGTTAAGTAAGATCCTGAATGAACTTAACGCTGCCCAAACCATTGATCAAATAAATAGTCGGGCTGTTGACCTTATAAAATACCTCTATGGTTATGACAGGGTGATGCTCTACCGTTTTGATGAAGAATGGAATGGAGAAGTAGTGGCAGAGGTAAAAGAAGAACACCTGGAAAGCTGGCTTGGTTTACACTATCCTGCTACAGATATTCCAAAGCCATCCCGTGAACTTTTTCTTAAACAGGGGGTACGTATTATCCAGGATGTCAATTATACTCCTTCTCCCCTGGAACCGCAATTGTCACCAATTAATGAAGAACCGCTGGACCTATCCCGGTCTGAACTTAGAGGTGTTTCACCCATTCATATTGAATATCTTAAAAATATGAAAGTGGGCGCCTCCCTAACTGCGGCGATAGTGCTTAATGGAAAGTTATGGGGGTTGATCGCCTGCCATCACTATGAATCCAGATTTATAAATTATCACCAAAGACAATCTGTAAAGCTCCTTACTCAGGTATATACGAACAGGCTTGCCATGATCTCTTCTGAAACTTACAAGAAAAGATCCCTTGAGGCCAGGGAAATTAGGGAAGCTATCATATATAGCCTGAAAACAGGGAATATTGCAGAGGCACTTAACACAGGCACTCCTGGGCTCATAGGAGTCCTGGAATCTACCGGTGCAGCATTTTACTATAATGGCCAATTGAGTTTAACAGGAACAACTCCCTCTCCTGAAGAGACAGAGGAGCTTATCAAGTCATTTATTTCAAAACAGGAAAATGTGTACCAAACAAGGAATTTGGTATCACAATATGCACCGGCAGAAAATTTTAAGGAAAAAGCATCTGGTGTTTTATCTGTTGAAATTGGGGAGGAGCAGGGAAATTATTTGCTTTGGTTTAGAAAGGAGTCTGCGCAAACTGTAGATTGGGGAGGAAAACCTCAAAAATCCCAAAAGATAGAGGAGGGGGTCTCTGTACTCCATCCCAGGAAATCCTTTGAAAAATGGACCCAAAAAGTTTCGGGAATAGCTTTACCATGGAAGGATTATGAAATAGACGCAGCTATAGCTTTTAGAGACAGTCTTACCCACGTGATCCTGGAGCAGCAACAGGAAGAGATCAAAAAGCTTAATGAAAGACTTCAGGTTGTAAATAAAGAACTTGAAGCTTTTAGTTACAGCGTTTCCCACGACCTAAGAGCACCTTTAAGAGGAATACGGGGATTTGCCAATATACTTAAGGAAGACTATGCAGGTAACCTTGATGAAGAAGGTAACAGGGCAATAGAGATCATCATTGAATCTGCAACTGAGATGAATTCTTTGATAGATGATCTCTTATTGTATGCTAAGCTTGGAGAGGAACCTGTACCCCAAACTCCTGTAGATATCAATAAAATACTTACTTCACTGCTTTCCTCTTTTAATTTAAAAGACGATTATCCTAATACTACTGTACATATTGAGGAAAACTTACCCGAAGTTTATGGGAATAAGCGTTTAATTACCCAGCTTTTTTCAAATCTTCTTAACAATGCTCTTAAATACTCAGGTAAAAAAGAAAGACCTTTGGTAGAAATTGGAACACAAAAAGGACCTACGGGTGACACAGTATTTTTTATAAAAGATAATGGAATAGGTTTTGATCTCAAGTTCCGGGAAAAGATATTTAAGGTCTTTACCCGCCTCTCAGGCAAAGAATATCCCGGTACAGGTATAGGTTTGGCAATTGCCCGCAAGGTGGTGCTAAAGCATGGTGGTTCCCTGTGGGTGGAGAGTTCTCCCGGGGAAGGTGCAAATTTCTTTTTCACCCTGAGTAATAAAAACTAAAAGAAAGTATCGAAGTATGATCACACTACCTTTGCGAATATTACTGGTTGAAGATGTGGAGACAGATGTGCTGCTCACCATAAGGCACCTTAATAAAATTATTGAATCACCTCACATTAAGGTAGTAAGTAATCTGGATGATTGCAGAAAGGAGCTCATTAATTTTGTGCCAGATGTTGTGATCTCAGATTATAATCTTCCCACATGTAACGGCCTTGAGGTACTCGAGATCACACAGGCAACAGATAACTCTGTGCCATTCATATTTTTAACAGGTGCCATTGAAGATGAGGAAATGGCAGCCAATACAATTCTTGCAGGGGCTTCAGGGTTTGTACTTAAAAAAGATATGAATAACCTGGATGAAAAATTACGTCCAATCCTTAAAAAGATCGTATTTAATATGGATTCCCGGGAGGAGCTTAGGGAGCGGATAAGACGGAATAAAATTGCTGTGAACCAGATCCATAATTACCTGGATAATATAAAAATGGATAATGAGGAACAAAAGCAAAACATCAATAAGATAAGGCAAAATATTGAGGGATTAAACTTTGATGACGATGCTAAATAAACTACGGGAAGCGACAGAGGTTTTACACAAGGAAATAGAAAAGGATAACCTTGCAGGGTTGATCATTTCAAATAAAATAACCCTGGAGGAATATAAGTTGCTATTGCTTCAAAATTATATTGCTTATGCTGTTACAGAGCAGGAAATAGCCTTACGTCTTCCTTCTTATGATGCTGTTAAATTCCCTCAACTGGAGAAAGATCTTATCCTCCTAAATGTAATAATACCACCCCTTGATGGCTTTAAGGAAAAATTTACTGTAAAAAATGAAGCTGAGGCTTATGGAGCAGCTTATGTTGTGGAAGGTAGTGCCTTAGGCGGAATGTTAATTGCAAAGGAGTTGCCAAATTGCCCATCTCTGGCCGCAATTGAAAAACATTCATTTTTTAATGGTAACAGGCAAAATATAAACGGTTGGAAGGAATTTTGTAAAAATATTAAGAACAGAAAATTTTCTTCTGCTGAAGAAGAAATGGCTGTTCAAAAGGCCAGGGAAACCTTCCTGTTCTTTTCTGAAATATTTAATCAGGTGAAATTAGACTTACAGGTTTAAAGGCTGTTCTTAAGGAAAATTTCACTTTTCACCTCTTTCTTTCCCTGGTCCCTTAACAAAATTTTAATTTTGGGGGTAATCCCCCATATAATAGGTCACCAGGATCCTCTAATTTTATATTAATCTAATAAGAATTCGCAACCCTACCCGATTCTTACACTTCCCCCTACTGAGTTCTAATTAAAAATATAGTCAGGACTATTAAGAATAACCGGTAGCTATTGGTTACAATATATCCTTTTTAATAATAAAATAGTTTCGTTTTGAAATCGAGTACTGTTTCACGGGGTTAATTATTTGGAGTTTTAATTAATGTTAGTTTTAGTTCGCAGAAAAATCGCCTCAGGGCGATTTTTCATTTTAGACCGATTTTTCCCTTAATTTGGTTGCTTTACTTTCGTTATAATTGCTTGCTTTTCAATTTTTATTTAGGTTTACATACTACAACATCAATCCTCGTCTCCATGAAATTTACTTCAGTTCTTTTTACGTTTCTGGTTTTTATTTATACTTCAAACCACAGCATTTTTGCCCAACAAGGTAGGATCCCTGCGAGGGCAGATTCTGGAATGGTGGTCACAAGCCATTACCTGGCCTCCCAGGTGGGAAATGATATTCTGGCACAGGGAGGAAATGCTATAGACGCCACGGTTGCGACTGCCTTTGCTTTGGCAGTCACCCTACCATCTGCAGGTAATATTGGAGGTGGGGGTTTTATAGTATATAAGAGAAGTGACGGTGAGCAAACAGCTTTCAATTTCAGGGAAAAGGCACCCCTGGCAGCCCATTCCAAAATGTTCTTGAATGAACAGGGTAAAATCAAAGATAATTCGAATCATGAAGGACTTCTTTCTGTTGGAGTACCGGGTACAGTAGCTGGTCTTTATAAAGCTCATCAAAAAATGGGATCATTGCCCTGGGAGGGACTTCTAAACCCTGCAATTGAACTGGCAGAAGGAGGTTTTCCCTCCACATATTATATGACGTGGTTCCTGGAGTGGGTAAAGAATAATAAAGAGGAGTACGCGTCTACGGCCAGGGCTTTTTTAAAGAAAGGAGAGGAAATATATAATCCCGGGGAAACCTGGAGACAACCAGAACTCGCAGAGACCTTAAAAAGAATTAGAGACGGGGGTGCAGATGGGTTTTATAAAGGGGAAACCGCCCGTCTCATCGAAGAATATATGAAGGCGAATGGTGGGTTAATAACTCGGGAAGATCTCGAAAAATATGAGGCAGAAGAGGTGAAGCCTATAACAGGTACCTACAGGGATTATGAGATTATCTCAATGCCGCCTCCAAGCTCAGGCGGGGTTGCGCTTATAGAAATGCTCAATATCCTTGAAGGTTTTGATCTAAGGGGTATGGGCCATAACTCTGCCAAATATTTGCATACCCTCACCGAGGCAATGCGACGTGCATATGCAGACAGGGCACTGCACCTGGGAGATCCAAATTTTAATGAAAATATGCCAATTGATAAACTTATATCCAAGGATTACGCAACCGGTTTAAGGAATTCTATTAAGAAATCGAGCGCATCTGTGAGTGATTCCTCCCAATTTTCAGCAGCACATTTTTTACCCGAAAGCCCTCAAACTACTCATATCTCTGTAGTGGATAGGGATGGCAATGCGGTTTCAATGACTTATACCCTGGAGGCAAGTTACGGCTCGCGTATTGTGGTTGAGGGAGCAGGGTTCCTGCTTAATAATGAGATGGGAGATTTTAATCCAATCCCCGGGTATACAGATTCCCGGGGTTTAATTGGAACAGAAGCTAACCTGGTGGCTCCGGAAAAAAGGATGTTATCAAGTATGACCCCCACTATAGTTGCCAGAAACGGAAAGCCCGTAATGGTGATAGGTTCACCCGGAGGACGTACAATAATAAATACTGTATTACAGGTAATTCTTAATGTAGTGGATCACGAACTGGATATTGCAAAAGCGATAGAATCTCCGCGTATTCACCACCAGTGGCTGCCAGACAGGACATCCTTTGAACGTTGGGGTTTTTCACCAGATACTGTAAAGCTCTATGAAGAGATGGGGCATAGCATACGCTGGATCAATAACCAGGGACAGGCCATGGGAATTTTTCTTGAGGAGGAAAGCGGGATCTATTTTGGAGCTGCTGATTCCCGCAGCTATGACGGCAGGGCTATCGGGTTTTAGTTAGCTAATAAATCTGTTTTTTTAAACCAGCAAATCGATCTCGACATAGGTGGAGGTGGATCTAAAAAAAAATAGAAAATTGATCTTTTGCAGGACAATGAATATTGGTATTTGCCAGAAACTTATATTAATGCAGTTCTGGTTCGATCAGCGAAAGCAATCCAGACAAATTTATTGGAAGACAGAGATTTTGAATCATTGGTGTCCAATTAATATTAAGTGAAAATTCGTTTAGCTTTGCTATATATTGTCTGTGGTCATGTCAACCTCAACCTAGGGGTGGTTTTGAATCTAAAATAGTTTAAGAAAATTTATGCTTTTTAAAATTGGGTGAAACGCTTTTTACCATAGATATAGATTTTAGTCTAGGTTCTATATTCTAGCAGCATAAGCGGTCTAGACTCTTGAACCAGACAACAATGATTTGAAATACATAATTTACTAAACATAGATTCTTATGAGATTTCTTACGGTAATTATTTTTTTGTTTTTCACCTTACAAACTTATGCGCAGGAAGATGGAGTGGAAAATTATGATTTGCTCATTAAAAACGCCACGGTCATTGATGGGACGGGAGCAGGTGCATATAACGGCTATCTTGGAATTAAAGATGGAGAGATCATTTCTATAGGTGATAAAATACCTCATCATTATAAAACGAAGCAGGAAATTGATGCCACAGGATTCACAGTCACTCCCGGTTTTATAGATTCCCATTCTCATGGAGACCCTTTAGAAACGCCTGAATTTAAAAATTTCCTTGCCATGGGGGTAACCACTATAACCCTGGGACAGGATGGCCACAGCCCCGCAGAGGCAGATCTTTCTTCCTGGATGCAAAAGGTAAATGATAAGAAGCCGGCTGTAAATATCGCGATGTTTGTAGGTCATAATACCCTTCGCACTCTGGCAGGGGTTAATTTTGACAGCATCCCATCCAATGAAGGTTTAAATACGATGCAACGGCTTCTCAAAAACGGCTTTTCTGCCGGTGCCTTTGGAATGTCCACCGGCCTGGAGTATACTCCCGGGAATTTTTCCCGGCAGGAAGAATTGAATGCATTGGCTAAGACAGTAGGAGAGGAGCAGGGTATTATTATGAGCCATATGCGTAATGAGGATGATAAGGAATTAGAAAATGCTCTTGAGGAGCTTCTCATACAAGGCAGGTATGCCCCGGTTCACGTGTCGCATATAAAAGTGGTATACGGCAAAGGCAGGAACCGGGCACTGGAGATTATCAAAATACTTGATAGCGCGAGGAATGCCGGCATCAAAGTAACGGGAGACCTTTATCCATACACCGCCAGCCATACTGGAATTGCTATTTTATTTCCTGCCTGGGCAAAAAAGCCAAATAATTATCCAGAGATAGTATCTGGCAGGAGAGTGGAGTTAGAAGATTTTCTACGGAAAAAAGTCGCCCAACGGAATGGGCCTGAAGCTATATTACTGGGGTCAGGAAGTTTTAAAGGAAAGACTCTTGCCGATGTTTCCCAACAACTGAAGAAACCCTTTGAGCAGGTCCTAATAGATGAGATTGGTCCTTATGGGGCAGGTGCTGCACATTTTATAATGGAAGAGGAACTTCAAACAACTTTTTTGCTGGATGACCAAATCTGTATATCATCAGATGGTAGCCCCACCATGTATCATCCCCGGGGGTATGGTAGCTTTTCAAAGGTTATACAAAAATATGTCCTGCAGGAGAAGATCCTTGACCTGGAAGAAGCTGTATATAAAATGACAGGTTTACCGGCACAAATCCTTCAGCTAAAAGACAGGAGCTTATTAAAAAAAGGATATAAGGCAGACGTTCTAATATTTAAACCTGAAGAAATTAAGGCACATGCCACTTACGAAAAACCACATCAACTCGCTGAGGGCATGAAATTTATTATTGTAAACGGGAGGTTGGTTATGGAAAATGGGAATTTTACAAAAATTCGAAACGGAAAAGTCCTTTCGAGATGAGACCTTTGGGTTTTCTTGTCTAATTTCTTCCCGGGCTACTCTATTTCAAGATTATGAAATAGAATCTCAAAGGTTGTTCCCTGTTTTGGTGCACTTTTTACTGCTATCTGGGCATCATGTTCTTTTAGAATATTTTTAACCGAGGTAAGACCAATTCCTGTCCCTGTACTTTTGTTGGTATAAAATGCATCAAAAAGGCGATCTATTTGGTCCTGCTCCAATCCATGACCGTTATCTTTTATGCTAAGAAGGAAATCTGTTTTATGTTTTTCTATTTTCAGCTCAATGACTCCCTCCTGGGGTGTGGTTGCTTCACTGGCATTTACTATAATATTAAGCAGTGCAATTTTCAGTTTTTCTTTATCGGCCAATATATAATAAGGCCCGTCATCATAGTTTTTAATAACATTGATCCCTGTAAGGTAGATCCTGTCTGCAGCTTGTTCGAGAGAATGCTCAACACAAAGGGCAAGATCTGTTTTTTCCAACTTTAAGGCAGTATAATTTGAAGCGTTTAAAAGATTTGATACAAGATCGTTAAGAACGTTTGTGCTTCTTGAAAGAATATCAAGATAATTATTCATTTCCTCCTGCTGGGATCTTTCCAGCTTATGTTTTATAACATCTGTTGCCATTCTAATACTCGCCAGGGGGTTTCGCAGTTCATGGGCAAAGGTTCGCGCCACTTCCCCCTGTATAGAAAGTTTTTCAGCATTAATAAGAGCCAGTTGGGTGTTTTTTTGTTCTGTGATATTTCTTACCAGCAGCACATATTCTTCGACCCAATCAGCCTCTTTTCTGCTAAAGATCTTACCACGGGCATTAAACCATTCCCAATTACTACCCGAGGTTTTCACTCTAAACTCTGCATCGTGAATTTCATCATCGCCAGATTTTAATATTTTTTTGTGGAAGTCTACCAGTTTTTCCCTGTCCCGGGGATGAAGATATGCTAATACATCTGGCAGGGACATTCCTTCAATCCTTTCCTTTGTCATCCCCACATTAGGCAACATATCCTGGTTTATATATCTCACAATATATTTATCAAGATTTATTATGAATATAGTATCTGGTGAGGTTTGTACCAGCTGTTTATTGAATTTGACGGCTTCCTCCATTCTTTGGGTTTGCCGTTTTCTTTGGGTAACGTCTTCAATTGAGGTGATTAGCAACTCCCCCTGCTTTCTCGCAGTGATCCTAAACCAGTTGTTATACCCATCCTTACCGTAATATATTTCCTTATCCATCACCACTCCCGTGGACATGACTTCCTTAAAATGATCAAAAATTCCCAGTTTTACGCCGTGCGTGGTAGTTTCCAGGTACGTTTTCCCGGGAAGATGACGATCATCTTTTAAATATAATTCCTGGAGGACCTTATTAACCCTAAGAAACTCAAAATCTGCAATTTTACCATCCTGGTCATAAATTGGTTTATAAACAGCAATAGCCAGGTTAGTTGTATCAAAAACAGCCTCCAATAGCCTGGCATTTTGTTCAAGTTCTAACTGGCGTTGTTGGGCCTTTTCCTCAAGCTCTTTCTTAGTATTGATTAAATTTTCTTCTGCAAGCTTACGCTCTGTCACATTTTTAAAAAGTACTGCAATTTGGCGGCTCTTTTCCCCACCGATACGAAATGCATAGCAATCATACCACACATCATCAAGTTCTTTTGCCTGCTCCTGGAACCGCCGGGATTTACCTGTTAAAGCTATTTCCCCATAAACCTCAAACCAATGGCTGTCATGCTGCGGTATTAATTCACGAATTGTTTTACCCTCCACATTCTTGAGGTTCACATGATATTCAAAGGCTGAATTTGTTTCCAGGAATAGATAATCTACTGGTTCTCCCTTCTTATTAAAGATAAGTTCAATTATGCAGTAGGCTTCATCTATGGAGTCGACTAAATACTGATAATGATAAGAGGGCGCGTTTAATTGCTCCACCTCTTTACAAATAGTGGATGCTGTTTTTTGAGAATTCAAGTCAGGGTGCACATATTTTATTCGTGATAAAAGTGCTTTTGTCTCATTATTTGGGCTCCAGAGATATTGCCTGTCCCTGAAACAAAACTTCATCCAGGAATCTTCCCTGGATTTTATCCTTACCACAATCTCCTTTTCCGTATTAGGTTCCTTATATAAGATTTCAAGATGATCCAAATATTTTTGTTTATCTGCAGGGTGAATTAGCTCACTTAAAAAAAGATTGGGAGGTGTTAGTACTTTCTCTGCCTTTACCCCAAGGAGTTCCTCTACGATTTCACTCACATAGGATATACGATTATTTTCCAGGTCAATGACGAGGAGCACTTCTTCGACGCCCTTGCCTTTATTAACCTGTTGCTCTACCTGTTTTTGATGTAATTTTTGTTTCAATGGGACTGGTAATTAGGAAAATTAGCGAAATATAGGGTGGGGGAATTTCTCAATTAATTTAGCTAAAAAAATTTAAAAAAGTTAATTTATAATTAAAAATTGTTAATAAATCTTAAACTTTCATCTGGTTGAATCCTAAAGCAGGAAATTTTTAACGTTTTTCATCTCCCCGGGTAAAAGCTTCTCCAGGGTTTCTTCCCCTATTCGAACCCTTACCAGCCGTAGGGTAGGAAAACCTACAGCAGCAGTCATTTTTCTCACCTGCCTGTATTTTCCCTCGACAAGAGTGATACTAATCCACGAAGTAGGACCATGCCTTTCATCTCTAATTTTTTTACCTCTTTCAGGGAAGGAAGGGGGATAGGGTAAAACTCCAACCTTACATGGCAAAGTTGTATAGTTCCTACCGTTTATGCTTATTTCAATGCCGCTTTGAAGTTTCTTTACTGCCTTGGCTGTTATAAGGCCATCCACCTGCACGTAATACTCCTTTTCAACTTTTTTACTTCTTACCTGTTCACTTATTATTCCGTTAGTTGTGAGAAGTAAAAGGCCTTCAGAAGTTTCATCAAGCCTACCTATGGCCATTGTTCCAGGGGGGAAATCGTGAAGTTCGCCTAAAAGTTTCTTGTTTCTCCTGGTGTTTTGATTATTGGTAAACTGGCTTAAATAACCATAAGGTTTAAAGATCTTAAAGTGTTGATAGGCCATAAAAGCTTGAGCATTAATAAAATTTGGAACTCCCTGGAAGAACCCAAAAATTAAAGGGTTTGAGCGGTAAAAATAAGGTTAATCCTATAAATTGAATTATCTTTGATAGAGCATTTAATTCAATAATTAAAAGTTTTTATTCATAAACCAAAATTGTTTAAACTATGAACACAATTAGTAAAATACTCTTTTTATTAGCTGCCACTGTATTAATAAGCTGTGGTGAAAAAAAGGAAGAAGAAGAAGAGAAGGTAACCATTGGTAACCAAAATAGAACAGAATCTTCTACTACATCCTCCACCAGATCCCAGGAAGCAACTACTACAGAGGGAGATGTAGCAGAGGTCACCCTTGGCGGGAACGACCAAATGCAGTTCGATAAAAAGGAAATACGTGTTAAAGCAGGACAAACCGTACGGCTTACCTTTAGGCACACCGGCCAAATGGCAAAAAATGTTATGGGGCACAACTTCGTGCTGCTAACCCAGGGTACTAATATTAATGAATTTGGACAGGCTGCTGTAAAGTTCCCAGACAATGATTATATCCCTGAAGACAAAAGCAATGTAATTGCACATACCAAAATGCTTGGAGGGGGAGAAACTACCACTATCGAATTTGAGGCGCCTGAAGCAGGTACCTATGATTATATTTGTAGCTTCCCGGGGCATTATGCAATTATGCAGGGTAAATTCATCGTGGAATAATAGAATTAGATCTACTACCAATGCCTGTTCCAATCGCGGAACAGGCATTTTTTATTTCAGTTGGATTAGAGATTATTTTTGGCAACAAAAATGAATGAAAAAAAATCACTGCTGCTGCTCCAAAATTGAATTAATCATAATATAAACCCCGATTATTCAGGATTTCATAAGAGGTGAAATTTTTTAATTCACCTGTCTCAATTTTTCCTGAAAGTATGCCTTTGACGTTTTTAAAAATCTTAGTTTTAAGGCTTATTGAGAGCTTGACCTATGGAAGTTAAAAGACATTTTGTAATAGATTTTGACAGCACTTTCACAAAAGTGGAAGCACTGGATGTGCTAGGGGAGATCTCCCTTCAAAACGATGTTGAGAAAAAGAGAAAGTTAAAGGAGATCGAAGACCTTACAGATCTGGGAATGAAAGGGGAGATCTCCTTTAGGGAATCATTGGAGAAACGGCTTGCACTTCTGGAAGCCAGAAAGCATCATCTCGAACCTCTTATAGAAAGTCTAAAAGAAAAAGTATCTATTTCATTTGTTCGCAACCGTGAATTCTTTAGGGAGCACAGTGAAAATATTTATATTGTATCCAATGGGTTCAGGGAATTTATTGTTCCAATTGTAGAGGAATACGGTGTGAGGGGAGAGAATGTTTTTGCCAATAGCTTTGAATTCAATGAAGAAGGTAAGATTACAGGTTTTGATGCTTCAAACGTACTTTCCTCAAATAACGGTAAGGTTGAAAAACTTAAAGAACTCAAACTCCAGGGGGACGTATATGTGATAGGGGATGGATATACAGATTATGAGATCAAAGCCTCTGGCCTTGCAAATAAATTTTATGCTTTTACTGAAAATGTGGAGAGGGAAAAAGTACTTGCCAAGGCAGACCATATTACTCCCAGTCTCGATGAATTTTTATTCCTACACAAAATGAACAAAGCTATATCATACCCAAAGAACAGGATCAATGTGTTACTTCTTGAAAATGTGCACCCCGATGCTGTAAAGAAAATGAAGGAGGAAGGTTACCAGGTAAATATACATACCGGTGCCATGGATGAGGACGAACTTGCCGAGCAAATCAAGGATGTCTCTGTATTGGGGATAAGATCCAAAACACAGCTCACTAAAAAGGTACTTGATAATGCCAATCGTCTCATTGCAGTGGGGGCATTTTGTATAGGAACCAATCAAATTGATTTGCAGGAATGCCTGGAAAAAGGGGTGGCAGTTTTTAATGCGCCTTATAGCAATACCCGCTCTGTAGTAGAAATGGCTATAGGAGAAATTATTTTGCTTATGCGCAATATCCCAGATAAAATGGCCTTAATGCACCAGGGAAAGTGGGATAAATCTGCCAGTAACAGTTTCGAGACCAGGGGTAAAAAATTGGGGATAGTAGGATATGGAAATATAGGGGCGCAACTTTCTGTAGTGGCAGAGTCTATTGGTTTTGATGTCTATTATTATGATGTAGAGGAAAAGTTGCCTTTGGGGAATGTAACTAAATGTAATTCCCTAAAAGAGCTGCTTAATAAGGTAGATATTATAAGCCTTCACGTTGATGGAAGGCGCGAGAATAAAGATCTCATCAATGAGGAAAAATTCAGCCAGATGAAAGATGGGGTTATATTTTTAAACCTTAGCCGTGGCCATGTGGTAGATATACCTGCGCTTAAACGAAATATCGAATCAGGGAAGGTAATTGGAGCCGGGATTGATGTTTTTCCACAAGAACCTAAAACAAATAATGAAGAGTTCACCTCAGAACTTATAGGATTGCCAAATGTGATCCTTACCCCTCATATAGGGGGGAGTACCCAGGAGGCACAGGAGAATATTGGCAATTTTGTACCGGGCAAGATTATGGAGTATATTAATACCGGAAGCACTACCAACAGTGTGAATTTTCCAAACCTGCAGCTTCCGGTTTTAAAGGATGCACACAGGCTTATCCATATTCACCGTAACACACCCGGGGTGCTGGCTGAAATTAACCGAATCCTTGCCAATCACGATATCAATATTGTTGGACAATATCTTAAAACCAATGAAACCATAGGTTATGTGATAACAGATATTGATAAGGAATATGATAAAGCTGTGATAAGTGACCTTAAAAAATTAAAAGGGACTATAAGGTTTAGAGTACTTTATTAGGAAATGGAAACATCTGGAGCAGTATACTTATGGCTGCAGGATATGAACAGGTGAAATTTCTCTATATAAAAATATAGGCCAACACCTTTTCAGTTTGTGGTTTTGGGTCTGGATTATTTTAAAAGGCTTCATTTCCATAACAGAAATTAAGGCATTTTTCAGGCAAAACTTATATGATTAGGGCCTAAACTTAGGATCTATGTTCTTGCTTTCAGCAGCGAAAACGATCTACAATCTGTATCGGATAATAAGAATATTAGTTTAGAATTCAACACTTTTGCTGTACGCTTTCCATAACCTTTAACGCAGCGTCATCTGTTAAATATTCAAAGGAAATACTTCCTTCATTTTGATTGATTCGTATATTTCTTAAACCACTTATTTCCGACAGTTTTTGAACAATACACCTTAAACCGTCTTCCAAATTAAATTCCTGTAAAATTACTTTAGCTCTCATAATTTCCAATTTTTTGCATTAAACCATTTTTCTATCTCTCTATGCGTTTGAAGAGAACACTACAAATTTGAGAAGAATAAGCGGAAAAAATTATGAGCAATATCAGGATTTGAACAAATACAACAATTATTATGTGCTACAGCCGGTTTTTATTGGGAATTTAGTTGGTATATTATGAGTGTTGTAATGATCTTCTTAATTCTCCTGCTCACTTGTAGTCAGCTGGATTGTAACCACCTCATTTAATGCTGGAAGCTGCACTTTCCATTTATAGAGGTCCTTGATCTTGACCCTCAGGGCATCCCTGGCGGTTTCTTCCCCGTGAATAAGAAATACCTGTTCTGGAATATTCTTCAATTGAGATATCCACTCCAGCAATTCGCCCTGGTCGGCGTGTGCAGAGAGGTTTTGGATATGGAGAATCTTTGCCTTAACTGCACAAAATTTTCCAAAGATCTTTATTTCGTGGGCACCTTCGAGGAGTTGCCGTCCTCTGGTACCTTCTGCCTGGAACCCAGCCAGCATTATAATATTTTTATCATCTTCTATGAGATACCTTAAATAAGTTAAGATCCTCCCACCGGTAACCATCCCACTTCCTGCAATGACCACTTTGGACCTGGGGTCATCAATAGTATTCCATGTATCTTTATAGGAGGTAATTATCCTGAAGTGTTTTTGCATCTCAATGAATTCCTGTAGTGACAGTTTATGCCATGAGGAGAAATTCTGAAAGACTGCCAGTACATTATTCCCCATAGGACTGTCAACAAAAACAGGAATGGGCGGAATTTTTCCTGCTTTGTAAAGTTTCCATAGCCTTACCATGAGTGTTTGCATTCTTTCTACGGCAAAGCTGGGGATAATTAAATTTCCTTTTTTCTCGAGTATTTCCTGTATGGTTTTTATAAGAATAGAATCTGTCTCCTCAGGAGGGTGTAGCCTATTACCATATGTGCTTTCCAAAAATAAGTAGTCTGCCCACTCAGGTTTTTTGGGAGGTTCCAGGAGGGTGTCATTCTCTCTTCCAACATCGCCGGAGAATAAGAATATCTTTCCAAAAATTTCCAGTTCTATAAAGGAAGATCCTATAATATGGCCATTCGTCTGGAACCTGTATTTTATAGATTCATTGAAGATATGCCATTGACCTGGCTCAACTGGCTGGAAATTTTTTATTGTAGCCTCAGCATCCCTTACGGTATATAGGGGCAGGGAAGGATGATGTGTTCCTGTATCATCTTCATTTGCCTGTTTTGCTTCTTCCTCCTGGATTTGTGCACTATCCTGAAGGATGACTTTCGCAATGGCAAGGGTTGGGGCTGTACCAGTGATTTTTCCTTTATAACCTTCTCTGCTAAGCCTGGGCAGAAATCCTGTATGATCAAGATGGCCATGAGTGAGCACTATTAGGTCAATTTCCTTTGGCGGGAAAGGAAATGGTTTCCAGTTAAGTAATCGAAGTTCTTTTAATCCCTGGAACATTCCGCAGTCAATTAATATATTGCCTGCGCCGGTCTCAAGAAGAAATTTTGATCCTGTGACAGTTCCTGCCGCACCTAAAAAATGGATCTTAACCTGTTGTGTTTTCATGAAGTGGGGGCGATTTTCTCCTTACATAATGATTCCATCTCCTTTAATATCCGTTGTTTTCTTGCCTGGCCAATTTCCAGTTGATCAAGGTAAAGCTTGTCATCTATTAAATCACGGCATAACACCAGGTCCCGACTTAAAAGAAATTGTTTCTCCCTTGCTGTTAGCAAAGTGGAAACAGTAACAGGAAAAAGGCCAAGTTGATCGATGCGATCTTTAATACCCTTACCCGGGGGATAATCCCAGCTTAGCATTTTTAAACCAACACATGTAGCGTACGCAGCTGCATCCTTTGTGAAACGGGTATTAGTCACTACCAAGGCCTGTGAAGTAGTTACCTGCTCCAGGTCCTGCTCCTGTTGTAAAGCTGTAATATCCTGGTACCTGGAATTAATATACAATGGAACCTTTACATCACAATTGCGTCCCGGTTCGCCATGAAATTTACATTCCATTAAAAGAGTTTCCCGTTTTCCTTCTGCAACCACATCAACTTCATGTGAAACACATTTTCCTTTGAATACTTCTCCTGTTTTTACCTTATATCCGCTGTTTCTAAAAATAGCGGCTATAAATTTTTCAAAAGGAAACCCCGTGGGTCCTAATTCAAAGATTGCTTTTTTCAATTTGTACCTGGAAGCAGATAACCTGTTCTTGTTTTTTAAAAGTGAAAAAGCCAGCCGATAAACTTCTTTGGTTGTCATACCCTCATGGAGTTGCTCTTCAACCCTGGAAAGAATAGAAGGGATCAACTCCTCGTCTGTTCCTGCTTTACGTAAGGATGACGCAACCTTCTCCATTGAAAAAAGATCTCTTTCTCCAGATGCTTTTATAATATAGAAATCTTTTTTGTCCATTTTTTTAAACTTGGATTTAATACTCAAAGGCGAGCTTTATTTATGTTCCCTAAGTACCAGTACCGGCACCTGTGGGTGAAAACCAATTTCACTCACGAGGGATCTTGCAAATAGATGAGTGAAAAGACCATGTTTCCTGCTAAAGAGAGCTAGCATACTACTATTCCTGCTTTCAATAAAACTGTGGATACCTTTCGCGACTTTGACCCTGGTAAGGGTGTGGAAGGTGCAAACAAGATCCTCAAAATAATCCTCCAGTACAGCTTTATTTGTCTTCTGGTCTGTGGTTATTTCCTCATTTTCCTTGATATGCAGTACACGTATTGGAGCTTTATGATTCTTTGCGAGGTCTGCCAGGATGGCGAGTTCTTTGCGTTTATAGTAATATTTAAAATTTGTGGCAAAGACAATTTCATTAACTGGTGTATCTTTTTGAGAATCTTTATCTGGTACCACCAGTACAGGACATTCCAGTACTTTTTCCATTACGTTTACAGCGTTACTTCCATAGATTGCGTTTACAGGATTATTTTCTCCTTTGGTACCCATTATAATAAGATCAATATCATTTTTTTTCAACACCTCCTTTACAGCCCCTATGACTGTATTATACAATGAGAATGTTTTGATCTTGACTCGTGAGTTTCCGGTCCTGGATTGCAGCCCCTCAACCAGGCGCTCCAGGCCAAGTTCAGATACCTGTTTGGCCTCTTCGTAAGCTTTTTCTCCAGGCTCCGGCTCGATCACACTATCGGTTGTAAAATGAAATAACTGGTAGGCGTTAAGAAAATAAAAGGTGACCTGTGCTTCCTTATAAAGATCTATCGCATACGTTAAGGCATTCCAGGCATTCCGTGAAAAATCTGTTGGAATAAGAATATGTTTCTCCATGATCTTAATATTTTAATTGTGACAGGCGTTTTTTATTGTATTTTAATTCTTAAAGACTTCACGGGTTTGCATGATCAGGACCGGTATCTGAGAGTAATTTCCCAAATTCTTATACAGCGGATTAAAAAGTACATTCTGAAAAAAACTATGGCGTTTGTTCACAAAAGCTACCATATCACTGCCTCTGCTTTCAGTAAAACAATAAATACCTATAGCAACACTCACATGTGCCAGGCTATGAAAGGAATGCGGCACCTCCTTAAGAATTGTTTTAAGATCCTCTTTATTCTCCTGTTGGGATTTACTCAAACCATTTTCCATCACATGAAGCACCCTTATGGCCGCTCCGGTTTTATTTAATAGTTCTTTGATAAATATATACTCTTCTTCAAGTGGGGGCACCTTGAAGCCGCTGGCGAGAACAACTTCCTTGATTTTTGAAAACCTTACGTGGGAGGGGATTGCCAAAATGGGACAATTATGGATCTCTTCCATAATAGAAATTGTATTACTGCCATAGGATACATCATGAGCCGCGGTATTACCCTGCGTACCAATTATCACTACTGCTATAGGTTGTTTATTTATTTCTTCAGCAATTGCAGCAACGAGTTGTTGATTTTTAGTGACGGTAGAAAAGCTATGCTTGGGATTAGGATACCTTTGTTCAATTTCTTTAAGTAATTGATGGATCTTTTCCCGGGATTCCTGTCTTACCTTATCTCTTTCAGATTCTCCGGGTATGGGAATGAACCTGCTATTTTGCATATAGCCATTAACCTTATAGGAATTGAGAAGAATAAACCGGCATTCCTCATCTTTATAGAAATTTAAAGCATAGGAAATTGCATTATGCGAGTTCAGGGAAAAATCTGTAGGTAATAGAATGGTTTTCATAATCCTAAGTATTATATTTTCCTGAGGGGATTACAAGGAAAGGTGTTTTCAACTGAAATCCTATTTCATTAATGACAGGCCTGAACAGGAGGTTCTCAAAGAATGAATGCTTATTGCTTATCATCACCAGCATATCTACATCATTTTCCTTTTGAAAATGATAAATCCCGCTTGTCACTGTATCTTTCTCAATGCTGTTAAAATTGTGTTTGGTCCCTTCAAGATAATCTGCAAGCAGTTCTTTTGATTTTAATTGCTTTGGTCCCAGTTCAAAACCAAAACTTATATGTAAGACCAGAACCTTAGCCTGGTGCTTTGAGGCCAGGTCTAATAGGACTTCCAGATGGTGCTTTGTGTAATTCACATCAAAATCTGTTGGGAAAAGAATATTTTGGGGAGACTTGTAGGCAAAGCCTGATGGAATTGCCAGTAAAGGACATTTCACTCTTTTTATTGCGTGAACAGTGTGGGTGCCAAAGAGAATTTGCTCTGCTCCTGTTGCCCCTTGTGTACCCATAACCACCAGGTCTATATTCTTTTGCCTTACCTGTTCTTTTATCTCCTCATTCAGAAGGCTAAAGGCTGATATTCTTTCGAAGTGATGGTTTGGGTTGGAGAATTCCTTTTTGACTTTTTTTTCAACTTTTTCCAGTCCTTTTTGGGAGTTCTTTTGATAGATCTCGTCCAGGCTTAAATTGGATGGGCTATAAAGAATGTATTCAGAATCATATAAAACAGGGGTATAGGTATTCAAAAGGTAAAAGGTACATTCTTCTTTTTGAAATAATTGCACGGCATATCTTATTGCATTATATGCGTTTTCAGAAAAATCTGTTGGCAGTAGAATTTTTTTCATGAGATTGGATTTACCTGTTATTATTGATTTCAATAGGATTCCCTATGGTAGTTCTGCAATACCAGGAATGGTATCCTGGGATTAAGGCTTATTTTATTAATGGTAGACTCATATAAAATGCTTTCCAGATAGGTATAGCGGGAATTTACCATAACCAACATATCTATTTTTAAAGCATCGATCTCTTTAAGAATAGCTGTAATCCTGTCTTCCTCCTCGACCCTGTGATAGAGGGTTTGTGCGTCCCTGAGCTGCTCTTTAAAAAATGACTGATTATCTCTTTGCCTCATCGATTCCAGCGGGAATTTTGAAATATATAGCATATGAACAGAAGCGCAGTAGGATTTTGCAGTCTCTGCAACCAGTTTTAATTCCCTTCTCTTGTAGGGTATCATGAAATCTGTAGGAAAAAGCAAATTTAAAAGACCATTGAATTTAAAATTCTCAGGAATGCTAAGAACCGGGCATTGTATATATTTTACTACCTGCAATGTGTTGCTTCCAAAGGTGAGAGAGCGGTCATTGCTTCTCCCCCTGGTTCCCATAACTACAAGGTCTGCATTTTCCTGGTTTACTAAATCATTCACCTCATCTATCAATAATCCATAAGAGGCAATAGATTTAACCCTGTGTTTTGGATTGGGTGAGAACTCTTTGATCTTTTCTTCCAGGTCCTCCAATTTGTCCACAGCCGTAGAGTGGGTTTCCTTTTTTAAGTTCTCCAGGTCATCACTCTGCTTTTCCTCTTCCAACTTGTAGATCTCTTCTGCATAAGTGTGTAGAAGAAAAATTTCACATTGTTCATATTTGAATAATTCAACAGCGTACTTGATTGCATTTAATGCATTTTCTGAAAAATCTACCGGAATAACAATCTTTCTCATGATCCTTATAATTTGCTGAATAAAGTTAATTGATTTTTGCAGGTTATTTTATGATTATTATCAGTTTATTTATAACGGCTTTCGCTTTATTTAACTGTAAACCAAAATTATATGGATTGTTTTTCTAAAAAATAATTGGCCGGGCCTCTTCTTTTAATCTGATAATTGTCATAAATTTAAAAGACCAATTTCCATACATTAGAACCAGAAAATATAATCCAGAAACATGAAAAATTCTGTAAACCTTCAAACTGCCGAAACCTTCTATCAAAATTTAGGTAAATTATTTTATGCCATTGCTGCTGCAGATAAGGTTGTGAGGGCAGAGGAAGTAGCTGCCTTAAAGGAAATTGTAGAGAAGGAATGGCTTAAGATAGATGAGATCAATGATGAATTTGGAACAGACACCGCTTACCAAATTGAGATCATATTTGACTGGCTTGATGAGAATCAACCAGATGCAGAGGAGGCTTTCAACGATTTCAAAGAATACCGCAGGGATCACCAAAATTTCTTTGATCCAGATATTGATAAGTTGATATGGAAAACAGCCGATACTATTGCGGCTTCTTTTGCGGGTAAAAATAAGGCAGAGGTAATAATGCTATCAAAGCTTAAAGCACTTTTGCAATGACAAAATATCCTATTTGCCAGTGTTGTGCCGCTCCCCTTGGAAATGAAAACAGGGGGACAAATCGTAATGGGAGCTTGAATGAAGATTATTGCAGGGCCTGTTATGTAGATGGGGAATTTACAGATCACTCCCTAACCCTGCATCAACTGGAAGTGAGATTAATGGAGATGGCAGAGGTTCATAACGAGATCTCCCTGGAAGAAGCCAATGAGATCATTAGGAAATTACCAGACCTTAAAAGATGGCAAATGAGTAATATCTAAACCCCGCAAAAACAATAGCAGGAAGCCATAGTCTATACCATTTTATTACCATTGTTCTTTAAAGCTAAGCAGGGGAATACGTGTAGATGATTCCATTCTTTTTACCACATCCCTGTGCAAGACAGATTTTACTGCCAGTTTAGTTTTGCGTTCCATCATTACAATGAGGTCTGCACCCATATCTTCCAGGAACTCATTAAGGCCGTTTATAACGTCTTCGGAAAAAAGAATGTGGAATTCAAATTTATCAAAATCTGTTTTTTCAAATAACAACTCCTTAAACCATTCCATAAGATCTTCTGCATCGCCGTTCTGGTTTATAGAAACGTGAACTATGTGTATTTTGTATTTTACGGCGGTCATGAGCTTTATGAGTTCACAAAGGTGATACACATCTTCCTCCTCAAAATCTGTTGTGTACATTATTTCTTTTATGTCCCGAAATTCAAAATTACCGGGAACGGCCAGGATTGGAATAGGGGAGGTTGAGATCAAATTGGTTGTTGTACTTCCTAAAAAGAATTCTTTTACAGTACCAGATCCACAAGTTCCTAAAACGATCATTAGCACATCCATATCAATTGTATACCGCAGGATCTCCCTGGAAATATTCTCCCCTTTGATCACTGCAAGAGAGAGATTAAGTTCTTCAAAATTTTGTTGAAGGTTAAGACTGCAAAATTTCTGGAGCCTGCTGGTATGGTGGTCAAGCACCTGTCGTTTTTCTGCAGCAGTTCGTACCGGGCTTAGATCATCTGGATCAAACACGTGTAATACAATCACATCTGCATTTAGAATTTTACCAAACTGATATGCATATCTCAGGGCTGCTACAGAGTTTTCTGAAAAATCTGTAGCATATATGATCTTTTTCATGACCGTGGTTTAGGTTTCTTAAAAGTATTCCTTTATCAGGGGATAAGAAATGATAAAGATCAGGTTACCAGCCTTTATGACATTAATTTGCGGCATTTTTAAGTTCGCGCTGCTTCAGTTTTTCCAATTTTCTGAAATATCCTCTAAACAGGAAGTTATGCTTAAGGGCTTCCATATTTTCATTCAGTTTTCCTGCTGCTTGTTCTGCATTTTCAACCGTCGCCTCCAGGCTTTTTACAAAGGTCGTGTCTGTCGCTATAAAATTGAGAGTTCCCTTACCATTCACGAGCTTTTCAGAATAGGAATTAAGCCCGCCGGTAAGTGAGTCTATGGTTTTCGAAGTGTTTTCCAGATTGTTCACCATATTCACAACCCTGCCCGCTGTGACAGTATCATTAAGCAGAACTCCGGCAACCCCATGCTTAAGATCAATCTCTCCCAAAATGTTATTTAACCTTGCTATCGTTAAATTGGCGTTTTGGGTGGAGGCTTGAAGGTTTTTAAAACTTTCTTGCATGTTTGCGGCCATTTGGTCATCCTTTAGCAATTTTCCCAATACCCCTTCCCCTGCATTTATGGCATTTGTGATCTTTAAAAGGTCTGCAGTTAGCAAGGCGGCATTTTCATTGGTCGTATTCAGAGTTGTAAGCATATCAGCCGTGGCAATCTTACTTATTGATGCTATAGTGTCTCCAGCTCTTATGCTCTCCATACCATTACCTTCGCCTGGAATAATATTCACTATCATACTTCCCACTAGTCCATCAGAATTTATTGTGGCAAGGGAATTCTTTTTGATGAGGTAAAGGGATTCCTCGTTAACTACCATATCAACACAAATAGCAGTATCATTTATAATATTGATAGCTCTTACAGTTCCAATATTTACCCCTGCAAAACGTACATTATTGCCTTGCTGTAATCCATTTACATCCTTAAATACAGAGGATACTCTGGCGGTATTTCCAAAGAGGCTTTGCCTGCTGCCAATATAATATACAGCGAGGGTGAAAATAAGCAGGGAGAAAATTACAAAGATCCCAAGATTGATATTTTGTTTGGCAGATTTTTTCATGGCTTTATCTTTATTTGAAAAATGCTTTAACTTTTGTATCCTCCATTGTTGAAAGTTCTTGGAAGGTTCCTTCAGCATAGTTAATACCTTCCAGTAGCAGGATCATCCTGTTGCTTATTACTCTGGCACAATCAACGTCATGGGTAATAATTAAGGAAGAAGTTTGGTACTTTGTCTGGATCTCCATCATGAGGTGAATGATCTCCTTTGCGGTTATGGGATCAAGCCCTGTCGTTGGCTCATCATATAATATAATTTTTGGCTTAAGAATGAGTGCTCTTGCCAGGGCTATTCTTCTTTGCATCCCGCCAGAAAGTTCAGCCGGCCTGTTTTCAAGGGTATGTTCCAGGCCAACATTTTTTAAAGCCTCAATTACCAGGGCCTCCACATCCTTTTCTTTAAGGGAACGGGTATGATGCCTTAAAGGGAATTCAAGATTTTCCCTTACAGTCATGGAATCATATAATGCACTTCCCTGAAAAAGAAAACCAATATTTGCTCTTAGATGATCCATTTCAGGGCGTTCTAAGGAATTGATATCCTTACCCAGTACCTCCACGCTTCCCTTATCTGGAGCCATAAGACCTACCAAACATTTTATCATTACAGATTTCCCTGATCCAGATTTCCCCATGATCACAAGGTTTTCACCCTCATATAGCTCAAGGTTAAAGCCATTTAATATTTTTAAGTCTCCAAATCCTTTATGCAGGTCCTTTATCCTTAAAACCGGTTCCTTATCACTTTGTCTCTTATTTTTTTTCTCCTTTTCCATGATTACCCGTAAAAGATGTCTGAAATGAAAACAGCAATAAAATCAATAATAAACAGGAGCATCGATGTAAAAACTACGGCCGAGTTAGAGGCTTTACCCACTCCGGCAGTACCTTTGTTGCTGTTATATCCTTTGAAAGTCCCAACAAGGCCTATAGCAAAACCAAAAAAGAAGGTTTTAATAGTGGCAGGGAAAAGGTCACTAAATTCCAGGGCTTCAAAAACCTGATTAAAATAAAGAACGAAAGAAACATTTCCTTTCGCATTTTCAATGATAGCTGAGCCTATAAGAGCTATGAAATCTCCAAAAATTACTAATAAAGGAATCATAATAGTTGTGGCAGCTATCCTTGTGACGACAAGATATTTAAAAGGATTGGTGCCAGATACCTCCATTGCATCAATTTGCTCTGTCACTTTCATCGAACCCAGTTCGGCGCCCATCCCAGATCCTATGCGGCCGGCACAAATAAGCGCAATAATTACGGGTCCAATTTCCCGAACAATTGAAATGCTAATCATACTGGGCATCCATGCTACCGCACCGAATTCTTCCAAAGTTGGACGCGATTGCAATGTGAAAACAAGGCCCAGGATAAATCCTGTTACCCCAACTAGAAGAAGGGACCTGTTGCCAACATTATAACATTGCTTTAATAATTCACGAAATTCAAATGGAAGTGAAAAAGCTTCTTTAAAGAATCTCCCGGCGAAATAAGAAAGCTCGCCAATTTCACTGAAAAAGGATCGGGTATTGGCAAAAATGGGTGAATTAGCACGCATTTGTTTCCCTTTTAATTGATTCAAATTTAATCCAGAATACAGGGGGAAACAATGACAGCCGTCAGGTTTAGACTGATTCCCTTGGGCATTAATTAAATGTCAGTTATTTCGAAACAGACTTTAAATCAGTAAGTTATGACAATTTATTTTCATAATAAAAGGTTAAATTAAACTTCTGTGTTTTTCATTTGTTTTAAATTAGGAGGGTGATTATCTGCCTCTACAGGATAAATCGCCTCCCAAGTCAATTTACAATCCCTACAAGCGCGTACCTCCCTACATAATTATTTGTCCGGTCCGGGACGTTTACGACTGTTTTAATTATTGAAGGCCCAGTTGTTATTGGCCTTTAATAACATTTTCAGCTTTACCTCCCTAACCATTATTATAAAAGAGTCTCCAAAAAATGGCATCCCGGGATTGGGAGCCTTGTTCTAACCAAAATTTTTATGATGAAAAAATCACAATTACTCAATGCCCTTAATCTTTTCATGGTTTTGGTCATAGTGATCTTATTAACATCCTGTAGTCAGGATGCTATGGAACAGGTAGAAGACGCAAAAATAGAAAATGACGCTAGATCTTCAAATGGTATTCCAGGCAGGTATATAGTTATAGTTTCGATGGAACCGGCAGTTAAGAACCAAAAAGCAGCTGCTATTTTGGAGGAAGTTACCGGCGAGGTAAGAAAGATGCCGGGTGCGAAAATAAGTATGAAATACAGCCAGTCTTTAAGTGGTTTCGCAGCAAACCTGAGCCAGAAACAAGTGGCTTTGCTTAAAAAGGATAAAAGGGTTACTGCTGTTTATCAGGATAAATTAGTATATCTGGAGGAAACCAGTGGCCAAAATTTTCCTCCCTGGGGGTTGGATCGTCTGGACCAAAGGGATGGATTATTAGATAGGGCATATGCCTACAATGCAACGGGGGATGGTGTTTATGCCTATATAATGGATTCAGGTATAAGATATTCGCATGAGGATTTTGGGCAACGGGCCACCTTGGGAATAGATTTAGTCCAGGAGTATCCAGATGAGGAATATGATAAAAATAATGGGGAGCTGGAACCTGGGAACGATTGCCATGGTCACGGTACACATGTCGCCGGTACGGTAGGCGGTACAAAATATGGAGTTGCCAAAGATGTTAATCTTATTTCTGTACGTGTATTCAGTTGTGCTGGTATAACTTCCTGGTCCCGCCTTATCCTTGCGGTTGACTGGATAACAGAAAATGCTTTAAAACCTGCAGTGGTAAATATGAGTATAGGAGGTGAGGCAGCAGATCCTGTGGATATCGCCATAGAAAATTCTATAGCTACCGGTATTCATTATGTAATTGCAGCAGGGAACTGGAATAGTGATGCCTGTGGTTATAGCCCTGCTCGTGTTGCCACTGCTCTTACAGTTGGCGCAAGTAGAATTGATAATTACAGGGCTCATTTTTCCAATTTTGGGGATTGTGTGGATATTTATGCTCCGGGTATGGATATTATATCGGCTTCTATTACAGACGATACATCAACCAAAATTAGTAGCGGTACTTCAATGGCTGCACCGCATGTTGCCGGCCTGGCGGCACTTTATCTACAAAAGAATCCAGACACCTCCCCGGCATCACTTCATGATGCAATTATTGCGAATTCTACCGGGGGAGCAGTGATGGAAGTACCGGCAGGGAATAATAATTTGGCCTACAGCCTCTGGGCTCCGGCAGAATTTACAGCTCCGCCACCTCCAGATCTCAATCTTAGGGCTATAGGTATTAAAGGCAAGGGTAGCACAACTATTCATCTTGTTTGGGACCCTACAGAAGATTCTCATGTGACTATTTATAAAAATAATTCCTTGTTCTCTAGATGGTACAATACAGGTGAATATAGTCTTACCGTAAATGGTGGTGGAAAAGATTCTTTTAAAATATGTGAGGAGAATTATGATAATTGTTCTGAAATTGTAACGGCCAATTTTAATGATGATTCCGGTTTTGAACCCAATCAACCTCCTGCCGCCAGTTTCCCATATGTCGTGGATGGTTTAACCGTACAATTTTCCGATACCAGTACAGATCCTGACGGTACAATTAACGCCTGCACCTGGTATTTTGGAGATGGCTACTATACTACCAGGCAAAATCCCCTGCACACTTATCCTGAGCCGGAAACTTATAGGGTAGAGCTACATGCCTCTGATGATCTCAGGGCATCAGATTATCACATAGAATACATAACCCTCACATTGGATGAGACCGGGGATCCAGACCCAACCGACCCTAATGAACCAACAGATCCTGAACCTAATCCTGGGGATATTGAACTCTCTGCCAGGGGTTATAAAATGAAGGGGACCTGGCATACAGATCTTACCTGGACGCCGGCGGGAACATCAACAAAAGTGGATATCTACCAAAATGGTAATTTCCTTGCACGGGTTGACAATACAGGATCTTATACCGATGTCACGGGATATAAAGGAGGAGGTTCACTTACATATGAAGTTTGTGAGGCAGAAAGTAAAACTACCTGTTCGAATGTAGTGACCGTGATGTTTTAAAATTGAGGGGACCTTTCAACCCTTAAATTTCAAATGATGTATCTTGAAAAGTTATTAATAACAAAAAATGATTCCAAGAAGAGGTTTGGGCCCTACAGGATGATTTTTTCTCACGAGTTTCCTTTACAATTTCTGAAAGTAAACTAGTCAAAAAAATTGACTCCAGGAAAAAACCTGGTAACAGGAAGCTAACAAGACAAAAAACTTAAGCCTCTCCCGGCCCTACACCGGAGGGGTTTTTAATTAAAAGAATAAAGACCCTTGCAGGCTAGTTCTATTCTTCCTTTATAATATAAGAAAGTTCCTCAGAAAGTTCCGGGGTAGGATTGATCCCGTGCACTTCCCTCGCATGGGTTGCAGCCTGGCTTAGCACTTCCCCTTCAGTTTCACCACGTATTACTTCGTTGCAATCAAAACCGGCATCTCGACAATGTAGCGTTTTCATAATTCCTGGGTTTTTCTGGTTAAAAAGATATTACGGTGTTCTCCTATAAGGCACCTTATATTCTTGAATTTGTTTTCTATGAATATAATAACTACAGTTACAAAAAAATGTAAGGGTTTTCACCTATAATAGATACACTTGCAACTTCTAAGGAAGCTTATTACTTCTTAAGGAGAAACTTTAGCGGGATATGGGCTCGTTTTTTCCAACTGCTTTCATTGTGGCCGGCACCATCAATTTTCATTGATATCCAATCCTGCTGCGGTTGATACCCTTTAGATCTCATTATTTCATCTACTCTCAATTGGTATGGCTCGTAATCTTCATCAAGCCCCCGTGTACCGTAATCAAAATAGATTTTATGATCACCGGCCATAGGTAAGGTTGTGGTGAGTTGGTTGATAAAAACCTCCCCTATAAGGGGAACAGGCCAGTGGGTGGAAACACAGGCTGCTGCTCCGAATGTTTCCGGGTAGGAGGTGAGGGCGTAAAGGGATATAAGTCCTCCCATTGAGGACCCCATAATTGAGGTATCTTCTCTTTTGAGAGAAGTATTATAGGTGGAATCAACAAAGGGTTTTAATTCTTCTACAATAAATTTTAAATAATTATTTGAAAGCAGTTCTGTAACTCCAAAATTCTCTTTTAACAGAGCCTGCGCCTGTGGATTATTAATATGTTCTTCCGGTACCTGGGGCATATATTCAGGAAATCTCTTGCGGCCATTGTTCCATATACCTATTACAATTGCAGGAGGCACGAGCTTGTTTTGAACCAGGGAATCCATGGTTTCGTCTATTCCCCATTCCACATTTCCATACGCAGTGGATTGGTCAAATATATTTTGTCCATCATGCATATAGATCACCTTATAAGCTTCAGAAGGGTTGGTGGTATAACCCGGTGGCAGCCATATTTCCACGTTTCGGTCGTCTACGTATTTGGAAGAAAAATTGGGGTGGTATATAATAGTGTCATTAAGTAACACGGCATATTTGTCCAGCTTATTTTCAGAAATAATATTGGATGAATCCTTCTCCTTTCCCGGGTTCTTACAGCCGGTGATCAACAGCAAAACTGCCAGGAGGGAAGGCCAAAGATATTTCATTCTAATTGCTGGTCAATAAAACCAATAAGCGCTCCCAGGCAGCATCGTGAGCTTCTTTATTCGCTTCGTGGGTGGGATCCAGGTGAGCTCTTTTCATAAATGCATGCCCGGCACCTTCATAGATTTTATATTCATATTTTTTCCCGGCAGCCTGCATTTGGTTCTCTGTTCTCTCGATCGTGGCATTCACCCGGTTATCATCACCCCCATAATAGCCGTAAACAGGGGTGTTTATTTGAGCTAAAGCTTCTGCATCATCTGGAGCTGTTCCATAAAAAACGTGAGCCGAAGCCAGGTCTCTGTTATGGGTGGCATATCTAAAAGTTTGAGAACCACCCCAGCAAAACCCCAGGACTGCTATTTCCCCATTGGAAGAGGCATCCTTTTGAAGAAACTGGTATGCAGCATCAAGATCCCCGGTTACCTGTTGTGGGTCAAGATCATAGATCGCATCCCTTGCAGCATCTGGATTCTCAAAATCTGAAGTTCTTTTCTTTCCTTGTGTATTGGAGATCATATCTGGTGCGATAACCAGGTAACCCTGGGCAGCAAGTTTATCTGCAAACAATCTGGCCCAGTCATCCAGGCCCCGATTTTCATGGATTACTATAACAGCCTTTGTTTTTTCACTTTTTTCAGGATATACTACAAAGGCCTGGAACTCCCTGCTACCATTTTTTAGAACGACCCATTGATGATGTCTTGGGCTCTCTGAGAGCTGTTCGATTATAGATCTATCTGCCTGGATCGCAGTGGGGTCTTCCTTTACCGTTTCCTCAATTTCCACTTTTTCTTTGAACAGGGCACAAGAGGACAGGAGCAAACTAAGAAAGCCAAGGCTTAAAAAATTAAGTGTACTTTTCATATTAATCAATTTATTATCTATGGCGGCAGTACGTTTTGTTTTACGGCTATAGATTTAATCCAAATATCAATCTAAACTCACTGCTTTTGAGCTATATTCCTACCTAAAAGTACCAGAAGGGAAAACCACCGGACTCTCGTGACCGTTTGTTCCTACTGATGATACTCCAAAATAAAAGTTATCTATAACAATCCCGGTGAGGGTAAATTCATTAACGTCACCTACAAATCTTGAATGCTGCCATTGTGGAGCTGTGGTATCCCTCCAGTAGATCTTATATCCCGCAACATCGCCGCTTACTTTTTCCCAGCGTAACCTTGTAGAAGGTTCTACGATCCCACCAATTTCTACATTTTTTGGTGCAGGTGGGGCCCAGGCCAGGCTGGCAAGATTAATAGCATTTACTGCCGTGAGTTTTGCCGCGTAATCGAAATTTACTCCTTCGATCACATCCCCATACTCAATCCCATCTTCGGTTCTAATATCCTGGTGCTGCCTGTTGTAATTCTCATGGGCCTCCATAATACGAATCCCGGGAAATCCAAGGTCGTTAAAAGGACGGTGGTGGCCACCTCTTCCAAACCTGTCCAGCCTGTAGATCATCATGGGGTTCATCTCTGGCATATAGGTTTCAGTAGTTTTATGCACATAACGTGCAAGTTGTCTTGAAATACCATCAACTTCTCCCCCGTAAAATCTTCTCATATTTCTTTCTCTTTCTGTCTCGGTGGGAGGCACCGGCCCAGAAAAAATCCTGAAGCTCCTATTGTCAATAACACCGTCTACACCTTCTATATTTCCTATCATGTCATTATTAAGGATGCCGATGATCTCCCAGTCATTTTTCTGGGCATATTCTGCCAGTCCTTTTCCCCCGAAGAGTCCCTGCTCCTCCCCAGACAGGCCAACATATATAATACTATTTTCAAATTCATAATTGGACAGCACCCTGGCGGCTTCAATTGCTCCGGCCATACCGCTCGCATTATCATTGGCACCCGGGGCATCGGTTTCAAAATCCATCGTATCGCTTGCCCTTGAATCTATGTCACCGCTCATGATAACATAGCGATTGGGATATTTTGTTCCTTTTTGTATAGCTACTACATTCACTACCCAGGCATCATGTGGGATCCTGTTACCATCCTCGGTAGTAACAAAATCCTTTTGATAAAAAACATCCAGACAATTATTGCAATTTTGGGAAATATTATCAAATTCAGCTTTGATCCATCTTCTGGCAGCACCTATCCCGCGGGTATCAGAGATAGTATCGCTAAAGGTATTACGAGTGCCAAAACCGGCGAGTGTTCGTATATCATTTTCCAGCCTTTCTGCAGAGACTTCTTCTATAATTTCATAAATGCGCTCATCGGTTTGCTGTGCAGCAGCTGTAAAAATAAAAGCGGGAGCTGCAAGTAAGAACAACAAATGCTGAAGGGTAATCTTAATCGTCATAGTAAATTTTTTGTATGAATTGAGTTTCCTAATTTAGGGAAACTTTGGCTCAGGAAAAAAGAAAATAAAAAAGCCCCGGAATTCCGGGGCCTTATCTCTTTATTGTTGAAGCTCTTAGCTGGCTTTCATATCGTGAAGATCAGCTTTCGCTTTGTTGATCTTTTCATCTGTTTTAGACTTGCTAAGGGTAGCTTTGGATTTACTGGTAATGGCTTCTACCTTATGGTTTAGATTATCAGCAAAATCGTTGAAGCTTTTCTTAACTTCTTTCAGATAATTATCACCGGTCTCAGTGATAGATCTGCGTGTTTCAGTTCCTTTTTTAGGTGCAAACAGCAGTCCCAGCGCTGCTCCTGCAGCCGCTCCTGAAACCAATCCTATTAATAATTTTCCTGCTTTCATAATTTGGTTTTTGTTTAAGTTCTACAAAAAATTTGTAACGGTAAAATTACGCCAATAAAGAAGCCTGGCATATTTTTGCTAGTTAAGTTTGATATAATTTTATACCTGGGTTCCTAAGGATTTTAACAGTTTTTCAGGCCTTTTTTTCTATTGGTTTTTCCTTATTTCTATCGGCTTCGATAAACTTGTTTAGGAGGCTTCTTACTTGTGAAGTTTCATTTACAAAGAAGTTGGCAACAGTCTTTTTAAGCCCCACTTTTACTGTGATCGCACTATTGGGAAGCTCTTTGAAAAGCACCTCGTCTGTCCAGTCATCACCAATTGCAAAAATGAATTCAAAATTCCTTTTTAGTAGCAATTTTCCTGCAGCCTTACCTTTATTTACACCGCTGCTTTTTATTTCCAGCACCTTGTTCCCCTCCAGCACACTTAATCCATGGTTGGAGATCAATTCTTTGAGAACATTCGAAAGTTCATTTGCCCTTATTTCGCCCAGTTCTGGATCTGCTTTCCTGTAATGCCAGGCAAGAGAGTAATTCTTTTCTTCAATGAAAGTACCGGGTGTCCTGTCACAAAATGTTTCTATGACAGGCCTTACATTCTCCATCCAGTCATTATGCACGTTTTCATTAAGCTGCCATTCCTTTCCGGTTTTTCTCACCCATACCCCATGCTCTGCTATTAATTCTACAGGCACGTCCTGCCACCAGGTGCCCAGGGTTTCCTTATCCCGGCCACTTATAAGAACAACTTTTGTTTTCTTTAATTTAGTAAGGGTTGTTATTAGTTCCAATAGTTCAGGGTCGGGCCTGGCATTTTCAGGTTTATCCACGAAATTTACTAGCGTGCCATCATAATCAAGAAAAAAGATCCTGTTCCTGGTATCTTGAAATCTCTTTAGAATTTTATTTTCTACGTCTTCAGAAATTCTTTTGGCCTTAAAGGCAGGTTTGATCTCCCTGGTTCTTTCCAGTGCAGTCATGAAATCATCTGCCCATTTTTCAACGCTATAGCGTTTTAAACGTTTTTGCAAAATGGTATTTCTCCTTACCTGTTCTTCCTTTGGCATTTTAATCGCCTGCTGGATGGCATTTGCTATTTGTTCAAAATCATTGGGATTAATAATTAGAGCCTCATTCATTTCATGAAATGCCCCGGCCATTTCACTTAAGATCAAAACCCCGGTTTGATCTGTCCTGGTGGCGATATATTCCTTGGCTACCAGGTTCATTCCATCCCTAATTGGGGTTATGAGTGCAATATTACAGGAGGTATAGAGATCAATGAGATTCTCAAAAGGCATTGACCGGTAAAAATACCAGATGGGGATCCAGTTCACCGTGGCAAATTTACCGTTGATCCTTCCCACCAATTCGTCAATTTCCCTTTTAAGCAATTGATATTGAGGGACATTGGAGCGGGAGGGAACCGCCAGCATAACTAGGCGTATGTTCTCAATATATTCAGGATACTTCTCCAGGAAATATTCAAATGCACGTATCCTGTTTGCAATACCTTTTGTGTAATCCAACCTGTCTATACTTAAGATCAATTTGGAATCTGGAGATTTTTGCCGGTGGTGATTAAGCCTTCTTTGAAGTTCACTTTCTTTCCCGGCAGTAACTTCCCGGTGCTTAAGTGCAGCCTGTTCAAATTTGTCGTAATCTATTCCCATGGGGAAGGAGTCTACTTTAATGATCCTGTCTGGCAGGGAAACTTCGTTAAACTGCACCTGGTGTCGCAGGATCCTGCTCACCGAACTTAAAAAATGCCTTTCGTAATCAAAAGTGTGGAAACCTATAAGATTTGCTCCCAGCATCCCTTTAAGGATCTCTTCCCTCCAGGGTACCGTCCTGAAGACTTCATAAGATGGAAAGGGAATATGATTAAAGAAACCTATGGAAGCATTGGGTTCTTTGTCCCTTATCATTTGGGGTACCAGCAGGAGTTGATAATCGTGTACCCATATATTGTCGCCTTCCCGGTAATTTTCAATAACTACATCTGCATATTTCTGGTTTACACTTTTGTAGATCTCCCATTTATCTGCATCCCACTCTGTAAATTCCATGAAGTAATGAAAAAGCGGCCATATACTTCTGTTGCTAAAACCGTAATAAAAACCGTCGATCTCTTCAGCAGTAAAATTAACCGCAATGCAGGCTTCTTCTCTCGCTTTTTTTTCTACTTCAGGAAGGAGATTGTCGGGAATCTCTTCTTTTGTGAGGCCACTCCATCCTATCCATACACTGTCCCCATCCCGGTGAAAGGATTTTAGACCGGTTGCCAGGCCTCCAACGCTGGGGGTTACGTCTAACTTTTGATCGTCTATAGTAATTTGTAAGGGTAGTCTGTTTGAGATAATTATCGTTCTGTTCATCGTAATTTTCGGTTGCAAAATGCTTAAGATTGTTTTTTCTTAAATTACCGAAATTGTAGTTACTTTGCCTTCCTTTTAAAAGAACTTTAAGATTAATGGATAATTTAGATTACGGAATAATTGGAAACTGCAAGAGTGCTGCCCTCGTTTCCAAAACAGGCTCCATAGACTGGTGCTGTTTACCACATTTCAACTCGGCAGGCATCTTCGCAAAGCTGTTGGATGATAAAATTGGAGGAAGTTTTTCTGTAGAAGTAACGGCAGATTATACGATCACACAGGAATATTTATGGAAGACCAATATAATAAGTACAGTTTATGACAATGGCGAGAACGCCTTCCAGCTCATAGATTTTATGCCCCGCTACAGGCGTGATGATGGTACTTATTATGCCCCGCCAGATATTATTAGGTTCATAAGGTTATTAAAAGGGGCTCCGGTGCTGAGAATTAACTATGATCCCAAACTGGATTTTGCAAGGGAGAAAACATACAATGAGAATAAAGGCGATTATATTAAGAGTTATACCCAGGAGGGAAAATATGATTCACTTTATCTATACTCAAGCTTTGATCTGGACAGCATCATAAATTCTGAAGAGATCATCCTTGAAGATAATGCTTACCTGTTATTAGGTTACCACGAAAAATTGATCAAACAGAGCCTTGACCGCGCTTACCTGAAATTTCAACGTACCAAAACTTATTGGATGAACTGGAGTGAGAAAACCACTTCCTATAAAGTTTATACAGAGGAGATTTTAAGAAGTGCCCTGGTATTAAAAGCCCTTACTTACGAAAAATCTGGCGCTGTACTTGCAGCTGCCACTACCTCTGTGCCAGAGACAATAGGAGAGGAGCGCAACTGGGATTACCGTTTTTGCTGGATTAGGGACGCCTCCATGGTAATTAAGGTAATGGCAGGGTTAGGACATACGAAGTCCGCAAAGCAATTCCTGGAGTTCATTATTCATCTTATTCCACACAAGGATGAAAAGATCCAGATCATGTACGGAATCAATGGAGAGAAAGATCTCACTGAGAATATTCTTACCCATCTTGAAGGATATGCCGGGTCCAAGCCGGTGCGAGTTGGGAATGCAGCCTATATACAGAAACAAAATGATATTTATGGGATCCTCATGGAGGTTATCTATCAGCAATTTATCCAATTTGAAACTTCTCTTGAGAACAGTGAGGAATTATGGACAATTGTAAGAGGTATTGTAAAGATCGTTGAAGAACACTGGCAACAACCGGATAAAGGAATATGGGAACTGCGAACTGAGGACAGGCATTTTGTTTTCTCCAAGCTCTTATGCTGGGTAGCTATAGACAGGGCCATAAAGATTGGAGAGATCCTTAGGAAAGGGATCAATGATGAAAAATGGAAGGCCCTGCGAACAGAGATCTACGAAGATATTTACCATCATGGCTGGAATGATGAGGTAGAAGCCTATACCCAGTCCTATGGATCTAAAGACCTTGATGCCTCCACCTTATTAATGGAACAGTACGGCTTTATTGATGCCAGGGACCCCAGGTTTGTAAGTACCGTAAAGGCAACAGAAAAACAACTTTGCAGGGAAGGCTTATTATATCGCTATAAGAATCAGGATGATTTTGGAACGCCAAGTTCTTCGTTCACAATCTGTACCTTCTGGTTTATTGACAGCTTATATAAGATTGGGGAAAAACAAAAGGCTAAGGAAATGTTTGACAAGTTGTTATCCTATAGCAATCACCTGGGACTTTTTAGTGAGGATATAGATTTCGAGACAAAACGTTTACTGGGTAATTTCCCTCAAGCTTATTCCCATCTTGCTTTAATCGAAACTGCGGCAAACTTTTCTAAGAGCTCAGTTTCTGAAGAAGAGATGTGGACAGAATTTTAGTTATCAACTTTTTGATCGCCCTGTAGCGTTATACGGGTCTTTGGCAGGCTATCAGGATATTTATCCTGTAGAAATGCAACCAGCTTTTCCCTGATGAAGACCCGTAGATCCCAGGCGGTACCTGAATCTTTGGCGCTCATAAGCGCACGTATCTCAATTGTTCTCTCTTTAACATCGGTTACCTGTAGTACATTTACATTCCCATCCCAATGCGGGGTAGATTTCAATAACCTTGTAAGTTCCTCCCTTAAAGCATCAAAGGAGACGGTATAATCTGTATAAATAAATACAGTTCCCAGGATGTCTGCACTTTCCCTTGTCCAGTTTTGAAAAGTATTTTCTATGAAATAGGTGGAGGGTACAACCAGTCGTCTTTTATCCCAAATTTTCACCACAACATAAGTTAGATTGATCTCTTCAATTCTTCCCCATTCCCCATCAACAATTACAACATCATCAATACGAATGGGCTGGGTGATGGCAATCTGGATTCCCGCAAGCAATGTTCCAATGGCTTTTTGAGCAGAAAAACCAAGTATGATCCCCGCAATCCCGGCAGATGTTAGCACACTCACTCCTACAGCCCGTATACTGTCAAAGGTCATAAGGGCGATTCCTATGGCTAAAATGACAATGATAAAGATGACGATATTCTCCAGGATAGTATATTGGGTATATCTCTTGCGGGCGCTTAAATTATCCTGGGCTGTGACATCATACTTTAGAAGCATTCGGGTTTTGACAATTCTAAGTATCACTATAATGAACCAGGTAATACTCAGGATTATTCCAATACTGCTTAAACTTCCCAGGACCTCATAGGTATAATCAAACCTAAAAACTTTTGCCACAATCGCGGCTTTAGTAATTATGGAAGCCAGGAAAATTAGCATAGGGATCATGATCCTGTTTGCAAAATTAACCGGCAGGATGTTGCTGGGATCTTTGCCTATTTTTTTAAGAACGAGATAGGTTAATCCAAAGATTACAAGCAGAAGGATAAACCCACCAATAAAATACTGTAAAACATCTTGTTGTACCTCTGTCATTTAAATCACTTTTCCAATTATTTAAAGCTATAAAAAAATAAAAGGTTTTCAAGACAGAGGACTCAAAATTAACTCTTGATATCGGAAAATGGATAAATGAAATCAGGTAGGGTTTTCCCTTAATTTTATATAAAATACTAATTATCAAATAATTACAATTTGTTTAAGAGTTTATTATGATATATTAGAAATTAATTTTAAAAAATTTAATATGAGAATTACACATTACATTTCGTTGGGAGCTTTATTATGTTTTCTTTCCGCTTGTGAGAAAGAATCGGAAATTACAGAGGATTTTAGCAGCATGGAGCTGGAAGCCAAGGCTCCTGTTTTTAAGACTTTAAAAAATAATTCTTTTCCAATTTCAGGTGCGGAAATTTCTGATTTCGGGAAAATTAGTGAACACGAAGATTTAGAACTGGCAATATATTCAGCGGAATATATAACCTCCGGCGAGGATGAACATGTTGGAAATACCGTTTTTTTCGTAGATACCGGAAATAAACAATTGGGGGCAGATTTTGTACCTGGGTATTCTTTGGACGGGACTAGTGATATTTCGTATTATATCGATTCTAACAGGGCCTCGGTGGACCTTGACGTCTCTGTAACCACTGCTGCCATAGGGAGAGCAATGAATACATGGAAAGATATCACCTGTTCCGAAATTGGACTTAATGAAATACCTTACGACGGAAGGCCAACCGGACTTTATGCTCAATTTTTAGGTTTTGGTGGCAGTGGAGCCTACGTAGCAGATGTGGTGCACGCCGGTTGGCTCCCCGGAGAGTTTTTTGATTTTCTTGCTCAAGATGGGTCTCAATTTATTTTGGGCGTAACATTTACCCTCGTATTCACTTCCGGAGGAGTGCCAACAGATTTAGATAACAATGGCAAGGCAGATGCAGCCTTTCGGGAAATATATTACAATGATGCCTTTTCATGGAATGATGGTGGGACTTATGATGTTGAAACCATTGCCCTACACGAGGCCGGACATGGCCTAAGCCAGGGGCATTTCGGTAAGGCTTTTCGTACTGTAAGCAATGGAAAACTTCATTTTTCACCGCGGGCAGTGATGAACGCCGCTTACAGTGGGGTTCAAACAGACATATTAAAAACAGATAACGCCGGTCATTGCAGTAACTGGAGTTCCTGGCCCAATAATTAAGAAGACCATTATAAAAAAGAAAAACCACCTAAAGCAGGTGGTTTTTCTCATTAACGCAATTTAATTTAAAATTAAAACGAATATTTATTATCTGCAATTAACCTGTCTGCAATAGTGTTTCTCAACTCCACCACGTTCGGCTGATTTTGATACTTGGTGAATCTCTTAAGTCCCATAAGCATCATTCGCTGCTCATCCCCTTCAGCAAAAGAAACAATTCCCTCTTTTGCTTTCTGGTTAATAATATCTACTGCGTGGTAAAGATACAATTTGGACATTGCGATTTGCTCTTTCTGCTTATCCTCCCCAAAACGTTTTGCATTCTTTTCCGTACGAAGAATAGCAGATTCTGCCATATAAACTTCAATCAAAATATCTGCTGAAGCTAGTAAGAGCTGTTGATGTTGCTCCAGGTCCGGTCCAAATTTTTGTACTGCACTACCTGCTACCATTAAAAATACTTTCTTAAGATTTTTGATGATCTCTTTTTCTTCAGCAAAGAGCTCTGTATAATCGGGCTTATCGAAAGAAGGAATTCCAGTAAGTTCTTTTCCAACTGCAGTTGCAGGCCCAAGCAGGTCTACATGCCCTTTCATAGCTTTCTTTACAAGCATTCCCACGCAAAGCATCCTGTTGATCTCGTTGGTCCCTTCATAGATCCTCGTAATACGGGCATCTCTCCAGGCAGATTCCATAGGGGCATCTGCACTAAAGCCCATACCTCCAAAGATCTGGACGCCTTCATCTGTAACATTTTGAAGATCCTCAGATACTGCAACCTTTAGGATTGAACATTCAATAGCATATTCTTCAACACCTTTAAGTTCTGCTTCCTGGTGTGAAGCCCCGGCTTCCTGCCTTAAAGCAATCCTGTCTTCGATATCCTTTGCAGCCCTGTAAGATGCAGATTCCCCTGCGTAAGCTGATGTTGCCATCTCTGCTAGTTTGGATTTGATGGCGCCAAACTGGGCGATAGGTGTTTTAAACTGTACCCTGTCGTTTGCATATTTAACTGACGAATCTATAACCCGGCGTTCTGCATCCAAACAGGCTCCGGCCAGTTTTATACGGCCTACGTTAAGGGCATTCATGGCAATCTTAAAGCCTTCCCCACGTCCTGCAAGCATATTCTCTACCGGTACTTTGGTATTTTCAAAGAAAACCTGGCGGGTAGAGGAGGAGTGGATCCCCAGTTTCTTTTCTTCTTCCCCAAGGGATATTCCATTAGGATTTTCAGGATCGTATTCAACTATGAAGCCTGTAATATTCTTGTCATCCTCTATTCGGGCAAAAACTATCATCATATTGCAGAACCCCGCATTGGAGATCCACATTTTCTGGCCGGTAATGCTGTAGTATTTTTCGTCCTCGCTAAGTACGGCTTTGGTCTTACCACTATTGGCATCACTTCCCGCTCCGGGTTCTGTTAATGCGTAAGCTCCAAACCATTCTCCGGTTGCAAGTTTAGGCAGATATTTCTTTTTCTGCTCTTCATTTCCGTACAGAGTGATAGGTAAAGTCCCTATTCCTGAATGTGCTCCAAAAGCCGTAGAGAAAGATCCCGTAGCTCCGGAAATATAATCTACCACTAACATCGTGGTGACAAACCCCATTCCCAGGCCATCATACTCTTCAGGTACCGAAACTCCAAGGAATCCCATTTCGCCTGCTTTACGCATCAACTCCTCGGTTAGCTCGTAATTCTTCTGCTCAAACTCTTCCTTGCGTGGCCATATTTCCCTGTCCACGAATTCTGTTACAGATTCTTTCATCATCTTCTGCTCATCTGTAAAATCTTCCGGTGTAAAGACGTTTTCACTATCTGTTTCCTTCACCAGGAATTGCCCTCCTCTTAGGAGATCTTTTTGTTTTGTATTTGTTTGTGTGCTCATTTTAATAATTTGTTTTGTATATCATGTTATTAGTTAGGACTCAAGAAACAAGAGACAAGAATCAAGACTTATTATCGAGGTTATCTATGAATCCTGATATCATTCTTTGTAAATCCTGAATTTTCTCTTCAAATAAATTGAATTCATCCTCGGTGATGTAATTCTCTTTATAGGCTACTATTATCTGCGTTTCCCACTCAAATGCCGAACCCAGGCTATTTTCTAGGAACTGAATAAAATGCCGTTCTGTTCTTTTGCTCGTTCCTTCTGCAATGTTTGAAGGAATGGATACCGCACATCTTATTAATTGGGAGACAAGATTGTATTTCTCATAATCGGGAAAAGTCTTAACAATTTTATAAGTGATCTGAACAACAGAAATTCCCTCCTGCCAAATCTTCATCCTTTTAAAATTGTGCCTTTTCATTTTACCTTTCCCTTAAAGTCCAGAATTGATATAAGACTATAGCCTATTTAGTCTTATCTCTTGGTTCTTGTCTCTTGGTTCTAGATTCTAGCCGTCTAGACTCTAATTCAAAAACTCAAACACCCCCGCAGCACCCTGTCCTGTTCCTACGCACATAGTAACTAAACAATGCTTGTTCTGGTGGTTGCGTTTTCGCATTTCGTCAAAGATCTGTACGGTGAGCTTTGCTCCAGAGCAGCCTAGTGGGTGACCCATTGCGATGGCTCCACCATTTACGTTAACTTTGTTTGGATCAAGTCCGGTTTCCCTTATCACAGCAAGTGATTGGGATGCGAAAGCTTCGTTCAATTCTACAAGCTCAATCTTGTCCAGGTTTAAACCGGCTCTTTTTAGTGCTTTCGGAATTGCTATTACAGGGCTTATTCCCATTACTCTTGGATCCACTCCTGCAACGCCGTAGCTTACAAGTCTTGCAATGGGCTCCAGGTTTAATTCCTTTACCATTTCCTCGCTCATCACCATTACAAAGGCGGCACCGTCACTCATTTGTGAGGCGTTTCCTGCGGTTACACTTCCACCTTCAGCAAATACAGGCCTTAGTTTGGCAAGTACTTCTCTCGAGGTATCAGCCCGCGGACCTTCATCCTGGGTTACCGTATATTTTCTGGTATCTTTTTTACCTTCCTCATTGATAAAAGTTTCTTCTACTTCAATAGGTACGATCTGCTCCTTGAATTTATCTTCCTTGAGAGCTTTTAGAGCCTTTTGATGAGAGTTATAGGCAAATTCATCCTGGTCCTCACGGGAGATATTATAGCGATTCGCTACCTCTTCTGCCGTAAGGCCCATTCCCCAATAATAATCCTCATTACCTTCTTTCGCCACTTCATAATTGGGTACAGGTTTATATCCTCCCATAGGGATGTAGCTCATACTTTCAGAACCACCTGCGATAATACAATCTGCCATCCCCGTTTGGATCTTTGCAGATGCCATTGCGATGGTCTCAAGACCAGATGCACAATAACGGTTTACGGTTACCCCGGGTACATCCTCGATCTTTAGCCCCATAAGGGAGATTAATCTACCCATGTTGAGTCCCTGCTCTGCCTCGGGCATCGCATTTCCTACCATTACGTCATCTATCCTGGTCTTATCCAGTTGAGGCAGATCCTTCATTAAATGTTCAATAGTCTCTGCCGCAAGTTCATCAGGCCTCTTAAACCTGAACACTCCCCGTGGAGCCTTCCCCACTGCGGTCCTGTATGCTTTTACGATGTATGCTGTTCGATTCATTTTTTTAGTATTTAGATATTAGATTTGAGATATGAGATTTATTTTGAAAATTTCTTTATCAAAGTGTAATTCATCTTTTGAACCTCAATCAAATCTTTTATTAATGCTTGTGTTTTGTCTTCAGAGATTAAATGGAGACGGTTAGATAAGATTAGTTGTGTAAATAATTCGTTCGAAGAACCACTGGCAATACCAAGAAAATTTCTGAATTCACCATTTGTGTTGCGTCCTGCACCTTCAGCTATATTTGAAGGAATGGAAACTGCACTTCTCCTAATTTGACTTGTCAAACCAAATTTTTCTTCTTTAGGAAATTCAGCCGAAAGAATATATGTTTGTTCTGCAACATCCATTGCTTTCTGCCAAATCTTTAACTCTTGAAAATTATGCATATCACCAGTTTTTAATTATTCTTTTTCTAACCTCTCATATCTTAAATCTCACGTCTCACGTCTCACGTCTCACGTCTCACATCTCACTTCTAATTCCTAAGCGGTTTCCCCTTCTGCAACATATGCTGCAATCTTTCTAGGGTTTTTCTTTCTCCGGTTAGGGATAGGAATGCTTCTCTTTCAAGGTCTAGCAGATATTGTTCGCTTACCATTGTGGCGGCAGAGAGGTCTCCACCACTCATTACATAAGCGAGTTTATTGGCGATCTTGCGATCATGCTCACTTATATATTTTCCTGCTACCATCTGGTCTGTTCCTACCATAAAGGTTCCCAAAGCTTGTTTTCCAAGTACTTTGATATCTGTCCTGTGAATTGGTTTTGTGTAGCCATTCTCAGCCATGAGTAAAGCGTGTTGCTTGGCGATTGCCAGCTGCCTGTCTTTATTTACCACTACAATATCTTTACCTTTCTGAAGGATATTCAGGTCAAAAGCCTCGTGGGCAGATGTTGAGACTTTCGCCATTGCGATGGTGAGGAAATGTTCTCTCAGTCGGTTTAGCTCCACATCGTCTTTTTTGTAAGTGTCAGATGCTCTTACCGTCATTTCCTTGGAACCACCACCACCGGGGATTACACCAACTCCAAATTCTACTAATCCTATATAAGTTTCGGCCGCGGCCACTACTTTATCTGCGTGGAGGGAAAGCTCACAACCACCTCCAAGGGTCATTGCATGCGGTGCTGCCACGGTAGGAATGGAAGAATAACGCATGCGCATCATTGTATCCTGGAAGTATTTTATAGCCATATTAAGCTCCTCATATTCCTGTTCTACAGCCATCATAAATATCATCCCTATGTTGGCACCTACAGAGAAGTTGGCTCCATTATTGGCAACTACAAGCCCCTGGTAATCTCTTTCAGCCATATCAATGGCTTTATTAAGGCCATCAAGGACATCACCGCCAATAGTGTTCATTTTACTTCGGAATTCCACATTCAGAATTCCATCGCCCAGATCTTCCACTACAACCCCGCTGTTACTAAAGACTTTTTTGCTCTCCCGAATGTTGTCAAGAATAATAAAGGCATCCTGACCCGGAACCTTTACCTGTTTCTTCTGTGGGATATCGTAGTAATATGAATTACCATCCTTAACAGTATAGAAACTGTCACTGCCGCTTTCCAGCATTTCATTCACCCAGCCTGCAGGTTCATAACCTTCGGCCTTAATCATTTCAATACCTTTTTTCACTCCTACGGCATCCCAGATCTGGAATGGCCCGTGCTCCCAGCCAAAACCGGCTCGCATGGCATCATCAATTTTGTAAAGCTCATCTGTGATCTCCGGGATCCTATTAGAAACGTAAGCAAAAAGTGCTGCAAGATTTTTTCTGTAGAATTCTCCGGCTTTATCCTTACCATTTATAAGTACCTCAAAACGGTCTTCTACCTTATCAATGGATTTGGTTTGCTCCAGGGTAGCAAAATTTGCTTTTTTCCCCTCGCGGTATTCCATAGAATCCAAGTCCAGGGTTAAGATCTCACTGGAACCGTCCTTTTTCTTTTCTTTCTTATAAAAACCCTGTCCGGTCTTACTTCCCAGCCATTTGTTATCCATCATCGTCTGGATGAATTCGGGCAACTTGAAAAGTTCGTGCTGCTCATCGTTAGGCACGCCTTCATAAAGTCCGTTAGCTACGTGTACAAGGGTGTCCAAACCTACAACGTCTACAGTACGGAAAGTAGCCGACTTGGGCCTTCCAATCACCGGACCGGTAAGTTTATCCACTTCCTCCACCGTCATATCCATCTCCTTCACCATATGGAAGAGACTCATTATGCTGAAGATCCCAATCCTGTTTCCTATAAAGGCAGGAGTGTCTTTTGCAACTACAGAAGTTTTTCCGAGGAATTTCTCACCGTATTCATTCAGGAATTCAAGAACTTCTTCTGAAGTGTCCGGCCCCGGAATGATCTCGAACAACCGAAGGTATCGTGGCGGATTAAAGAAGTGCGTTCCGCAGAAGTGTTTTTTGAAATCTTCACTTCTTCCTTCATTCATAAGCTGAATTGGAATTCCCGAAGTATTGGAAGTAATAAGGGTCCCCTCTTTACGATGTTTCTCCAGGTTATCAAAAACCTTTTTCTTGATATCTAAACGCTCCACAACCACTTCAATGATCCAGTCTGCTTCAGATACCTTGGAAATATCATCTTCCAGGTTTCCGGTTTTGATCCTGCTGGCAAAATCCTTGTGATAAATAGGGGAGGGCTTGGACTTTAAGGCATCCTGTAAAGCCTGATTCACAAGCCTGTTGCGCACCTGTTTATCTTCCAGCGTGAGGCCTTTCTTCTTTTCCTGTTCATTGAGTTCACGGGGTACAATGTCCAACAGGAGCACCTCCACACCAATATTGGCAAAATGGCAGGCAATCCCGCTTCCCATGATCCCGGAACCAATTACGGCAACTTTGTTAATTCTTCTTTTCATTACTTTCTATAGTTTTAATTAGTCTTCATAAATGAAGAGCAATTCACAATTATTTAAACTGAAATCGATTTCGCAATTCCAGGGGCTCGGTATTCAAAAAATAAAACCTGAAAGAAATATTCCCTTCCAGGCCGGTATGTTTATATCTTATTTTATCTCTTTATTATAGATCTTCTTATTTCCAATAAGCTCCACAATCGTATTTGCAACTTTAATAAAGGTGCGCAGGTCTTCTTCAGATACGTTTTCCTTAACTGCTTCATCAAAACGTAAAACGACACCTTTAGAAAAATCTCTCATTTCTTTTCCAAATTCGGTGAGGTGTAACAATACACTCCTTCCATCTGTGGGATTCTTCTTGCGAATTATAAGACCTTTTTCCTCCATTGTTTTAAGGATACGGGAAAGGCTTGTGGCCTCCATGCCCATTTTTGGGCCCAAAGAGGTAGAGGGGGTTCCTTTTTCAGGATCTATACTTAATAGTGCAAAGCCTGTGGCCATAGTGCTTCCGGCTTTGCCGGCTTCCTCATTGTACATCTTTGAAACTGCCATCCAGGTAGCTCTTAAAACGTGATCAATGGTTTTTTCCTTCATAAAAGAATGTTGAATTCCAAAGTTAAGAAAAAATATTATGCACGCATAATAAATTGAGGGGAATTTTCATTTAAAGGAGGTATTCTTTAAAATTAAAGGAATTTCGTAATACTTGGGGTTTAATAAGCAGATGTTTAACAATATATTGGATAAAAAACTGTCAACTTTTAAAGTGAGAAGCCAGATTGGTGTAACCGAAACTGTGCCTTATAATTTTCTAAATTATCTTTACCTTTCCTGTTCAAATTAAAGTAGAGATGTTTGATTACCCATTAAAGTTTAGGCCTATCCTCAAGGAAAAGATATGGGGCGGTAAAAAACTGGTAGAAATACTTAACAAAAAATCCGGTAGTGGAGAACTGGGTGAAAGTTGGGAAATCTCCGGAGTTAAGGGGGATATATCTATAATTGAAAACGGTGTGCATAGTGGCTCAACTCTAAAAGAACTTCTTGAAGAATATAAAGAGGCACTGGTGGGAAAAAAAGTTTATAAAACCTTTGGAAATGAATTTCCCTTACTCATAAAATATATAGACGCAAAGACCGAACTCTCTGTACAGCTTCACCCTAATGATGCTTTGGCCAGAAAACGTCATGATTCATTTGGAAAGACCGAAATGTGGTATATTATGCAGGCAGATGAAGGAGCGAAGATCAATATTGGTTTCACCCACACTATTTCCAAAGACGAATATTTAGATCATCTTGAAAAAGGCCGGATCACAAATTTGCTGAATTTTGAAGAGGTGAAGAAAGGCGATACTTTTTTTATAAATACAGGCAAGGTGCATGCTATTGGAGCAGGGGTTTTATTGGCAGAGATCCAGCAAACATCAGATGTTACCTACAGGATATACGACTGGGACAGGGTAGATGCCGAAGGCAACAGCAGGGAGCTTCATACGGAGCAGGCCCTGGACGCCATTGATTTTGAAAGGAAAGATGATTTTCGGCTTTCTTATGAGAGAATTTTAAACGGATCATCTACTATTGCCACCTGCGAATATTTTACAACAAACTACCTGCCGGTAAAAGGTGAGGTAAAAAAAGATTATACAGCCCTGGATTCGTTTGTGATATATATGTGTGTGAGTGGGGATGCATTAATACGGATAGGAGATCATAAGGAAACCTTACAGCAGGGGCAATCCCTGTTAATCCCCGCACAAAATAAATTTGTGGACATAAAAGCAAAAGATGCTGAATTACTGGAGGTTTATATTTCATAAACCTCCAATTAGTTCACAGAAGTCTTTAAGTCTAATCCTTTAGAATATTCTCAATTTCCTGAAGCTCTTCGCTGGTAAATTTCAGGTTTTGGAGTCCGTTTATATTATCTTCAAGTTGGGAAACTCTGCTCACCCCTACAAGGACTGAGGTTACTCTTTCATCCTTAAGTAGCCAGGCGATTGCCATTTGTGCGAGGCTTTGGTTCCTTCTTTCAGCAATGGAATTCAATTTTTGAACTTTCTCTACCAGGGCGGGTGTAATAAGGGATTTATCCAGATACCCCCCTTCAATAGCTGCACGGGAATTATCTGGGATTCCCTTGAGATATTTGGAAGTAAGAATTCCCTGCTCCAGGGGAGAAAAAACAATACTGCCTATTCCTTCCTTTTCCAGGGTTTCAAGCAACCCATTTTCTACCCAGCGATCCAGCATATTATATCTGGGCTGGTGAATTAGGAAAGGGGTCTTTTGTTCTTTAAGGATCGCAGCAGCTTTGGCTGTATCTTCAGCAGAGTATTGGGAGATACCTACATATAAAGCTTTTCCCTGTCTTACTATCTGGTCCAGGGCACCCATTGTTTCTTCCAGCGGGGTATCAGGATCGGGACGGTGGTGGTAAAAGATATCTACATAATCCAGTCCCATTCTTTTTAAAGATTGGTTCAGACTGGCAATAAGGTATTTTCGGGATCCAAAATTGCCGTATGGCCCCGGCCACATATCCCAGCCGGCTTTAGTGGAAATAATAAGTTCATCGCGGTATCGCTTAAAATCTTCAGCAAAGATCTTTCCGAAATTTTTCTCAGCACTTCCATATGGAGGTCCGTAGTTATTTGCGAGATCAAAATGGATTATTCCGTTATCAAAAGCAGTACGCAATAACTGTCGCGAATTCTCAAAATCATCTACATCCCCAAAGTTATGCCACAAGCCAAGGGAGAGAAGTGGAAGGAGGATACCACTTTTTCCGCAACGGCGGTATTGCATTTTATCGTATCTGTCTTCAGCGGCGGTATAGGTGTTCATTTTATTTGGTTTGAAAAATAGACCTTCAAAAATACTAATAAGGTTTCTGCCTGGGGCTAAGCAATCATAAAAAAATGTATGTTATTAAAAATATTTACCCGGTGTAAATACCTTATTCAAATGCGGGTGTTATTACACTTATTTTTTTGAAGAGGTATTTCTCTATTTTACAATAGTGACTTTTTGGTCGTCGCCTTCAGTTTGGACCTCCAGCTCCTCATCATTATAGATAACATTTTGAACTGTATAAATTTTCCTGCAAGGCAATTCTTCAACTGTAAATGCCAGTTGCATTTCATCAATTTCATCTTCACCAAGTGTTACCCGCAAATTCACCGGGGAAGCACTTTGTATCCCGTTGAAGAATACTATTATGAAGGTGTCATCATCTACCTGTTGAACGGTACTAACCACCACATTGTTAAAAGTAACTTCTATTTGTTCCGGATCATAGGTTTGGTTGGAAAGTAAATTATTGCCATCACTATCAATAATTTCCAAATAAAATAGGTTTACGGGAAATAATTGTGCGGAACAATCAATTTCCTCATCTGTAGAACTACAGGATATTAAGCTTAAAGCAAACAAGAAAGTAAAAAGATAAGATCTCATAGATTTAATTTAGGTGCGAAAATGGCTCTTTTAATAGATGACCCCAACTTCTTAAAAGGTTGCGCGAAGGAAAAATCCCGAAACGAATATGGCCAGCATTGATTTTCTGCAGTACAAGAACAGGGAAAGGTTAGGGAGTAAAAGGTGAGGGTTCAATAGATCTTCTACTTTTATCTCTCTCGAATAGAAGTGATTTTAATGATCTCTGCCTGTGTGCATTCTGCTGTTAAAGGTCTTTGTTCTTCTAATTGAAAATCCACAAAAACCTCAAGTCCCGACTCCTGGAATTTTTCATCAATTTCGTGCTGAAAAACATAGGTTTTTACATTAGAATCCAGGGTTAAATATCCATTTATGGTCGCACAGGCTGGGGTGTAATATATTTTGGCAGCAAGCCCCGTGTTAGATACTTCTGTGTCTGTTTCGCAGCCTGCAGCAAACGGCAATAGGATGAGAATAAATAGCAGGTTTTTAAATTTGTTCATAGTGTTCTTTTAAATTTAATTTCGGTTGAAATAGAGTGAGATCCGGCTACTAGTTTACAGATTGGTTTTAAGTACAGTAATTTTTTCATTTCCCAAATATGTTTCCAGTTCCATTTCTTCTCCATTGTAAATAGCCTTTTCCACCGTATAAATAAATGTGCCGCAAATGCCTGATTTTTGAGAATATTCCAATTGCATAATATCGGTTTCCGTGGAACTTAAATTTATTATATAATCATTTTCGTTATTCTGCAATTGGCCATATTCATAAATGACTAAAAAAGATTTTTCAGGATGGGTGTAAACCTCTCCCATTACAACACCTCCCAGGGTTACTTCTATCTCCTCGCGATCGTATGTGCCATTGTCAAGTAGATTATTGCCGTCTTCATCTATATATTCCATATAGAATAATTGCGGAGCGATATCAATGAGGCTGCAGTCAATTTCATCATCATTAGAATTACATGATATCAAACTTATTGCGAACAGAAATGTCAAAAGGCAATTTTTCATAGATGGAACTTAAATAAAAAAGGGAGATCCTTATACCATTATGATCCTATAAATTCAAAAGGTTGCGTGAGCGAACTTGTAAGCGATAATTTTTTTCTCTCTACCCTGGTCCCTATTATAAATGAAAATGCCCGGAAATAATTCCCGGGCATTCCTAAAAAATATGAAATTTTACGAGTTATAAATATTATTATAAAGATTCTCGTATAATTTCTTGATATTTCTTCGTTTTAGTTTCATTGTTGGAGTCAGGTGCTCGCCCTCTATGCTCCACACATCTGGAGTGAGTTCAAACTTTTTGACTTTTTCCCAGTTCCCAAATTTGGCATTATAGAAATCTACCTCTTCCTGTATACGCGCGATCACTTCAGGATGCTTGCTAATTTCTGCCGGAGTAGATCCTACATCAAGGTTTTTTCGTTTTGCCCATTCCTCTACAAACTCAAAGTTTGGTTGTATAAATGCTGCAGGCATTCTTTCTCCTTCTCCTATAACCATGATCTGCTCAATGAAACGGGATTGCTTCATGGTGTTCTCAATGATCTGTGGTGCTACATATTTCCCTCCAGAGGTTTTGAACATTTCCTTCTTCCTGTCGGTGATCTTCAGGAAGCCTTCACTGTCTATCTCCCCAATATCGCCGGTATGGAAATACCCATCTTCATTGATGGCTTCTTTTGTTTTATCCGGCTCTTTATAATAGCCTTTCATAAGGTTCGGGCCTTTGGTAAGGATCTCTCCATCTTCAGCTATCTTCACTTCAACCCTGTCTATCACTTTTCCTACTGTACCAATCTTAAAACCATGGTTCCGCTGGTCATTAACAGCTATTACAGGCGAAGTTTCGGTAAGGCCATAACCTTCCATTACCGGTATGTCTGCCGCGGCAAATACCCTTGCGAGTCTTGGCTGCAAGGCAGCACTACCAGATACTATTAACTCAATATTCCCACCCAGGCCTTCTTTCCATTTTGAAAAGATCAATTTTCTGGCAAGGCTTAATCTTGTTTCATACCACCAGCCGTTTGCACCATAGGGTTCATATTCCAGTCCTAATTCCACTGCCCAGAAGAAAAGTTTTTGTTTTACCCCGCCTACGGTAGATCCTTTGGCGATTATCTTGTCATATACCTTCTCCAGTAATCGTGGAACAGCCGTGATCACATGTGGTTTTACTTCCTTAAGGTTGTCGCTTATCTTTTCTATAGACTCTGCAAAATAAACTGAGACACTGTAATACTGGTATAGATAAAGGATCATTCTTTCAAAGATATGGCATACCGGCAGGAAACTCAGTGCCGTATAAGATCCAAATTCAAATGGTACCCTGGTAGAACTCCCCAATACATTGCTCACAATATTATCATGGGTGAGCATCACTCCTTTAGGCCTTCCGGTAGTTCCAGATGTGTATATAAGAGTAGCAAGGTCATCTGGTTGTACAGCTTTCTTTAATTGCTCGACCTCATCCTGGTTACTCTTATCCTCACCCAGCTCCAGTACTTCTTTCCAGTTCTTGCAGCCTTCGATCTCATCAAAGCAGTATACCTCCTTAAGCTTGGTATTATGTTTTATTGAATTAAGTTTTTCCAGCACCTCAGTATCAGATACAAAACAGTAAGTAGCCTCACTGTGATTGATCACATATTCATAATCCTCTTCAGAAATAGTTGGATAGATAGGTACATTTTGGGCTCCCAGTTGTAACACCCCAATATCCAGGATATTCCACTCTGTCCTGTTTGAAGAGGAGATCACCGCTATTTTCTCATTAGGAAGTACCCCCAGTCTTAACAGGCCCCTGCTCATCGCATTGGCCTTATCTATATATTGCCGGGTAGATAGGGTTTCCCAGGTACCATTATATTTTGTTCCCAGCGCTTTTTCCAGGGGGTGATTTTCAAGTTGGTAATACGGAAAATCAAAAAGTCTTTTTATTTCGATCATGAGGTTGTTAAATAAGATATTCCTTGCAAAATAGCAATTTAACGGGGTATTTCAAATCTAATTTTTAAAAAAAGATATGGTATTTTACTAAAGTATTATTTGTGCTGTGAATATTAGAATAGTTTATAACCCACAATAAGGAAATAGTTTTCTAATTCTGCAATACGGGCAACTTCTTCACAAACTAAAAAGATCCTCTCTTTTGTATCATCTTATTTCCCTGGAAAATATTAGAGGACAACAGGCAGATTCAGCAGAACAATTTTTCAAAATTTCTTAAAATAGTCGGCTTTTAGTTAAAGCTAATTTAAAAATTGCTTCGTAGATGGCTTTAAAAAAATCTTTGCTTAATTTATAAGAAACTAAAAATCAAATTGTTATGAAGTATTATTTTAAACTCGTTTTTTATTTCTCTTTTATTTTTTTAATTGGTTGCGGTGGGAGCAACGTGCGTACTACTAAAACTACAAATAAGGATCTAAGCAATTATAACAGCTTTGCTTATTTACCTAATACTTCCCCAGAGGTTGAAGGAAGAAATTATAATGATGAACAGGTGAATACCGCAATTATAGAAACTATTAATTCTAATATGAGAGAAGCGGGTTATACTGTAAATCGTGACAATCCAGATCTACTGGTGCTGGTAAGTACGGCGGTAGATACCCAAACCCGGTCCAGGACGCAGCCGGTTTATGCGGGTTATCCTTATACATCTGGTGTTACCACAGTAAGTCCTTTTTATAGTCCTTATTATTACCGGGGGTTTGCTAGTTATAACAGGGTGGTTGGATATGATACAGATACCTACCAGTATCAGGAAGGAACACTGGTGATAAATTTTGTTGACAGAGAGACCCGCGAAACAGTATGGAAGGGGATAGCCTCAGATAATATTTACACACAAGGCAATACGGCCGCTATTCAGGAAATGGTAGATGATATTTTTGAGCAATACCCTCTTAATGAATAAACGATATTTATTTTTCCTCCCTTTTTATAGTCCTCTTGATATCTCAGGAGGATTTTTTTATATATGGCTCATTTTGAGCGGTTTAAATTTTTAGCAGATTCTTAGTGTTAATTCTTTTTCTGAATTAGAATCTTTCCATAAATTTGGAAAAAATCCAATAATTAGGATTTATTCCGAATTTTATGAACAAATCGATCATACATCTGGACCTTGATACTTTTTTTGTTTCGGCAGAGCGGCGCCTGGATTCCCGCCTGCAGGATAAGCCTCTTATAGTGGGCGGAATTGGAGACCGGGGGGTGGTCTCTGCCTGCAGTTATGAGACCCGAAAGTTTGGTGTACACTCCGGCATGTCTATGAAAGTCGCCCGGCAGCTATGTCCGCATGCCACGGTGATAAAAGGGGATTCCTCGGTCTACACCAAATTCTCCCACGAGGTGACAGAAATTATCAAGAGCAGGGTGCCGGCTTTTGAAAAAGCCAGTATAGATGAGTTTTATGCAGATCTCACGGGGATGGATAAATTCTTTGGAATAAAACAGTTTGCCCATGAGCTGCGGCAAACTATTATAAAGGAGACCAGGCTGCCCATTTCCTTTGGATTATCACAAAATAAGATCGTTTCCAAAATAGCGACGGGCGAGGCAAAGCCCAATAATGAGCTTTATATCAATAACGGGGAGGAGAAATCTTTCCTGGCGCCGCTCTCTGCCAATAAGATCCCGATGATAGGCAACAAGACCTTTCAAAAATTGCTGAGCCTTGGGATCCGAAAAATTGAGACCCTGCAGCAAATGCCGGTGGAGATGCTGGAAACCGTGCTGGGAAAGAACGGCAGGATCATCTGGAAAAGAGCCAACGGGATTGATGATACTCCCATTATCCCGTTTCACGAGCGCAAATCCATATCGGCCGAGCGTACTTTTAACCGGGATACCACCAATATGCAGCAATTGCAGGCAACCCTGGTGGGAATGGCAGAGAACCTGGCTTACCAGCTGCGGCGGGGAGATAAGCTCACCTCGGTGGTAAGCGTGAAAATTCGGTATTCAGATTTTCATACCTGTTCCAAGCAGGCCAAGATCCCTTACACCAGTGCAGATCATGTTCTTATCTCCCGGGTAGAGGAACTTTTTAAACAACTCTACACCCGCCGACTGCTTATAAGGCTCATAGGGATAAAATATTCCGGTCTTGTAGGCGGACATTATCAGATCAATCTTTTTGATGATTCTGAAAAAATGCTGGGGCTTTATAATTCCCTGGACAGGATAAGGAACCGGTTTGGAGAACACAGCGTGGTGCGGGCGTCCACCTACGGCGGCACCAGTGTAGGCCGCGGCACAAACCCCTTTAACGGCGAGCCGCCGGTGGTGCTGGCGCATAGACACCAGTAAAAAAAGAGTCTGGAGTCTAGAGTCTAGAGTCAAAAATGAGAGTCTGGAATCTAGAATCTAGAGTCTAGACACTTTAGAAGAAATATACAGGGTATCGATTAACAGTCTGGAATCCTAACTCTAGTCAGGTTAAAGAAGAATTTGGCAGGCTACGATATAAAAGTGTACAGGTTAAAGAAAAAATATACTCGCTACGATAAAAAAGTCCAGGTTCTAGACTCCAGCCTCTAGACTCTATAGGAGAAATATACTGGTTAAAGAAAAAACAAACTCGCTACGATAAACCAGTCCAGATTCCAGACTCTAGCCTCTAGACTCTCGAAGACAAAATCTACAACAAAACGAAACACAAAAACATGTTCCTCAACTGCCACACATACTACTCCTTACGCTACGGGACCTTCTCTGTGGAGGCGCTGTGCGGGTTGGCGCAAAAGTTTGAAGTGAAGGCACTGGCGCTTACAGATATCAATAATACTTCTGCCTGTATGAACCTGTTGAAGATGGCTCCTGAATATGGGATAAAGCCGCTGGTGGGCATAGATTTTCGCAATGGGGCGCAGCAGCAGTATGTAGGACTGGCGCGAAATAATGATGGTTTCAGGAAACTGAATGAGCATTTATCTGCCTACCTGCACCAGCAAAAAAACTTCAAAAATACCGCCCCGCCATTGGAGGACTGCTATTTTATTTATCCGCTGGAGCAGATGGAGCTTCAGAAGAGGACCACCTTCAGCGAGAATGAATTTATAGGCGTTTCCGTAGAGAGCCTAAGGAAGCTGAAATTTTCAAAATATCTCAGGTTTACCAATAAGCTCGTGCTGCTGCAAACAGTCAGCTTCCGCAATAAAAATGATTATAATGCGCACCGGCTGTTAAGGGCTATTGATAATAATATCCTGCTTAGTCAGCTTCCGAAAACCGAGCAGGGAGATTACTCGCAGCAAATGATAGCTCCGGAAGCAATTGCAACCGCTTTTGAAGATTATCCTTTTGTCCTGGAAAATACTGAAGCTATTATCCAGAATTGTAAAGTGGAATTCCCTTTTGGGAAAGATTCTGTTAACCGCAATCTGCAGATTTTTGGAAATGATCAACAGGCAGATGAGCAGCAACTGCGCCGGCTTACCTATGAAAGGATCCCGCGGCGGTATCCTGAAGCAGGACAAAATGTGCTGCACAGGATTGAGAAGGAGCTGGACGCTATTATTAGCCTGGGGTTCGTGTCTTATTTTCTTATTAACCTGGATATCGTGGAGTATGCCCGGTCAAGGAATTTTCCTTACATAGGACGGGGAGTGGTGCCAACTCTGTTGTGGCTTATATTCTTGGCATCACCAATGTAGACCCCATAGAACTCGACCTTTACTTTGAGCGGTTTATCAACGCCTTTCGTAATTCTCCGCCCGATTTTGATATCGATTTCTCCTGGAAGGACCGTAACGATGTCACCCAATATATTTTTGATAAATATGAGAATACCGCCCTTATGGGAACTTATGTGACCTTTAAACGCAGGGCGGTAGCGCGGGAACTGGGAAAGGTCTTCGGATTGCCGAAAGAACAGATCGACCGACTCTCAGCCGGGTATTTCAGCTATAATGATCTGGATGAAATGGAGAAGCTGGTGATACGCTACAGCTCGAAAATTGAAGGATTTCCCAATTACCTTAGCGTACATTCCGGCGGAATTATGATCCTCAATGATTCTGTTAATAACTACGCCGGTACTTTCCTGCCGCCTAAAGGGTTCAGGACGGTGCAAATAGATATGCATATTGCCGAGGATGTGGGCATTCACAAATTTGATATCCTGGCCCAGCGGGGGCTTTCCAAGATCACAGATTCCATTGAGATCATTAAACAAAATCAGCCCAATGCTTATATCGAAGATATTGAGAATATCAAGGTCTTTAAAGAGGACCCGGAGATCAATTATTTATTGAAAACCGGAGATTGTATGGGGGTTTTCTATATTGAATCCCCTGCAATGCGTGGCCTGTTCATAAAGCTGCAAACAGATAATTACCTTAACCTGGTCGCTGCCAGCTCTATTATTCGTCCCGGAATTTCGAGTGGCGGGATGAAGGAGGAGTACATCAAAAGGCATCGGGATCCCGAAAGACGAAAACAGGCGCACCCGGTGATGTATGAAATTATGGAAGATACTTATGGGGTAATGGTCTACCAGGAAGATGTGATGAAGATAGCCCACAAGTTTGCCCATCTGGATTTTGATGATGCAGATGTGCTTCGCCGGGGAATGAGCGGGAAAAAGAACCTGCAAAAGGATATGGAACGAATTGAACAAAAGTTTCACGAAAACTGCAGGAAGATAGGCCACCCGGAGCAGCTGGTGAAGGAGGTGTGGGACCAGATCGCCTCCTTTGCGGGCTATGCTTTTCCCAAGGGACACTCTGCTTCCTATGCGGTAGAAAGTTACCAGAGCCTGTATTTAAAACGCTATTTCCCGCTGGAATTCATGGTGGCTGCCCTCAACAACGGCGGCGGATTTTATGATGTGGAGACCTATATCCAGGAAATACGCAAATGTGGCGGGACCGTACATGCGCCGCATCTCAATAAAAGCGATCACCCTAATGTGATCTACGGTAAGGATATTTACCTGGGCTTTGGTTATATAAAGGAACTGGAGACAAAAGTGGTGCAGCGCATCCTTGAGAACCGGCAGTTCTATGGAGAATTTACCTCGCTGGATGATTTTATTGACAGGGTCCCCATCTCTATAGAGCAAATAAGTATTCTGCTGAAGATAAATGCCTTTAGGTTCACCGGCGAGGATAAGCATCACTTGCTCTGGAAAGCCCATTTTAAGCTGAATAAGACCAAAGCGATCGCCAACCAGGCGCTTTTATTCAAACCGCAACACCGGGATTTTGAACTGCCGCAATTTTCCTATTCCTTTTTGGTAGAGGCCTATGACCAGATGGAACTGCTGGGCTTCCCCCTTTGCAGCCATTTTGAATTGCTGAAGAATCCCTTGCAACCTTCTGTAAAGGCAAAGGATTTAAAGCGATATATAGGAAAGGAAGTGCGTATCTACGGGAATCTCATAACATCCAAAACCACACCTACGGTAAAAAGGGAATATATGTACTTTAGTACTTTTTACGATATGGACGGGGATATTTTTGATACCGTACATTTCCCGCAGGTGGCGCAAAAATATCCTATGAGGACCAAAGGAATTTATTTATGCAGCGGCAGGGTGGTAGATGAACTTGGGTATATTTCCATTACGGTGCAGTGGGTAGCGAGGCAGGAAACAGCGGGAGACCCGAGGTTGGAAAAAGCATATTGAGAATCAAGAAACAAGAGCCAAGAAACAAGAAACAAGAAACAAGAGCCAAGAAACAAGAAACAAGAGAAGAGAAAAGAGAAAAATTCCAAGCACTAAATTCCAAGCACCAAATTCCAAATTCCAAAAAAAAAATCACCGTAAACGGAAAACGGAAAACGGAAAACAGAGCTCAATCCCAAATAAAAACAAAAAAATCCCCACCAAAAAGTTACTTCTGCCAGGGAAAATTTAATTTTGTCTAACGTCTAACGTCTAACGTCTAACGTCTAACGTCTAACGTCTAACGTCTAACGTCTAACGTCTAACGTCTAACGTCTAACGTCTAACGTCTAACGTCTAACGTCTAACGTCTAACGTCTAACGTCTAACGTCTAACGTCTAACGTCTAACGTCTAACGTCTAACGTCTAACGTCTAACGTCTAAGGTCTAAGGTCTAAGGTCTAACGTCTAACGTCTAACTCCTAACTCGTTAGTCCTGTGGAGGAGTGATCATAATATGTGCACGATGAGTGCCGGGATCCATTAACCAGGGCATCCCGGGGTAGTGAGGTTTATCAGGCAGTCCTGTTGACTCTGTGGTGGCATAAGGGATGTAGATCACATAGCGGAATCTTCCATCCTTGAGCTCTCCGGTGTCGCGATCGTAATTGTCTTCTGTTCCGCTAAAAATGTAAGTCATACTTGGAGCATCCGGTAATTCAAGTTTACCTTCCTCTGCTTCCCGCTGCCTGATCTCCCTTTTTTCCATTTCTCCTTTTCCCTCAGCACTTAAAGCTCTTCCTCTTGCCATAAATGGTTCCAGCTTTTTGGAATAGCAGGAGACACTTATTCCTTCCCTGGTAGGGTCATCTGCCAGGCACACCATATTCCCTGTGCCTTCCCTTAGGACCACCATCTTCCCGTCACGATCATACCCATACACCTTAGCGGTTTCCCGCTGCTCTTCAGGTAAAGGTAATACGGCGGTTTTTATCTGGATTTCAGAGGATAGAATCCCTTTGTTTTGATCTTGTGCCCAGGCAGAAAAGCTAAGAATAACGGCTGCAAACAAGAATAGATGTTTCATGATTATTAAAATTGGTTGGTTTCCATAAAGATAGCAAAATAGATGCATAACTTATTGCAGGAACTATATTTTCCCTTGAGAACTATGAACTTTAATGCATAAAAAAAATCCGAAGAAGATCTTCGGATTTGTTACTGTGAAAATGCAGATTTTTAATACTGACTTTCACTTTCCTTTGCTTTCCTGCCCTGGAAGTTTGTATTCCCAGATGGCCGGCCGTTGTTATTAATATTGCCAAGCTGAGTGATAGCAATAATTCGCTGCCCGTAATTCCCAAGACGGGTAAGGTCATTCATTGCTTCTCTTTTTGAATTATAGATCCTGGCATCCTGGATCTTTCCGATTTTTGCCGATCTTGACTCCCCTGTAAAGCCGGCAAAATACCAGCCCTCCCTTTGTAATCTGATTAAGTATTTCATGGTTTTCTATTTATCAGGAAATTCCTCTGGTTGCAGGAGGGCCTTCCGGTGTTACTAAATCAATGGCGGGGGAACCATTTTTTATAAGGGAATTGTAGGGGTTTTCCCGTATACAGGGGTACGAACACTAAACTATTTCAGAAATACTTATTAAACAATTTTTTTATTTATGTTAACTTTTGTTTAACACCTTGTAAAAGAGAGATGTAGGAGCTTATTATTGATGATCATAAATTTCAAAAGATAGGGGGGAGGTCCTGTTCGCCGTCATTGCCATAAACCAGCTCAAGATAGTCCTCCTTGGAAAGGGCGCCAAAATAGTCCTCAATAATAACAGGTTCCAGCAGACTTGCTATTTCCGGTTTATCATAGCGGGCGCCAATAAATAGTTTCTCCAGGGTCTCAACCGGCTCTTTTCCGAAGAAATCTCCATAAATCTTAAAAGAGGTGATCTTTCCTTTTTCCACGAAGATCCTAAGATCGATCTCCCCAATTGGAAACCTTTTTACACGCTGGATATTAAATTTTGGAGAATTGCCAAAATTCCAGTCCCAGGTGCCGTATTTTTCTTCCTTAAGCCGGTGTACACCTTTCCATTCTTCTTCAGTTAACCTGTAGGTTTCAAAATCTTCCCTTTGTTCATAGAGCCCTTTAAGTATAAGTGAGCGAAATTCTTCAATATCCAGTTTCTTCTCAAGGAATTCACTAATGTTGGCCACCCTGCTTCTTACAGATTTATGTCCTTTAGACTGGATCTTACTCATTTTGACATTCAGTGCATTGGCAACTTCTCCCAATTCACTGTCCAGTAATAAGGTGCCGTGACTAAACATTCTTTTTCCTGTGGAAAATTGAGCGTTCCCCGAGATCTTCCTGTCATTTACCACAATATCATTCCTCCCTTTTAGCTCTGCAGGGACCTTCATATCATTGAGAATACTGATAACCGGCTGGGTGAACTTTTTGAAATTGTTAAGGCTCTTTACATCGTGATCTGTAATAAAGCTGAAGTTGAGGTTCCCAAAATCGTGATACACAGCACCCCCGCCCGACATTCTTCTTACCACGTGCAAGCCTTTCTCCTCCACATAATCCAGGTTGATCTCCTCCAGGGTATTTTGGTTGCGGCCAATAATGATGGACGGTTCATTGATATAGAATAACAAAAAGTCTGTTCCTGAATCAAAATTGCGCAGGGCGTATTCTTCAAGTGCGAGGTTCACACGTGGATCATTGATCCCTTCATTATCTATAAAGATCATAGTAAAGCTGTTATTTAATTTGGCACCTAATACAGGCTAGCCTAAAGATAAGATTTCCTATTTTATTCCCAATCCAGAAGGCGCTTTTCTCCCTCTATATTTTTAATATCGGTTATGTCCTGGGACATTTCTATAACCCCTCGATAGGCCTTGTTCTCATCGCGTACTGCGAAGTAACGTATGTATATCAACCTGCCTTTAAAATTTATCCAGAAGGAAGCTTCATTTTTATTACCTAAACGAAACTCTTCCAGTATCTTTAAGACCGTTCCCACGCTTTTTGGAGGATGACAAAATTTGACTTCCCGGCCGATGATCCCTGCGCTTCTGGGAAATACCCTTTCCTCCCCACGGTTATAAAAGATCACTTTATCATTCTCATCTACATAAGTAATATCCAGCGGCATAGTGCGAAGTAAAAGGTTCACCTGGTCTATGGTCATATAGCCTTCCTCATAATGGCTGGTATTCTCTGTGGAAAAGGATAATTCCCTTTTGGTATGATCCTGCGATGGATGAATATATTCCGGTTCCTTTGGAAAGGCTTTGGGTTCCTCTTTTAACATCCAGCCAATTTCTTCTTCTCCTTTTCGCACATTTATCCAATCCTTTTCGTTCAGGATTTCCAGTGCATTAGGGAAAAGGACAGTCTCTTCTGTAAGCAGTAATCTTGATATGCTGCTAATTAAATAAGAAAGATCCTCCTCGATTTTTACATATTCCCTTTCCTCGATCTTTTTACGAAGGATGCGGAATTGTTCCCGGATGGTGTCATGAAAAGACCACATATTTTTGGAGGGTCCGTTCCAGCCATGTTTTTCAAGGACAGGGAATAGCTGATTTTCTTTTCGCTCAAAACGCCGCTCTATACTCTGAAGCTCATTAAAGATGTTATAGAATTTCTGGTATTCCTTTTCAGGATCTGTAGCATTCATCTCGTTGAATAGCTGAAGGATCACCTCCTTTTCTTTATTATATATAGAGACAGGATGTCCCGGTGCCAGGTCGGTAGTAACAGGTGCTGAATTCATAGCGGGGTTTTAAATTAAGGCTACAAAGTAAGTAGGTAGAAATACGGGAAATTATGACTCTGGTCACATTTTAGTTCTTACGAATTTCCTTATTTCGCAGCGTTTTTTATTGGAAAGAGAAGACTTTTATGACAACTAAAGCTGGAAAAATGGAGCTTATGGCTCCTGCGGGTAATTTTGAAAGCCTGCAGGCGGCCCTTGATAACGGGGCAGATTCAGTTTATTTTGGGGTGGAACAGCTTAATATGCGCGCCCGGGCATCCATCAATTTTACTATGGACGACCTGCCGGAGATCGTTAAGAGGTGCGAAGCAAAGAATGTGCGAACATATCTAACTTTAAATACCATCATCTACGATCACGATCTATCTTTAATTAAGACCCTTCTTAATAAAGCGAAGGAGGCAGGAATTACAGCAGTGATAGCATCAGACCAGGCAGTGATCGCATCGGCTCGCGGAATTGGAATGGATGTACATATTTCTACTCAGTTGAATATCACCAATATCGAAACTGTAAAATTCTACAGCCTCTTTGCTGAAACTATGGTCCTCTCAAGAGAGCTGAGTCTTCGGCAGGTAAAGAAGATCACAGAACAGATAAAAAAAGAGAACATCACCGGCCCCTCCGGAAAGCTGGTCGAAATCGAGATATTTGGCCATGGTGCTTTATGTATGGCGGTTTCCGGTAAATGTTATCTTAGTTTGCATTCGCACAATTCTTCAGCCAACAGGGGAGCTTGTAAACAAAATTGCCGAAAGAAATATACGGTGATCGATCAGGAATCAGGTTTTGAGATCGAGATCGATAATGAATATATGATGTCCCCTAAGGACCTTTGCACCATCAACTTCCTGGATGAGGTAAAGGAAGCCGGGATACAGGTGTTAAAGATAGAAGGCCGCGGCCGTGCGCCCGAATATGTTGCCACGGTGACAAAAGCTTATCGTGAAGCTATAGATGCTCTTGAGGACGGTACTTTTTCAGAAGAAAAAGTTGATAAATGGATGGAGCAGCTAAGCACCGTCTACAACCGTGGATTCTGGAGTGGTTATTATCTGGGGCAAAAATTGGGAGAATGGAGCAAAACTTCAGGTTCGCAGGCCACTCAAAAAAAGGTGTACGTGGGCAAAGGAGTTCATTACTTTCCGAAGGCTAAAATAGCCGAATTCAAGATCGAAGCCTATGATATTAAAATAGGGGATAGGATCCTGGTGACCGGTCCCAGTACAGGAGCGCAGGAAGTGGTACTTCAGGAAATGCTCGTTAATGATAAAGAGATAGAAAGGGCAGCTAAGGGAGACAGCTGTACTATTAAGCTGCCATTCAGGGTTAGGATGAGTGATAAACTATACAAAATAGTGGAGGCCTAATGGTGGTGGTGACCCTGCAAAGGGAAAAATGTATTGGATGTAATTACTGCGTGGAACTTGCCCCGGAGCAGTTCCAAATGTCCAAAAAAGATGGGAAAAGCGTTTTGCTGAAGGCCATAAACAAAAAAGGATTCCACACCCTGAAATCCCCAGATCATTCTATTGCCGAAAATGCTGAAGCTGCCGCAAAGGCCTGTCCTGTGAATATTATTTCGGTGAGGGAGATTTAGAATAAAGCGTCTGTTACAGGTAAGAACCAAGAGACAAGAGACAAGAGACAAGAACCAGGACATATAAAGAATCTGGATGCTAGCCGTAGGTATGGCCGATTAAAAAACCGGTAACTGTTGAAATATTCCATCTTTTATTATATCGGTCGTACCTACGGCACTAAATACAGTGTGTGCGTTGATTCCCCGGAATAAATTCCGGGGTTACATTATCGGTCGTGCCGCTGGCACTATCAAGTGGGTGTTAAAAATCTCTTTCCTTGAGATCGTATTAAAATCCCGTTAGTCATGATCCATTTCGTAGCCCGGGGTTTGAACCCCGGGTATAATGAATACACACAGATAATAATGCCGTAGGTATGGCCGATTTAAAACCGGTAGCTGATGATATATTCTCCTTAAAAATATATCGGTTGTACCTACGGCACTAAATACTTTATGTGTGTTGATTCCCCGGAATAAATTCCGGGGCTACCTTATCGGTCATGCCGCTGGCACTTTGGGTTGAATGCAAAAGATTCCTTTTTGGAATTCGTAATAAAATGCCGTTAGGCCTGATCCATTTTGTAGCCCGGGGTTTCAACCCCGGGTATAATAAATACGACTGGATAAAAATGCCGTAGGTATGGCCGATTTGAAACCGGTAGCTGATGATATATTCTCCTTAAAAATATATCGGTCGTACCTACGGCACTAAATACAGTGTGTGCGTTGATTCCCCGGAATAAATTCCGGGGCTACCTTATCGGTCGTGCCGCTGGCACAATCAAGTGGGTGTTAAAAATCTCTTTCCTTGAGATCGTACTAAAATGCCGTTAGGCATGATCCATTTTGTAGCCCGGGGTTTCAACCCCGGATATAATAAATACGACTGGATAAAAATGCCGTAGGTATGGCCGATTTGAAACCGGTAGCTGATGATATATTCTCCTTAAAAATATATCGGTCGTACCTACGGCACTAAATACCGGGGGCGTTGATTCCCCGGAATAAATTCCGGGGCTACCTTATCGGTCGTGCCGCTGGTACTATCAAGTGGGTGTTAAAAATCTCTTTCCTTGAGATCGTACTCAAATGCCGTTAGGCATGATCCATTTCGTAGCCCGGGGTTTTAACCCCGGGTATAATAAATACGACTGGATAAAAATGCCGTAGGTATGGCCGATTTGAAACCGGTAGCTGATGATATATTCTCCTTAAAAATATATCGGTCGTACCTACGGCACTAAATACCGGGGGCGTTGATTCCCCGGAATAAATTCCGGGGCTACCTTATCGGTCGTGCCGCTGGCACTTTTAAAAAAGTGAAAAGGATTTTTTTTAGAAAAATACTAAAATGCCGTTAGGCATGATCCATTTTGTAGCCCGGGGTTTCAACCCCGGGTATAATAAATACGACTGGATAAAAATGCCGTAGGTATGACCGATATAATACCGGATTGAGAAGCACGGCAGATATTTGGTCTAATATGGAAGGATTATCCTCCATCTTCATATTTTAGCTCACCTCTCTTGCTGTAAGCTCAACCTCGTATGGAAATGCAAAACTTTCCACATCCTTTCCCTCCAGCCAATGCTTCCTGTCCTCTTTCCTGAGCACAACCGGCATCCGTTTTTTGTTGTTATGGATCTTACTCATTAGCTCATTGGCTTCAGTAGTAAGGATCGAATAAGAATTCACCAGCTCATTGGTTCCGGGATCTTTCCAGGAGGAGTAGATCCCCGCAAACGCAAATATTTCCTGCTCTTTTGGCAACAACAGGTACTTTTGTTTGTTTTTTCCAGCAGGATCCAGCCACTGCCATTCGTAGTATCCATCTGCAATTACCAGGCACCTGTTGTTCACAGAATTCCTGAAAGCAGGTTTTTCATCAACAGTTTCAATCTTGGCATTTAGAGTCATTTTCCTGATCTTATCATCCTTAGCCCAAAAAGGGATCAATCCCCAGTTGTACATTTGTATCTCACCCCGGTTTTCATCTGTAATTACCGGGGTTTTGGAGAAGGTAAACGCATTGATCTCTTCCATGGGAGTATATGCATCGGGCTCAATGAAGCGGCCTTCAAATGCCTTTTCAATCTCGCTTAATTTTGAATTGAGCTTTGTACGGTAACACATTTTTCTCTTTTATTTTTTTTAGCAGAAGGTCTTCTCCATAATAAATGTAGGAAAATTAAAACAAGTGCTTCTCACTGTTGCTCAAGAAAAAAAACCGGAATTTGGTGGAATTTTACTATTTTAGGATTTTGTTAACAGGAACAAGCGATAAGGCGCAGCATTTTCGCCGATTTTCCTTCGTTATAGCCGAAAATACCGGGAAGAAATCAAACCTTACTAAACCAGGTTATTCTTCGCTTTTTTGGTGAATTCAATTAAATATCAATTTAAACTAAAATATGAAAAGAAGAAGTTTTGTTCAATTAGCAGGTTTGGGAGCCGGTGCGATGATGATGCCGTCCCTTCTCCTGGGTAACAATATTCCGGTGGAGGCATTGATGGATCCGGGTATGGATGTCGCGGTCAAGAAAAGACTGGCCGATGTCGCATTGAATACCGCCAGATCTTTAGGAGCGTCTTATGCCGATGCAAGGATAGGAAGATATCTTAACCAGTTTATTTCTACCCGGGAAGATAAGGTGCAAAATGTAGTAAACACAGAATCCTTCGGAATCGGAATTCGTGTGATCGCCAACGGCACCTGGGGGTTTGCATCTACCAATGATGTAACAGAGGAAGGGATTAAAAAAGCAACAGACCAGGCAGTGGCTATTGCAAAAGCCAATGCGATGATCCAAAAAGAGCCGGTGGTGCTTGCGCCCGTGGAGGCTTACGGTGATGTTTCCTGGAAGACGTCAATCAAAAAGGATTTTAAGGAAGTTCCGGTTTCAGAAAAAGTGGAATTGCTGCTGAAGGCTAATGCCGCTGCGATGGATAACGGAGCCAACTTTGTGAATTCCAACCTGTTCATGGTGAATGAACAAAAATATTTCGCTTCTACTGAAGGTTCTTATATAGACCAGGATATTCACCGTATCTGGCCCACTTTCGGGGTAACCGCCATAGACAGGCAGGCCAATAAATTCAAGTCCAGGGATGCGATGAGCGCCCCTATGGGAATGGGATATGAATATCTCGACGGGCTGGATTCTGAAAAACTGGAAGGCCCTTCAGGATTAAGATTATACAGAAACAGCTATGACATTGTTGAAGACGCGACCCTTGCAGCCAAACAGGCTAAGGAAATGCTTTCCGCAAAATCTGTTGAACCGGGGAAATACGACCTTGTTCTTGAACCAAACCATTTAGGGTTGACCATTCACGAATCTGTTGGCCACCCGCTGGAACTGGATCGTGTACTTGGTTATGAAGCCAATTATGCCGGTACAAGTTTCGCCACCCTTGATAAATGGAAATCTGGCGACTTCCAATATGGAAGCGATATTGTAAACCTTGTTGCCGATAAAACTCAGCCGCACTCCCTTGGAGCAGTGGGGTATGATGATGAAGGTGTGAAGACCAAGCAATGGGATCTTGTTCGCAATGGAATTCTTACAAATTACCAGGCGATAAGAGACCAGGTGCAAATGATAGACCAGAATGAATCTCACGGTTGCTGTTACGCCCAGAGCTGGAATGATGTACAATTCCAGCGGATGCCTAATGTTTCCCTGGAACCGGGAAAAGAAAAGTACTCCATCAATGATATGATAAAGGATGTGGAGAAAGGAATCTATATTGCTGGCAGGGGATCTTATTCCATTGACCAGCAGCGATACAACTTCCAGTTTGGAGGTACAGTATTCTATGAGATCAAAAACGGCGAGATCGTGGGAATGCTGGATGATGTAGCTTACCAGTCCAATACCCAGGAATTCTGGAATTCCTGCTCAAAGATATGCGATGAAAGCGATTATCGCATGTTCGGATCTTTCTTTGATGGGAAAGGCCAGCCTTCACAGGTAAGCGCAGTTTCGCACGGTAGTTCCACCACCAGGTTTGATGGTGTAAATGTCATCAATACAGGTCGTTCGGTTTAATAACAGGTTCACTAAAAGAAAAAACAACAATGGCAATATATACAAAAGAAGAAGCACGCAGGATCATGGAAAAAGCCCTGAGCTTTTCCACGGCCGACTCGTGTGAAATAAGCCTTGGAGGTAGCAATAGTGGGAACATTCGCTATGCCCGTAATACCGTTTCTACATCGGGTTACCGCTCCAATCAGAATTTAAGTGTGACCTCCAGTTTTGGCAAGAAATCGGGTTCTGCTACAATAGATGAATTTGATGACGCTTCCCTGGAGAAGGTGGTGAGAAGAGCCGAGGAGCTGGCAAAGCTATCTCCTGAGAACCCTGAATTTATGGAACCTCTTGGTCCGCAGGAATATGATGAGCCGCGTACTTTTATAGAAGCTACGGCCAACATCACTCCGGAACAACGGGCAAAGGTAGCGGCAGCCAGTATTAACCCGGCTTCAGAAAAAGATGTTACTGCAGCAGGCTTTCTTAATGACAGTGCGGGTTTTCGCGCAATTATGAATTCTAAAGGACTTTTTGCCTACAACAAAGGCACGAATGTGGATTTCACAGTAACAATGAGGACCAATGACGGCACTGGCTCCGGATGGGTAACCAGGGATTATAATGACATTTCCAAGTTCAATGCAGAGGAAGCTGCAACAGTAGCAATAGATAAGGCTGTGATGTCCAGGGAAGCAAGAGCCATCGAACCGGGAAGATATACTGTTATCCTCGAACCGGCAGCATCTGTAGACCTTTTGCGTAATATGAGAGGATCTTTCAATGCCCGGACTGCAGATGAAGGCAGGAGCTTTATGTCCAAAGATGGAGGGACCAAGCTGGGTCAAAAAATTGTGGATGAGCGAGTGAACATCTGGAGCGATCCCCTGCACGCTGAAGTTCCCACTTCCACCTGGAACGGTGAAGGAATGCCATTGAAAAGAACCAAATGGATAGAGAATGGCGTGGTTAAAAACCTGGCTTATTCCCGCTACTGGGCAGAGCAAAAAGGAGTGGATCCTGTTCCTTTCCCTCCAAACCTTATTATGGAAGGCGGCAGCGCATCTCTTCAGGACCTTATTAAAAGTACCAAAAGAGGGATTCTTGTAACACGCCTGTGGTACATCCGCGGGGTAGATCCGCAGACTTTGCTTTATACAGGCCTTACCCGTGACGGTACTTTTTATATCGAGAACGGCGAAATAAGATACCCTGTGAAGAACTTCAGGTTCAATGAAAGCCCTATCATCATGCTGAACAACCTTGAAGAACTCGGCCAGCAGGTAAGAATTGACGGAAATTTAATTCCATATATGAAAGTGAGGGACTTCACCTTCACCAGCCTTTCTGATGCTGTATAGATCTTTCTGAATTATAAGAAACTGGTTGTGATACTTATATTGCAGCCAGTTTTTTTATTATTGCTTAAAAAATTGCAGCAAATCCAGTTTATCCAAAATTTAAACGATTTGCAGTTTAAATGGTCTAATATTAGTAGCTAGTTTAAATTCCAAGCACCAAGCACCAAATTCCAAAAATTCAAGCATCAGCTATAAAAAAAGAATCAAGAGCCAAGAAACAAGAACCAAGAGAAGAGAAAAAAACGGAATCTAGAGTCTAGAAACTTAGACAAAAAAATAAAAGAACTATAACGCCGGGTGCCACACAATTTGGCAAAGCAGTTTAAAAAACATTCGTGCATTAGTGGCTATTCATAGAGGCAAGAAACAAGAGTCAAGAAACAAGAGAAGAGAGAAGAGAAAAAAGAATCTGGAGTCTGGAGTCTAGAGACTAGACCAAAAATATACAGGAATTATAATGCTAGCTAACACGTATTTTGATTAAGCAGTTTAAAAAAACATTCGTGCATTAGTGGCTATTCATAGAGACAAGGAACAAGAAACAAGAAACAAGAGTCAAGAAACAAGAGAAGAAAAAAACTCCGTGCGACTCCTTTTTAACCTCCTGAAACTCCGTGGTTAAATCACGATTAAACTCGAAAAAGGAGAGTAGAACTTAAGATTCCAAAAACAGAAAACGGAAAACGAAAAAAACACCAAACAAAAATCTCAATACTCAATACTCAATACTAAATACTCACTACTAACACATGACCAAATTCTTCTTCACAAGACTTCAATACGAATCCGGTAATTGGGATGTGGATCAAAGGATGCCCTCCAATTTGCTGAATGCGCTTGTGGAGTATACTACCCTGCAGGTAGATACCAGGGAGAATATTGTGCCGTTGAGCAGTGATGAGATCTTTAAATGCCCTTTTTGCTATATTTCTGGACATAAGCTGGTGGAGTTTACCCCAAAAGAGAAAGAGAATTTTGAGAAATACATTCGCAATGGCGGATTTGTGTTTGCCGATGATTGTAACCACGATATCGACGGACTTTTCGCCAAATCCTTTGAAAGACAAATGGAGGAGATCTTCGGAGCTGGAGAGTTGAAAAAGATCCCGAATAACCACGAACTTTACAATGTCTTTTTTGAATTTGAGAATGGTCCGCCTACCACTTCGCAGGAGTTGAACGGCTGGGGGGATGATCTGGTGCACGATTATTTAAAGGCGATAGAAATTAATGGCAGGATAGGAGTTCTTTACAGCAATAAGGATTACGGCTGTGAGTGGGATTACGACTTCCGGAACAAAAGATTTTATAAAATAGATAATACCCGCTTTGGGGTTAATATAGTGATGTATGCACTTACATCATAAATAAGAAATTAATGGATAAAGAATTACAGGAACTGGACCGGGAGGTTAAAGTCCTTACCGGCAAACTTCAGGATCTAAAAGCTGAAATTGGAAAAGTCATCATTGGGCAGGAGGAAACCGTGGAGCAACTGCTTACCACGTTTCTGGCAGGCGGTCACGCATTGCTGGAAGGGGTGCCGGGACTGGCGAAAACCCTGATGATACGCAGCCTGGCCCGGGCAATAGAATTAAAATTCAAGCGCATTCAATTCACCCCCGATCTTATGCCTTCTGATATAATTGGGACAGAGATACTTGAGGAAGACCATACTACCGGAAAGAAATTCTTTGAATTCAACAAAGGCCCCATATTTTCAAATATTATCCTTGCAGATGAGATCAACAGGACCCCGCCAAAGACCCAGGCAGCGCTGCTGGAGGCCATGCAGGAATTCGAGGTGACCTATTCAGGGAAAACCTATAAACTTGACCGGCCCTTTTTCATTCTGGCGACACAAAATCCTATAGAACAATCGGGCACCTTCCCCTTACCCGAAGCACAGCAGGACAGGTTCCTGTTTTATATAAAAATTGGTTATCCAACTGAAATTGAGGAAACACAAATCCTAAAGCACACCACCGGAAGCAAGAACCGGGAAATTCAGCCTGTAATAACAGGAGAGGAGATCCTGAGGTTACAGCAGCTGGTGCGGGAAGTGCCAATTAGTGATGAACTGGTGTCCTTTGTAAGCCGGGTGGTGCGGGCAACAAGGCCGGACTCTACTACCAATGATTTTGTAAAGGAATGGGTGAACTGGGGTGCGGGTCCACGGGCCGGGCAGGCGATGATCCTCACGGCAAAGGCCAGGGCCCTTCAACACGCAAGGCTGGCGGTTACCCTTGAAGACCTTAAACATGTTGCTTATCCGGTGCTTAGGCACAGGGTAATCGTAAATTTTAAGGCAGAAGCTGAAGGAATTACTGCCGATGATGTTACAAAGAAACTCCTGGAAGAAATCTCAATTGCCAAAAAGGAAAGAAATTAAGTGAAGAAGGATTACAGGCAACTTCTCAAACCCGAGGTCATTGGTAGCGTGAGCGGACTCGCACTCATCGCCAGGGTAGTGGTAGATGGATATCTTAGCGGACTTAACCACAGCCGCAGGCTTGGGCCGGGAATGGAATTTAGCCAATACAGGGGATACGAACCCGGGGACGATATGCGGCTGCTGGACTGGAAGATGCTGGCCCGCTCCGGCAGGTATTATATTAAACAGAGTGAACTGGAGACCAATATTGCCGTAAAATTCATCCTTGATTCCAGCAGATCCATGCTCCACGAGGAAAATTCCCTTTCCAAAATGGATTATGTGCGGGTGCTGGTGGCATCGCTGGCATACCTTGCCCAGAATCAGGGTGACGCGGTGGGGCTATTTGCACTTAATGACAGGAATTTGCACGCGATCTATCCCCGGGTGCAGAAACAACATTTCAACAGGCTGCTACAGGAATTGATAGATATTAAGAACGAGGGAAAATGGCCGGCAGACCCCAGAGCAACAGAAAAACTTCACGACCGCAGCCATAAGGAGCTTATTTTTTTCATTACAGATATGTACGAGAATTCTACTGAGCTTACAGACCTTATAAAACGTCTAAAAACCAATAGAAATGAAGTGGTGGTGGTTCACGTTATGGGAAGGGATGAGTTGGAATTCAATTATAAAGGAACTGTCACATTTGAAGATATGGAAACAGGAAAAAGGATAAAGGTGGATGCTAAGGAAGCAAAGAAAAAATACCTGGAAAGCCTGGAGGTAATGATCAATACTACAAGAGATACTTTATTGGCCAACAATATTAGTTATGAGCTTTTCAAAATGGAAGACCCCATTGGGGAAGCCCTGCAGGTATTCTTAAAAAAACGAATGAACTTATTATAAATGATCTTTCTTAATCCTGCATATTTATGGGCTTTACTGGGATTCGCTGTTCCGGTGGCCATTCATTTATGGAGCAGGAAAGAAGGGAGGACCATTAAAATTGGGAGCACGAAGCTGCTTCGCGAAAGTGACCCAAAACAGTCCAGCAGTTTACATTTAAACGAGCTCTGGCTTTTGTTCCTGCGCATGCTGGTCCTCACCGTGCTGGTATTGATCCTGGCAGAGCCTCAGTTAAAACAAAAAGTTGACCCTGTTCCGGTCACTTACCTGGTAGAACCTTCCCTGCTTTCCTATGAGCAGGTGACCTCTGTTTTGGACACTCCTAATCCTAATGCCTCTGTAAGGCTTTTAGAACCCGGTTTTGCGGAATATGAAAAAGGTTATTTATCTGAAGATCCCCTTATTCCCAATTACTGGCAGCTGTCCAAAGAAATGGAAGAGCTGGAAACAGATAGTATTGTGGTCTTTACCAATGCCTTTGCAGCCGGGTTTAAAGGAAAACGGCCGGAATTAAACCGAAATATTAACTGGATAGTGCTCGACCCGGGAGAGCCAATGAAGGAGCCGGTATTGGCACAGCGGGTCGGGGATGAGGTGAAGCTCATTTCTGTAATTAGCGATAATCAACTTCTGAAATTTGAAAAGGAGCAGCTCCCTGTAAACAGTGATCAATTCTCTATTAATGAGCAGGGAGATAGTATTATAGTTTCTTCGGAAGGCAGGGAAGTGAGACTGGCGCTTAAACCTCAGGATTCACTGAGTGTTCTTCTGGTCCATGATGAGAATTCACAGGATGAACTCCGATATCTTCAGGCTGCCTACAATGCACTGGGAAACTATCTTGAAATTCCCATAGAGGTTGAGTCGGTAACGGAGGGGAATATTTCGATGGATCCGGAAAATTATAATACGGTGGTGTGGCTAAGTTCGGAGCCGGCAATAGAAACCTCTGCTCCCTTACTGATCTATAAACCCGATAGTCTTGTTACTACTCTAATCGAAAAAGGAAACTTCAGCAATGAATATTTCCTTACCCGGCCACTTAATTCTGAAAATATTGTGGAGGGGAATCTTGCTGAAGAACTTTTCGCTTTGCTGAACCAGGACCACCTCCCGGAATCGGGATTGGAAGAATACGACCGAAGGGTGATTTCACCTGAAGAATTCCAGCCGATGTATACTGCGGGAGTTCCTAATAAAAGAACTGAAGAAGGCACTGGAATAAACGCTTATTTATGGCTATTACTGCTGCTTTTGCTTGTAGCAGAAAGAACCCTTTCATATTACCGGAAACAATGAGAACAGGGAAAGACATCCTGATTAGATTTCAGAAAAGATGGCAGCTCATGCTTTGGCTGGAGATCTTACTGTATGCCCTGGGAGCAGCGGTTTTTATAGCTCTGGTTTTTCAAAATTTTATCTTGAGCCTCATCATTTTTATGCTGGTAGGAGCGGTGGCTATGCTGTCTCTTAGACCCTGGGAAATTAATTTGAATTATATAAGTAATTATGTGGACCGGGAAGTTAACACTTTGGAGTACAGCAGTGGTTTACTTTTAGTTTCTGCAGAAAGCCTTAGCGGACTTGCACGACTTCAGCAACAAAGAATATCGGGACAGCTGGAGGGGGAAATGAGATCGGTGAAACCTGAAAATAATCTGCTAAGGGCCGCAGTGATTGCAACAGTCCTGATAGTGCTGGGATTTGTTGGTCTACGTTTGGGACTGGCAGAGGACCTGGTTTCTAACCAACCGGAAATAGAAGAAGGGGAGATCATTGTGTTACGGCCGGCAGATTCTGTAGCAGTAGAGACTAGTGCTCCCATTCTGGAAAGCCAGAACGTAACTATTAGTTATCCGGCTTATACCGGGGTTTCAGCTTTTACCACATCAAAAATGAATATAGAGGCCGTTGAAGGTTCCCGGGTGACCTGGGAGATCGCGTTTGACGCTGCTATAGATTCAGCTCAAATGGAAAGTTCCGGCAACAGGCATTTCATGGATTTCAGAAATGGCAAATATTCAAGATCTGCTATCCTGCAGAATTCCGGTTTCTATAATTTCCGGTTCACAGATACAATCGGGGCTTCTTATGTTTCAGAACTTTATTCGATAAAAGCAACCAAAGATCGAAGTCCGGAAATTGAAATTGAGGGTTTAAAGCAGTTCACATCTTTTGATTACGATGAGGAAAAGGTCGTGAATTTCACGGCTGTTGTTTCAGATGATTTCGGGATTGCAGACGCTTTTATTATCGCCACGGTGAGTAAAGGAACAGGGGAATCGGTAAAATTCAGGGAGGAGCAGCTTCAGTTTGATTCAGAAGTTCGCCGGGGGAGCAAAAACCTTCAGCTAAACAAAAAAATAGACCTGGACCAGCTAAAAATGGAGATGGGGGATGAGCTGTATTTTTATGTGGAGGCGAGGGACCTGCAACAGCCTACACCCAACCGTTCCCGCAGCGAGACCTTCTTCGCGGTGATCAAAGATACCGTTTCCTATGGCCCCGGGGTGGAAGGAACGCTGGGAGTGGATCTTATGCCCGATTATTTCAGGAGTCAGCGACAGTTGATCATTGATACTGAAAAACTTATTGCCGATAGAAATAAACTGCCCCAAAAAGAATTCAATTCCACCAGTAACGATCTTGGTTTTGACCAGAAGGCGCTGCGATTACGGTATGGGCAGTTTATGGGTGATGAAACTGAAGGGCCCGGGGAAATGGTAATTGAGGAGGATCACGATCACGAAGATGGGGAGGAAGATCCACTGGCGGCTTTTACCCACGATCACGATGGGAACAATGAACATAATTTAGTGGAGCGGCACGATCACGAGGAGCATGATGATGGCGAAGAGGAAGATGAGAATCCAATTGACAAATTTCTTCACGACCATGGCGATCCGGAATCGGCTACCCTGTTTACAGATTCCCTGAAAAGCAAGCTGCGGCAGGCACTGGATATTATGTGGGATGCAGAGCTGCACCTGCGAATGTATGAACCGGAAAAATCCCTGCCATATCAATATAGAGCGCTGGCCCTCATCCAGGAGATAAAAAACAACGCCCGGATCTATGTGCACCGCATTGGCTTTGATCCTCCTCCTATCAAGGAGGAGGTGCGGCTTACCGGAAAAATTGAGGAGGTTACAAATTATCAAAAGACAGCCAATCCTGAGGAGCCGGAAGAAGATAGGAATCTAAAACAAGCAATCCAAAGACTGCAAGCATTAATTAGACAGGGAGCCGCAACATCCAGGGAAGATAAATATCTTTTTGAGCTGGCCGGGGAGGAACTTGCCGCGAAAGCGATTGAGGAACCTGGAAAATATCTGGAATCCCTTCAGCAGTTAAAATGGCTTACAGAAGACCGGTCGATTTCCCGGGAAATGATGCTTGAGGTGCAGCGCCAACTTTTACAGGCGGTCTCCCCACCCCGTGCCACTCCCGGTAAATTAAAGGAAAATACTACCGGACTCAATAAATTACTTCTAAAGGAACTGGAGCTGAATGATAGATAAAATCATCTTTTTGAATGAAAGCTGGTTATGGCCAATATTAATTGGCGGGATCATCCTGTTAGTGCTTTTCCTTTTGAAGGACTGGATGCAGGCAGGTAAGCGACGGTTTCTTCTAAAATCTGTACTTGCTATCCTAAGTGTTGTTTCCCTGGCTCTTATCGCCCTTAAACCTACAGTGCCTTCAGGTGAAAGTGCGGGAAAAATGCTGCTCCTCACCCCGGGTTATTCGAATGACCAGCTGGACAGCCTACGAAAGGCACATCGGAAAATGAAGGTTTTCGAATACATACCGGGACAACCAATTTCTGAAAATGTGAGAACTTCAGAAGAGATATTTATTGTAGGACACGGGGTTAAGGAATATGATCTCTGGCAACTGGAGGGGCTTCCGGTTGAATATCTTGGAGGCAATCATCCTGATGGAGTGGTGAAGTTGAGCTATGACCGGGAAAAAACTGTAGGTGACAGATTGGTAATTGACGGACTTTACAGAAATCCGCAACCCGGTAACCGATTGCTTTTAGAAGATCCGGCAGGAGAAGGACAGGATTCTATTGTTTTGAATTCCGAAAAAGAACAGGCTTTCCACCTGGGCACCCATCTTAAAGTAGCCGGAAATTATGTTTATTATTTAGCTGAAAAGGATTCTGTGGGAAATTTAATTTCTACAGATCCTGTGCCGTTGCGGGTGAATGAAAAAGAGAATTTAAAGATCCTGGTGCTGAACAGTTTTCCCACTTTCGAAACCCGTACTCTTAAGAATTTTCTCGCAGAGGCAGGCCACGAACTAGTGGTACGCAGCCAGATCACCCGGGGCCGATTCAAATACGAATACCTAAACACAGAACCTGTAGCTGTTGGTAGTTTATCTGAAGCTACTTTAGAAAATTTCGATCTGCTGCTATTAGATGCCCCATCATTGCGCAATCTTTCCGGCAACCAGAAAAGTGCATTGGAGAAGTCGGTAAGGGATAATGGTTTGGGAATTTTCATTCAGCCTGATGAAGGTTTTTTCAATCTTCGGCAAGAACTTGTTCCCTTTACCTTTAAAAGGGGGCAAAGTGAAGAAGTGAGTTTGGATGAGTGGCAGGATGTGATTTTTAACCGGTTTCCATTTAGAATAGAGAATCAATTTGGAATTCAGGCAGTTCATACTTCAAACGGGCAGGTGGTTAGCGCCTACAAACGTGTGGGGCAGGGAAGGATTGGTACGAGTGTGATTTCTAATACTTATTTCCTGTCGCTGGAGGGGAAATCAGAAACTTACAGGCAGTATTGGAGCAGGGCGATTGAGCAGATTTCAAGAAAGAGATCTCAGGCTGCCAGCTGGGAGCTGGAAACTGAGATTATTTATCCAAATGAACCTTTCAATTTTATAGTTCGATCTGAACTGGAAGATCCGGAATTAACAACTGGTACACATATAATTCCTTTGGTACAGGACCTTCATTTCCCCTGGCTCTGGAAAGGTACTACCTGGCCGCAGCAGGAAGGATGGAATTTTATAAGAATGGACACAACTTCCGTTCTGGATTACTATGTAGCCGGTGAAAAAGCCTGGAACTCTCTGACAGCAGTTCAAACAAAGGAAGCCAACCATAAGTTTTTCGGCACTACAAATAGTAAGAGAAAAACAGATTATCCATTGGAACCTGTTAATCTCCTTTGGTTTTATGCCCTATTTTTGATATGTATGGGGGGACTCTGGCTGGAACCGAAAATATGAAACATTATTCTGCCGCAATAGGTGGAGTATCTGTAGCTACTCCAGGATGTATGTGTTGTTTTAAAAGAAATATATTGTCGGGGACTTATTTGGATTTACCATTTTTCAGGCAGACATGATTTTCCCCACACCAGGCTAATTATTTTACTAAATAAGTAGCATTCAGTCTATTATCTATTTCGAAAAGCCTTAAATTTATAGGAAAAGTTAATAACACTAATTTAAATTTAGTACTATGGAAGCTTATCGGTCAAAAACAAAAGTAAGAATGCACGACGGTATTGTGGGAGCCATTTATTTGTTAAGCATAATTCTGGCATTTACAGTAAATATTCAATGGCTGTATTTGGCGGGAGCAGTTGCCGTGCTGCAAATCCTTAGCACCTTTACAGGGTTTTGCCCTGTGTACTTTATGCTGGATAAGATGATGGGGGAGAAAAAGACTAAAACTGCAGGAGCCAAGCCTCTTTAATTTATCATGGCTCATCGATAGCTCAAATGGAAAAGTTCTAAAATTAAAACTCCCGGCTTAAGACCGGGAGTTTTTATGAGTTTTATTCCAGGAGATTAATCCTGCACTTTAAACATTATTGGCAATGCATAGGAAACAGGAACAGGCTTTCCTCTTTGCTTGCCCGGTTGCATCCTGGGAAGGGTATTAATTACGCTCTCGGCTTCTTCTTCCAATTTTGGGTGTGGTGCGCGGCTTTGCACTCCTACAATATTTCCCGCGGCATCTATCTGGAATAGTACCAGCACCCTGTTTAAACCTTTAAGCCCAAGCTGGGAACCCAGGTCCCTGTTAAAGCGTTTATTTACAATCCCGGAAATTTTTTCACTCATACAGGCTTTCCGGTCGGCATTGTTAGACAGTCCCTCACATCCCGGGAATACAGGTACATCTTCAATGAATTCAAATGGAACAGGTTCGATAGGTTCCTCTGGGATAGCCTCTTTGATATCCTTAATATCTGCTATCTCATCGACGTCCGGCTCTGTAGAGGCAACAGGATCTTCCTCAACATCTGCATCATCGGGTACTTCCACGATTTCAGTTGGCGGCCCCGGTACTTTGGGAGGTGGAGGGGTGGCAAGAACAGTTACCGGTACCGGGTCATCATCCAGCTCTCCCAGGTTCATTTGTTCCTGGTATTCGTTTGTTGCAGCATAGGTTTTCCATTCGATACCTACATAAATGAGGAGTAATACCAGGATAAGGGCACATTGAAGAAAAAGCAGGCTGCGTTTGGAAAGATCGGCTTTGTAATTTTTTTTAGCTTCCATAAAGTTGGGTTTTTAATTAATAAATGGTTAAAAAAATAGAACAAATGGCCGGTTAGCTGTAGTTATTTGTAAAGTCATCAATAAATATGCCTGCTTCTGCTGATACCAATAATAATTTTAATAAATTCGGAACTGGGGAAGAAGAAACAAGAATCAAGAATCAAGAGCCAAGAAACAAGAAACAAGCAAAGAGAAAAGAGAGAAGAGAATAGAGAAAGGAGAGTCTGGAATCTAGAGTCTAGAGACTAGACAATGTAATAAGGCAGGATCACAGAATATAGCAGAAGGAAATAGAAAAACATTCGTGCATCCGTGGCCAATTAAAGGGAATCAATAGCCAGGAGCCAAGGGACAAGAAACAAGAAACAAGAGAAGAGATAAGAGAATCTAGAGACTAGACAAATGTAATAAGGCAGGATCACAGCATTTAGCAGAAGGAAATAGAAAAACATTCGTGCATTCGTGGCTAATTAAAGTGAATTAAGAAACAAGAGCCAAGAAACAAACAAAGAGAGAAGAGAAATTTCTAAATTCCAAGCACCAAATTCCAAATTCCAAAAATATAACTTAACTGAAAACGGTAAACGGAAAACAGAAAACATTTCTCAAACACCAAACACCAAACAACAAACCCCTTCCACTTTATGAAGAAAATATGGAAATTAAGCCTTCTTTTAATCCTTGTAGCCCTGCTGGTGACAGCTTATATTTATTATCCAAGGCTTAATATTATTACGGGATTTGCAGCAAAGAATGTATGCTCAGCAGTATTCGAGGCAGAGAGGGATTTGATTTCGGTGGAGGAAGGGGATAATGATTTTGCCCCGGTGAATTTGGCTCACAATGAGGTAGACCTTGAAAATAGGCTGGCAACATCTTCCGTTTTCGGTCTTAAAAAAAGAACTGCAATTTACCGGGAGGGTGCCGGCTGCACCTTGCTTCCGGAGAATTCTGATTTTTCGATCTCAGGCAATCCTGTTCCTCAAAGAAATAGTTCCGTTAATAGTGACCCCTATCCTTACGGAGACGGGGAACCCCGGGATACTATTTTTCCTAATATCGATCAGCAAAAATTACTAGATGCAGTTTCCCTGGGATTCGATGCTGAAGGTGAAGTGGCAAAGAGGACAAGGGCCGTTCTCGTGATCTATAAGAACAGGCTCATTGCTGAAGAATATTCAGATGGGTTTTCAGCAGAAACAAAAATACTTGGTTGGTCTATGACCAAGAGTGTTACCAGTACTGTTCTGGGTGTTATGGCAAGACAAGGAAGGATTTCAATAGATCAAACCAATCTTTTTCCTGAATGGGAAAAAGATGCACGTTCAAAAATAAGTTTGAATAATCTATTGCAAATGAGCAGCGCTCTCGAGTGGGAGGAGGATTACAGTAAGATCTCTGATGTTACCAGAATGCTCTTCCTGGCAGAAAATATGACCTGTGTGCAACTTGAGAAGACCCTTGTTGGAGACCCGGGAACTATCTGGAATTATTCATCTGGGACTAGCAATTTGCTATCAAAATTTATTCGGGATCAATTCAATTCACACCAGGAATACCTTGATTATTGGTATAGCGAATTGATTGATAAGGTGGGAATGAATTCTATGACCCTGGAGATGGATCCTGCGGGTTATTATGTTGGTTCCAGCTATTCCTGGGCCACAGCAAGGGATTGGGGGAAGTTTGGTTTATTATACCTGAATAATGGAAACTGGAATGGAGAGCAAATTCTGGATCCCTCCTGGGTAGAATATTCAGCCAATCCTACACAAGGATCCAATGGAGAATACGGTGCGCATTTTTGGTTGAATGCCGGCAAAAATTATCCCGATCTCCCGGAAGATCTATTTTCAGCCAATGGTTTCCAGGGGCAGCATGTGTTTATCATCCCCTCACGGGATCTGGTTATTGTTCGTTTTGGCCTTGTGGAGCATCCCGATTTCGATATTAACTCTTTTCTGAAAGAAATCTTATCAAGCATTCAATAAAGTTCTGTAGAAAGAATTTTGAAATAAATGCTTATATGATAAATGTCATTAAATATTTATAGGTTTCCAATTAGTTTTGAATGCTGTAACAGTAAAAAGCAATAACTGTACACGTTTTTATTAACCCTCCATCATCCGGAAAACCTATGATTACATCTGCTAGAAATTGGTTCTTTTTCACAGGTATATTTTTATTTTCTATTTCCTTATACGCACAGTTTAGGCTTGATGGACAGTTGGTTCAGAGGGCAGAATACAGGCACGGTTACAACTCCCTTTTTAACGAAGGCGATGAAGCCGCAAAATTTATTGGCCAGCGTGCCCGCCTGCACGCACGCTATCAAACTGAGGATTTCCATTTTTTCGTGAGTGTGCAGGATATAAGAGTGTGGGGTAACACGCCTCAAATTAAGCTTACAGATGGGTTCCTTTCTGTACACGAAGCCTGGGCAGAAACTTCCTTATGGAAAATTTCAGTGTGAAATTAGGCCGGCAGGAGTTGAATTATGATAATTTTCGCTTCCTGGGAAATCTCGACTGGGCATTCCAGGGAAGGGCGCATGACTTTGCCTTGCTCAAATATGAAGAGGGTGCTATGAAACTACATGCCGGGGGAGGTTACAACCAGGATGGGCAACGCCTTAAGGGTACTTTCTTTGCAATGCCTAATCAATATAAGATCGCCCAATTTGTTCGCTATGAGAATAAATGGGGCAACTTTAATATGTCTGCGCTATTTTGGAACAACGGTTTACAGTTTTCCCGGGTTGATGAGAATGAAAATATACTGGAAGAGGGTGTGAGGTACAGGCAAACAATTGGATTACCTACAATAAAATATCAACTGGGAAATACAACTCTTTCAGGTTTTTATTATCAGCAACTGGGAGAGGATGTTGCAGGCAGGAAAGTACAGGCTTTTGTTGCCAGTGCTCAAATTTCCCACCTTTTTTCTATAGATCCGGAAAGATCAAAAAGCTTCAGGATCACGGCTGGCTTTGAGATCTTAAGCGGCAACGACTCCAATTCAAATGAAAAGAACAGGGCTTTTACACCATCATATGGTACAAATCATGCGCACAATGGTTATATGGACCTGTTTTATGTGGGAGGCCGTCATGAGAATTCAGTGGGATTACAGGACCTGTTCATACGCACAAGGTTTGATCTGAATTCTTCTTTATTCCTTTCAGCTAATGGCCATTCCTTCAGCAGTTATGCAAATGTTTACAGGGAGGGAGTGAAACTGGACAAGCATCTGGGTTATGAAGCCGATCTGGCTCTGGGATACATTCTTAATAAATCGGTATCTCTGCAGGCCGGCTACAGCCAGGTATTTGCAACAAATACTTTGGAACATCTTCAAAATTTGCAGGATCCTGCAGCCGTACAAAATTGGGGATATTTAATGATGATCTACAGGCCTACGATGAGCAATAGGTTTATTGGATTATTATTTTAGAATGCAGTTTTGACATCTTGACCCATTATTGTCCGGTAAAGAGTCTGGACCGCTTCCGCTGCTGGAATATAGAAACTGGACTAGAATTTGCTTCACAGGTAACAGCGCCTAGCTTAATCCTAAAAAGGGTAGATCTTCCTAATCAATTTTAGATTCAAACTACCCCCATCTTGAGATTTATTTGACCTCTGGCTATATATAACAGGGCTTAAGGAAAAATCAAATATTTTAATTGGAAATCATTGGTCGCAAACAGCATGTTTAACATCCACTACAGGATTTTGAGGCCTTGGAGAATCTGATTTTTTTATATGGAATTCTGATTTGCTGTAAGTTTCACAAATCTCTCTCATTAGGTGAGGCCCTTCGAAAATCATCCCGGTAATAAGCTGAAGCAGGTCTGCCCCGGCCCTGAACTTTTCCATGGCATCCTTGGCACTTAAGATTCCACCGCATCCTATAATTGTAAACCGCGTACCCCATTCCTTTCGGGTGCGGCGTATAAGTTCGTTGGAAAGATCAAAGCAGGGCTCACCACTAAGGCCTCCCCGATATTCTTCCGGTGCCTCTTCCGGGAAACTTATCCTGCTATAGTCTTTATTCAAATTTCCTATAACCAGCCCGTTTATCGGATATTTGTTCAATACTTTCAGCAAATCATTAAATTCCTTCCATGAAGTATTTATTGGCATTTTGCAATATACTGGTCGGTTAGGCTCAAGTCTAAATAGCTTTTTCATAAGGGCATCAAGCCGTCCCGGCTCTGCGAAATTTTCGCCACCGTGAACATTGGGACAGGAAATGTTGATGGTATAAAAATCTCCCATGTCCTCTTCTATTAACCTTTTAAATGAATAGTGATAATCCTCCAGCCCGGCTTCCGGGGAAACGTTTGCAGCGTCGTTGGTTTTAGCAATACTAATTCCCCGTTTGAAACCGGTTGGATTTTTAATTTTTTTTAGTCTTTCAATGATCCTGTCCACTCCTTCATTTTTAAGCCCTTTATATACTACAAGGGAATTGGATTTGATAAGTCGTTTTAAGCGGGGTTTTGGATTGCCATCACAGGGCCTGGCAGTCACAGATCCTATTTCGTCGCCTCCAAAAGACAGGCAATCCAGCACACCTGCCAGCCTTCCATTATAATCAAAACCGGCTGCCAGGATTATAGGATACTTATAGGAGATCCCATCAACGGTTGTAGTAATATCTCGTCCCTTATATTTGTACAACCTGGCTATAAATGATCTTCCAGCCGCGTACTTTCCAAGGAATTCGCCAAGATCAACAAAGATATCGTGAACCATTTCCGGGTCAAATTTAAACAGCAGGGGCTTTAGAAGCTTTTTATAAAGAAGTTTGATCATAGCGAAGATCCTTAAATATCAGCTGGTATTCACTCTCTATTGATACTGAAAATATCAACCTGATGAATGGCTTAAAGCACTATTAAAGATACTGAAATTTAAAGCAAAAACCTATGGAATAAGGCCGTTAAACCACGAATTGGAGATACCGGAAGAGGACTGTTGAGGTTGCACTGGGAGTACCTTCTGAAGGATTGATAACTATGAAATGAAGGTGGTCTGGTAAAGGAATCCTTAACTATATGAAAATGGAAGCAGGAATTTAAATCATAGGGGGAAGTTAAGCACTAAAACCTCTTCTGAATCACATGAAAATCCAAAATATTCTGTCTATCCCCGGTTGCCTGGAGAGCTGGTGGAAAATTTCTTTATGTTAGTAATGTAATTAATTGAGAAAAGATCGCGATATTATTTATAAGCCAGGAGGCGCTCCTTTACCATCTCCAGGTTTTGCTGCTTAACCGGTTCTTTGAACTTCTTACAGTATGAGGTATGATAGGTGTGGCTGGTAAGGAAATCCATTTGTATCTCATCCCATTTTCTGGGGTTTAACTCAGGGTCAAAATATAGTAGCTCTTTATAAAGTTTATCACCAAATCTTTTAAAATTCTTAGTTCCCAGGTACTCCAAATCGGCATCGGCTACGATCTTCTCAAGATGGGTTTTTGGTTGCTGGGGGATTTGGGTTGCCTTTATCATAGCACAAACCTTCAGGATTTCATCTTTTGTCAATAAGGAATCCTGGAGGTCATCACCGGCGATTTTACATCCCAGGCTTTCGTGATCTTCCCTTCCTTTCAAAAAGCCGATATCATGGTAAAGTGCAGCTATTTTCACCAACAGGAGTTCCCTTCCCGTAACGTTCTCATGTTTTGCTATAACTTCAGCCTGCTCAAGGACATATTTTGTATGAGCAGCATCATGATAGGTGAACTGGGCCGGGACACCGGTTGCCAGAGCATTTATCACTATATCATATATTTCCTTAAATGCCTGCATTTAATGTTCCATATTATTGTGTTTGCCTACACCACCCTTAACCTCCTTAATCCTCTGGACATAGAAGAAAGCATTAGGATCAATTACCTTAATTGTCTCCTTGATCCTGTGGATCTCGATCCTGGTTACAATAGTCATAACAATATCACAATCGTGTTTAACTTTAAATGATGATGGAAGATAACCCCTTTCCCCTTTATAAACTGTTATAGCTTTACCAAAATCATTGACTATTACCGATTTTACTTCCTCACATTCCCTGGAAATTATGGTGAGTGCTGTAAATTCTTCAAATCCATCCACCACATAATCTGATGTTTTCATTGCCGTATAATAGACCAGGATGCTATACATGGCAGTCTCTATTCCAAACTCAAACGCAGCACCAATAAAGAGAAGGGAATTAAAGCTCATAATAATCTCGCTGGTGGAGAAACCAATTTTTTTGTTGGTATAATGCGCAATTATCTCGAGGCCGTCTATCACCCCGCCGCCGCGTATCACAAGTCCTATTCCCAGGCCAATGAACAGCCCTCCAAATACTGCGATCAATACTTTGTCACTGGTAACCTGGGGAAATGTAATGAATGTCATTAAAGCGGCCAGGAGCAACACGGCGAATAAAGCATTTACACTAAAGGTTTTTCCTATTTTCCTGTAACCCAGGTAAAGAAACGGCAAATTGAAAATGATGAGTGATATGCTGAAGGGAATATGAAAAACCTCTTCCATTAAAATGGAGATCCCGGTGATGCCACCGTCCAGGAAATGATTGGGGATCATAAAACCCTGAAGGGCCACAAGCGCAGAAAAAACACCAAAAACTGTATATAAGATCGAGGAGAGAGAGAAAATGGATTTCCAGTCAATTGCATTGGAATTACTCATAATAGTCTTCAATATTTTGAATTAATATAAACGCGTAATTTTAATTTAGAACTTCATAAACCAGCACCGGGTCTTTTTTATTTTTCATGGATATAGAGCCTACTTCTTTGCAGTTAAAAGACTCTTTGATCATTTCATAATTTTTCGCGGTTATGAGGATTTGATTTATGGTGGCGGCAGATTGCAACCTTGCAGCCACATTCACAATATCCCCAATAACTGTATAGTCCAGCCTTCGCAGGGTGCAGGAGCCAATATTGCCAGAGATCATTTCCCCACTGTTAATACCTATGGATAACATTGGCTTAAAATCTTCTTCCTCCCTTTCAGGCAGGTCCATTAATTTATTCTTGATGGCAAGACAGGAATCTATTGCCCTATCAAGGTGAAACGGGCCTTTATAAACTGCCATTATGCAATCTCCCATAAATTTATCTACGATCCCTTTTTGGTTAATGATCTCTTTCACCATAAGGTCAAAATAATCATTGAGAAGATTTACCACCACATCGGGGGGTCTTGTTTCACTTATTTTGGTAAACTCCACGATATCAATAAAAGCTACAGTTGCCTCTATTGTCTCATTTTCAAAAAGGGAGGTTTCCACCTCTTTTTGACCCATAAAATTTAGAACGGTCTCATCTACGTACATACGAAGTATGTCATTCTCCTTCATGGCCTTTAAAGTTTGCTTTATTTGATTCACGTGCGCGAGAGTTCTGTCAATAGTGATCTCCAGATCTTTAAAATCCACAGGTTTTGTAATGAAATCAAAAGCTCCCCTGTTCATTGCTGTCCTGATATTCTCCATATCACCATAAGCCGAGACAATGATCGACTTTAACAGTGAATTATTTTCATTGATCTTTGAAAGAAGGGTTAAGCCATCCATCTCCGGCATGTTGATATCGCTTAGCACCAGCTCAATATCCTTATGCTTTTCCAGCTGTTCAAGCGCCTCACGACCATTTAGGGCAAAAACAAATTCATACTCCTTCTGCCTTATTTTTTGGCGAAACCGCTGCTTAATAAGGATCTCCAGATCTGCTTCATCATCTACCACTAATATTTTTGCCATAGGAAAAACTGTATTTAATTGGTCATAATCTCCCTGATCTCTCTTTTTAGTGAAAGAAAATCAATGGGTTTGGTAAAAAATTCCTTGGCTCCCGAGCTCATTGCCTTATCATGATTGGCAGCATCACCATAAGCAGAGATCATACTTACCTTGATCCCGGGGAACCGGGCTTTTACATTCTGCAATAACTCTAAACCGGTCATCCCGGGCATATTGATATCAGAAAACACATATACCACATTAGGGGGGTCCACAGCTCCAAGGATCTCCAGTGCTTCCTGGCCTGAAAAAGCAAAGATCAATTCAAGGCCTTCGTTCCTTATCTCCTTTCTGAATTTTTGACGAAACAACATCTCCACATCTCTTTCGTCATCTACTATTAATATTTTCATACTCCCTGGTATTTTTACAAAATTCATAATTCTTTCCTTTCCCCTTATTTCTTATCCGGTCCGGGGCCTTCTTTGTTTAATTTAATGGTAAAGCAGGTGAACTCTTTCTCCTTGGTGGTGATATCCATAACACCTCCATGTGACTGGATAATATCCATTGATATACTTAAACCCAGCCCGGTGCCCTCTGATCCTTTTTTAGTTGTAAAGAAGGGGGTTATCAATTTTTCTTTGATCCCTTCCGGAACCCCCGGGCCGTTATCTTCAACCTCTACTATAACTTTATCTTGTAGGTGCTTTGTTCTCACAATCAATTTTGGGGTATAATCCTTAGTATCCTTTTGTTCCAGTTTTTCCCGCATGGCATCAAAGGCATTTTTGCAAAGATTGAGAATCACACGGCTAAAATTTTCAGCGTTCATTTTCACCAAACCAAGGCCGGGGTCTGTGTCCAGCTGGATGTCGACATTAATTGGATTCTTATTGGCTCGCATGCCGTGAAAAGCAAGGTTTACATATTCCCTGATCAGGGTATTTAGATCAACGTCTTCCATTTTCCCATTACCACCACGGCTATGCAGTAACATGGATTTCACAATCCCATCTGCCCGGGTGCCGTGTTGGTAAATCTTAGCTAGATTGGCCTTGACATCTTCCAGAAGAAAATTGATCTCTTCAGTAGCCTCATTGGGATCTAGCTTTTCAAGTTGTTCTTTTATTTCATCCAAAAATTCTAAACTCAATTCTGAAAAATTATTAATGAAATTAAGCGGATTCTTTATCTCGTGTGCAATACCTGCCGTAAGCTGGCCAAGGCTCGCTAATTTTTCCTGTCGCAATAGCTGCGCCTGGGTGGCTTTCAATACTTCAAGGGAATCATTCAAAGCCCTTGTACGTTCTTCCAATTGGATCTTATAGTTTTGATTTGATTGCGCCTCGTCCTCCAAAGGTTTACTCACAGTAGGTTTGGAAAAAGAGGAGGGAAAAGATAAATGCATATGGGTAACCTGCCAGCCATCATCGGTTTTGAAAAGGAAAGTAGAGACTCGAAGTAAAGGAGCATCCTTTATTTGCTGGCGAAATTTATCAATATAAACAGCAGCGATCTTACCCGGTGAGTAAGAACGTTCAACGGCTGAGGGTTCCTTTAGAAGAGATGAGAAATCCAAAATTGTTCGCAGTTTAGCCATGCGATCCCTGAATTCTTGCAGATTTGAGCAAATGGCTGCCTCATCTGGTCCATATGCGTTGAAAGACGGTGCAAAAACCCGGTTTAAATAAGCCTCATCCAATTTGCCTGCTGTTTCTCCTGTGACCAGCTTCATGGCTATGTCGTATACAGATTTCAGCTCATTTATTTTGGTAATTTTCATTCCTTCTCCCATTTGATTGATAAGATGTGCTTTTTTTACAGTTTTAAATCGCAGGAATCTTTATTTCCCTTTCTCGATCTTCAGCCTCAAAAACGAAGTTTCTTTTTTACATGTATAAAAGTTAAACCAATAACCTTTTTATATTTATTGGCAGTGAGTTAAATCAGTCTGCTAAGAAAAAATGAAGTAGGGAAAATTTTCTTTCAGGTTTAAAGTTTTCACAACAAAAAAGGACTTGTTTATTTAATTATCTAAATAATTAAATAAAAGGGGGATTTTCCTTAGGAATTACCTTTCAGTTTCAATTTATTTTTAATATAACCTGTTAATTGTTTTTAAATTTAGGAATAATATTTCATATCTTGCGAATGTTATTTCATTAAAAGTGAATAACTTAGCCCCAACTTCGAGTTTTTGCGCTATTACCAATTAATACTCTACGATTCAATTGGTCAGTGAAAGGAATAGGGATTAACCCCTGAAATTCTTATCAATTATTTTTTCACCTCCTCCCATTAACTTTTTTGACCACAAAATTTTACATTATGAAATCAATTTATTATTTCCTGGCCATTCTGGTCGTTATGGGATCGTTTACTGCATGTGAACCTGCAGATGAAATTTTAAATCCAAATGATTCAAATTTGGATGGGGCCGGTTTAATTGAAACACCCTCTTTGACAAAAGAACAGGAAGATGCCTATCCCGCCTATTTCTCCGCACTATTAGATAGCTATAAAGAGGTGAAAATTAATACTTATACCGTTAAATTATTAGAACGTAGGGTAGACGGTGTGGGTGCAGAGGCCACAACTACCTTTAATTATGAAGTCAGAGGGAATGGTGCTACTCCTCAACTGGATAGTTTTACATTTGAATTGCCATCTTGTGCAGGGGAATTGATAAGCTATTCACCGAAGCAAGCTGCCGGGGTTTCGCAGGATCAAATAAAGTGGAATCAGTCCATTTCCAAAGATGGTTCCCAAAAATTTTCTCTTACATATAAAGGTGAAATACCGCTAGGGGTTATTTCTGCCACAGCAACACGCGGGAGCATATTAGAAACCGCTTTGGTTCAGGGGCCTTGTGCCGGAGTATATAATTTATCGGGGAGTATCTATATTGATGCTAACGAATCTAAGGTCAAAGATCCAGAGGAAACTGGCATAGCTTTCATTTCAGTAGATTTGATAAATAAGGATACAGGGAATAAATTAGGTTCTGTTGACACAGGTGAAAATGGTTTGTTTTCTTTTAAGGTGCTTACAGGAAATTACACCATTGCTGTGGGTGAGGATCTTCTGGAGGATTCAAATTATACTGCTGTAGGAGAAAATTCTATAGATGTACCAAATGTTACTAAAGATCTTTCAGGATTTAATTTTGGCTACCTCCTCAATTCCACCAAGGTTACCAATGATTTAGAGAATAAAATGATTGAAGTGACTACCGAGCCTACTAAATTTTGGCAGCAGGTGATAGGTAGAAAAGGACCTAACAAGGATCTTTACTCATCAACAGATATTCGTAATTTTCTTTTGGCGGTTGAAGATTCCTATCTTGATGGGCCTTTTTTCTTCGGTGAGAATAAAGAGAAAGCAGCACTGGATATTTTATCTAAACCTATAAAAACCGATCTGGATCTCTTCCTGCAACAACTTCTAACTGCTGAATTAAATGTGGTAAGTGGTAGAGGTGCACTTTTACCGGGTACAAAGGAGCAGAATAAAAAATTCAACGATGCATTACTTATTTATGCTGAAGCTGTAGCCTGCAGGGAAACGGGAAATTGTGCTGTAGAAAGTTCGAAAGCCAATGCAGAGACTAAAGCTATTAGCTCAAGGGATACCCGCTTACTTTCAGCCTTTAATGGGTCTGGCGGTATATAATGATTATAGTTTAGTTGATTAACAACCGGTATTGTATGAGTTGGAAGTATTTTCTACCAATATTAATCCTATTATCCGGATGGTTAAAAGCGGGAGCACAGGAGCTCCCGCTTACTCACTTTACGAGCGATAGTGAAGTGAATGCCCTGCCATCTGCCCTGGTGACCCAGGTCTACCAGGACAGGCAGGGTTTTATTTGGTTTACGGTATTTACCTCCGGTCTGGCAAGATATAATGGGGCTTCCATGGAGGTATATGACCAAAGTCATGGGCTTAGGGACCTGGGTGTCTGGCAAATTACAGAGGATAAGACAGGCCATCTTTGGGTGTCCTCGGGTGCAGGCCTGGTGGTTTCAGAAAAACCTCTTTCTTCATATCAATTCGGAAAAAAAATAAAGTTCACACCTCTTTACAAAGGAACTCTTCTAAGCCGGGAAGCGATAAGCAGGAACCAGCAGCTGGCTGTGGATACTCTTGGAAGGGTATGGGTTGGCACCTCAGAAAAAGGAATTATAAGATATCATATAGACCAGGCGGGAGCTTTGAAAATAGATACAATTTCTACCAGCATTAACAATAGTGGGAATCTGGCTGTTAATTCTTTGAAAGCCTCAGGAAGCGGTGGGGTATATGCAGGTCTCGAGGGCGGCATTCTGGCTGAATTTTATGAAGGAAAACTTTCCCAAGTCTATGCGGAATATACAAACGCCGAGAATGTAAATTTCAATGCTATTTACGAAGATACTGCCGGCGGCTTGTGGGCCTACAGGCAGAACGGGGAGATTTTCTATTTCGCAAATAAAATAACCACACCCGAAATAATTCTTGGAGACCTTGCATCAAATGTTACAGGGATCACTTCTTTACAGGATGGAACTATCCTGGCCAGTAATGGCGAGTCTGGCATCACTATGATCAACAGGGAGACCCGGGAGATTATCAAATCCTATTCCCGTTCCGGTGGCCTGCTTAGCGATAATGTATTCCATACCATGGAAGATAAGGAAGGCAATGTCTGGATCGCACAATCTGGAGGTGTTTCCAAATTGCGTTATAATTTCAATGCTTTTGAGAATTTTACTGCCCGTTCCAAAGCAGGGGAAAAACCTGTACTTCCATCAGGAAAGATAAATGCTGTCCTTATCCCATCTTCCGGTCAAAACCCATGTAGATTTTGGGTGGGTACAGAAGGGGGTGCCACCTGTGTAAATAATTATGGATCCTCCAGGTTTATCACCCAGGCAGATGGGCTCACCGGGGATTGGGTGAACGGCCTTTCCCAGGATCCTAAAGGCCGTATATGGATAGCTACCACTAAAGGTCTCAATGCCCTGGTTTTCAGCAAAAGTCTACTGCCCCGGGATGCATATAACGTGCGGGAGGTCCAGATCTTTGGAAAAGAAGCTTTCATCTTCTCTATATGGGAAAGCCCTCCTTTTATAGCTTCAGAAAATATTTCAAAAGGGGAAGACAAAAAAGCCGGAAGCATCTGGTTTCCTGGTCTTAAAAGTCTGTTCGTCTACTATAAGGATTCCATCTACGAATTTGGCCCGGAGCAGGGACTTCCGGCTACCTTGCTAAAATCTGTAAGCATTGATAATAACGGCTATGTGTGGGTTGGTACTCTGGACAGGGGGTTATATCGCAGCGAAGTACCAATAAATTTAGATCGTCTGGGAAGTTATACTGCCGAAAAAAGAATATTTAGCCAGGTATGGTCTTTGGATAAAGGTGCTCCTACCAATCATATCGAAAAGCTCTTGTGGCACAACGGGGTTCTTTGGGCAGGTACCCAAATTGGTCTTTTTAAACTTGATCCTGAATCATTTAAAATCCTCCTGCACATTAACAGAAACCGTGGACTTCCTGCAAATAATGCCGTAAGCTTTGCCGTTTCACCGCGAAGCGGAAATTTGTGGGTGGGAACAAACAAAGGCCTGGCCGAGGTAGACCCTGTGGATGGGAAAGTTCTCAGCATTATTACCCGGCAGGATGGCCTGGTGGACAATGAAGTATGGCTTTATGGATCTGTAAAAGTTGATGAGGAAGGCAAGATTTATTACGGCACCTCCGGCGGGCTCTCTATTTACGACCCTGAAAAAGACCAGCCTAATACGGTTCCGCCAAAACTGGCATTGACCTCAGTGGAAATATCCTATAAAAGTGACAGCAGGAATGAAGTAACCTTTGAATATGCTGCTCTTAGTTATGCTAATGTGGCAAATGTGAAATACAGGACACGTCTTATTGGATATGAGGACTCCTGGTCCCAGCCTACAAATGTAAAGAGGTTAAGGTATACCAATCTCCCGGCCTATTTCCTTCCACGTAACTACACCCTTGAAGTAATTGCAGAGAATGAGAGCGGCATTATGGCATTGGAGCCGCTGCGCTATACCTTCTCTGTAGAACCGGTAGGTTGGTTACAATGGTGGGCTTTTGTGCTTTATGCCCTGTTCTTTGGAACTCTTACCTTTATAATAGACAGGGTTCAACGTAGAAGGCTTATCAAAAGGGAACGGGACCACGCGAGATTACGGGAGGCTGAATTACAGGCTGAAACTGCTACAGCAAGATCCAATGCAGCAGAATCCCAGGCCCACGCCTTACGTGCCGAGAATGAAAAAAAGGCCCTCGAGCTTGCTAAAGTAAGGGAGCTTGAAAAGGCATATAATGAATTGAAGACTACCCAGAAACAATTGATCCAGGCAGAAAAAATGGCCTCTCTGGGACGACTTGCAACCGGGGTAGCCCACGAGATCAAGAACCCCCTTAATTTTATCAATAATTTTGCTGAACTATCTTCAGACCTTGTGGAGGAACTCGAGGAGGCAAGGCGAAAGGGAGATGAGGAAGAGATCAAATTCCTTATGCACGACCTAAAGCAAAACACAAGAAAGATCGAGGAGCATGGAAAACGGGCAGATGCTATTGTGCGTTCTATGATGCAGCACGCACGTGGTGGGAAACCCATCTTTGAATTATTTGATCTTAATGATCTTGTGGAGAAATATACAGAATTGGCATACCAGGGAAAAAGAAACCAATATCCCGGGTTTAAAGCAAGGATCGAAAAAGACCTGGATGCCCACCTCGGAGAAATAAGGATCGTGGGTCAGGAAGTAGGGCAGGTGCTGCTTAATGTAGTAGGGAATTCCCTGGATGCCGTACTGGGGAAAAAGAAATTTACAGGGGATGATTATGAGCCCCTTGTAAGGATTACTACCCGAAAACGGGAAAAATTTGTGGAGATAGTAATAGCAGATAATGGTCCCGGGGTGCCAGAGGATATTAAAGAAAGGATCTTTGAGCCATTTTTCACCACCAAACCTACTGGCGAAGGAACCGGCCTTGGACTAAGCCTGAGTTATAATATAATTACCCACGGTCACAATGGTTCTCTAAGTCTTGTTAATAACGATGAGGAAGGAGCAACTTTTATTATTTCACTTCCTATTTTAAAAAATGAACCTCGAAAAAAGGTTCTGGCCAGATAGTCCGCTATTTTAATATGTTCCTTTTCGCAGGACCTCAAGCGGCGCTTTTCTTATTACTCCCATGCTATTGCTAAGGCCAATGGATAAAACCAATAATATAATGCCAGGCAGAAGCACGAGGAATGGAATCCAGGAAGGCAGGAAAGGGGTCTCAAAAAGGAACCAGGCGAGGAGTTGACTGCTTATAAGTGATAAGAGGATCCCTGCAATGGCACCTAATGCTCCAAGAAAAATATATTCCAGTGCAAGTATCTTAAGTATTTGCTTGCTTTTTGCACCCAGTGTCCTCAAAAGTACGCTTTCCCTTATCCTCTGGTATTTACTGGTTCGCACAGCTCCAAGGAGTACAATAATTCCAGTGAGAATACTAAAGAACGCCATAAAATTAATAAGCCAGGATATCTTTTCCAGGAGCCCTTCAACAACGGTGAGCACCTGTCGTAGATCTATAATGGTGACATTTGGAAAATTCCGGACCAATTCCTGTTGCAATCCTGCAGAGGTTTGTTCATCTGGAAGGCTGGTAGTGAGAACCCTGAATTGGGGTGCATCTTCCAGGATCCCGGCCGGGAAGACTATGGAGAAATTCATTTGCATCCTGCTCCAGTCTACCGTCCGCACACTGGCTACTACAGTATTAAGCAACACTCCCTGCACGTTAAAACTAAGTTCATCTCCTACCGCTACTTTGGCATCATCAGCAAAATTATCACTTACAGAAATTGGTACACGTTCCCCGCGCGTGGCCTCCTCTACCCATTCTCCCTGTTCCAAAGTCTCAGAAGCAATAAGAGAATCCCGATAAGTTACTCTGAATTCATGATTAAGAACCCACCGGTTAATATTGGCTGCCGTATCCTGTCGTATTTGACTTATGGACCTTCCTTTAATACTTTGTACCCTCATAGTAACAATTGGGATATCATCCATCACCTTCAATTCCTGGGATTCTATACTTTGCCTTACCCCGTCCTGTTGACCCGTTTGGACATCAAGCAGGATCATATTTGGGCTATCCTCCTGCGCTTCAATAGATGCCTGTGCCAGCAGGACATCTTTGGTGAAATACAGGGTGCTTATAAGAAAGGTGCCTACCCCAATTGCCAGCACCAGGGTAAGGGTTTGATTTTGAGGCCGAAAAAGGTTAAGAAGGCTTTGCCTGGCCGGGAATCCCCAGGAGGAAGGGAAATATTTTTTAATGGCCTTCATGAATAGTTTGGCTACTCCTGCCAGAATAGAGAAGGTAATTATTATACCCAAAACAAAAGAGAAGGAGTATCGCCAGTCTTCCAGCAGCCAATAGGAAAATAAAAGGATGAAAAGAAATATGCCCCCCAGCACAAGCAACCCTGCTTTTCCTGAATTATCTTTTCCTTCGTTTTGTACACGCAGTGCCTGTAGGGGTGAAATATATAAAGTACCCATTAAAGGATAAAGAGCAAACAGCAGGGACATAAAAATTCCTAACAGGACACCCATGGCTATTACCCTGGGCGAGAAACTCATTTCAACATCAACGGGAAGCAGGTCTCCCAATAGGAGTGGAAAGAGCTGTTGCAGGAAAAGTCCAAGTACAGTTCCTATAATTCCTCCCACAAGGCCTATTGCTCCAATCTGGATCAAATAGATCAAAAAAGTTTGTCTACGGCTGGCTCCAATACATTTGAGTACCGCAACGTCCTTTAATTTTCCTTTAATATATATACTAATTGCACTGGCAATTCCCACACATCCAAGTAGTAAGGCAATAAATGCTACCAGGTTGAGGAACTTTCCAAAATTCTCATACCTGCGTCCCATACGCTGGCTGGTTGAGGTATGGGTATCAAGATCGGCATTTTGTGCATCCAGCTTGGGACCAAGGACCCTGTCCATTCTTTCCAGGTTGGTAGCTTCATTTGCCCTGAAGTAGAAATCATAGCCCACCCTGCTTCCGGTTTGGACCAGTTGGGTGTCCTCGATAAGATGGTAGGGAATAAGAACCGGTGGTGCAACAGAACTAAATATGGCAGTGGTTCCCGGCACTGCCGAAAGACTCCCCGTAACCGGCAGGGTAATCTCTCCAATTTTTATACTATCCCCCGGTTTGATACCTAGTTGAAGCATTACCGTTGCATCTACCAGTGCCGAATTTTTATCAACAAAATTGCCGGCTGCTGCAGCGGGATTGGTCTCCAGCTGCCCATAAAGCGGAAAAGCTTTCTCTACCCCACGTACCTGCACCAGTTTGGCTGCACCGGTAGCGGGGAAAGCTGCCATGGATGTAAAACTTATTTCCCTGGCTTCTGGCCCTCCAAGAGAATCCATGATCTGCATTACCCGCTCATTAGGAGGATTGTTGCTGTCAATACGAAAATCGGCACCCATTAGGGCCTTGGATTGGAGCTGGATATTATCTTTTAGATTTTCTCCAAATGATTGGATGGAAACGACTGCTGCAATCCCCAGAACGATTGACGCCACGAAAAGTCCCAGTTTTTTTGCACTGGCTCTCCCATCCCGCCAGGCCATTTTTGTAAGCCATCCTATCCCCGCAGCTGGTGATCCTTTTTTTGTTTTCATCATTGTGCTGCAGCTATGGAATTATCAATAATTCTCCCGCCCTTGAGCCGCAGGACACGTTTTGTCATTCGTGCCAGTTCAAGATCGTGGGTCACTATAACAAGGGTGGTCCCTGCTTCTTTATTCAAATTGAATAAGAGCTCGATTACTTTTTCACCGGTTTCTGCATCAAGGTTTCCCGTGGGCTCATCGGCAAAAAGGATAGACGGGCTATTTGAAAAGGCCCTGGCTACGGCAACTCTTTGTTGTTCCCCTCCTGAGAGTTGTGAGGGATAATGATGATACCTGTCTCCCAGGCCAACTTTTTCGAGCAACTCCTTACTTTTCTTAGTGGCATCTTTAGCACCCTGCAGTTCCAGTGGTACCGCCACATTTTCCAGGGCTGTAAGAGTAGGTAATAGCTGAAAATCCTGAAAAACAAACCCAACTTCCCGGTTTCTTAATATCGCTCTTTCATCTTCTGTAAGGCTTTCCAGTTTTGTTCCACATAGTTCTACACTTCCCGCATTTGGCCTGTCCAGGCCTGCGCATAGACCAAGCAAGGTAGTCTTCCCACTCCCCGATGGCCCAACAATGGAAAAAGTTTCCCTTTCTTCAATGTCAAAATTGATATCCTGTAAAACGGTAATCTCCCGCGACCCACTTGAATAGGTTTTCCTTAAATTGTGGACGTTTAATATCTTTGACATTGAATATATTTGTTTTTATTTAGTTGAAGAGAGGCAAAATAAAGAATTGTTTTTGAATTTAAAGAGCGTGCTATGAGAATCTTACCAGTATTTTATGTTTTGTGTTGCTGTCTTTTTCTTTTTTCCTGTGGGGATACCCAAAAGAAAGAAGGGCAGGATGAACGGGAAGAAAATTCTCAAAGCACTACTAAAATTGCCGGGGAGAGGGAAGTGGTCCTTTTCTTTGGTACCAGCCTCACTGCAGGAATGGGACTCGATCCCAATGAAGCTTACCCGGCTGTAATACAGCAAAAGATCGATTCAGCAGGCTGGAACTATGAAGTGGTGAATGCAGGACTAAGTGGGGAAACCACCGCCAGCGGGAGGAATAGGATAGATTGGGTGCTAAACCAGGATGTTGAGGTTTTCTTCCTTGAACTTGGTGCAAATGATGGTCTACGGGGAATACCTCTTGAAGAGACCCGCAAAAATTTGCAGGCGATCATTGATATTGTTCGGGAGAAGAATCCGCAGGCTACAATCATTTTGGCTGGAATGCAAATACCGCCAAATATGGGAAGGGAATATACGACGGAATTCAGAGAGATCTTCCCACAGCTGGCCGAAAAGAATGATGTGAAATACCTGCCATTCCTTCTCGAAGGAGTAGCCGGGGACCCCGCCCTTAATCAACAGGACGGGATTCACCCAACGGCTGAAGGCCAGGAAATCATGGCGAGCACTGTATGGAAGATGCTTGAACCTGAATTACAGGATCAATAATATAATTTTTTACATAGCTATTCCATTTTGAAGTGGCATCCCTACTACCTTGCGGCTACACTCACCCCCTCATTATTATTGATCATTTCACGTTGAATATTTTCGGGCACCGGCTGGTAAGCGGCAAATTTGGATTTATAAGTCGCTCTCCCCTTGGTTAAAGACCTTAGCTCTGTTGAAAATCCAAATAATTCAGCTTCAGGAGCAACACATTTAAGTACCTGGTAGTTATTATTGGGTTCTATTCCAAGAATAATAGATCTTCTGGCCTGTAATTCAGTCATTACATTACCCACCACATCTTCAGGTGTTTTTACCAGGAGTTCCAGTGCAGGCTCAAGTAATTTAGGATTGGCGTTTAAAAAGGCTTCTTTGAATGCATGGGCTCCTGCAATCTTAAAGGAGATGTCATTGGAATCCACAGGGTGCATTTTCCCATCATACACCATCACCCGTACATCCCGTATATAGGAGCCGGTTAAAGGGCCTTTTTCCATTACTTCCAAAATTCCTTTCATTATAGAGGGTAGATACCGCTGGTCAATTACCCCACCTACAATGCAATTATAGAAGACAAGCTTCCCTCCCCACGGCAGGTCCATTTCCTCCTTACCTCTTATATTAAATCCCTCGGGCTCTTCTATTCCTTCCCTCCATGGTTCTATTTTCATGTGCACCTGGGCAAACTGTCCTGAGCCACCAGATTGTTTTTTATGCCTGTAATTGGCTGCAGAGGAGCGTTGGATGGTTTCACGAAAGGAGATCTTTGGTTTCTCAAAATATGCTTCTACCCCATAAATATTCTTTAGGGTCCAGTCTATTGTTGCCAGGTGAAGTTCCCCCTGGCAGGCGAGTATCAATTGTCGGGTTTCATTTGAAAAGGAAATTAGGACTGTAGGATCCTGGCTGTGGATCTTTTTTAAAGAATCTGTAAGCTTTTCCTCGTCTTTAGTATTCACAGCAAACACAGCCCGTCTTATTCTTGGCTGGGGGTATTGAATAGGTTTTATTGCAATATCAAATCCTTCCTGTGCGAGGGTATCATTGGTTTCTGTATGTTTTAGCTTTAAAGAAGCACCTATATCGCCCACTGTAAGCCGGGCTACCGGTTTTCTTTCCTTCCCATCCATGATGAAAAGCTGGTTAAATGTTTCGGTTTCCCCATTCCTGCTGTTCACCAGTTTATCATTCAATCGAACTTCCCCGCTTATAACCTTAAAGAAGGTTACCTGCCCCAGGTTTGGCTGGTGTACACTTTTAAATACGAAAAGCACAGTGGGAGATTCTTTAGTAGACGGGATTTCTTTCCCGTCAATACTTTGCTCTGGTTTAAGATCGGCAGCTGCAGGGGCTACGTTGTCAATAAAGCCCATTAACCTTCCACTTCCCATATCCTGTAGGGCAGAGATGCAAAAAACAGGGAACAGGTCGTGGTTAAGCATTCCCGCTTTGATCCCTTTTCTTAGTTCGCCCTCATTCAAAGTGCCCTCATCAAAATAATGTTCCATTAATTCCTCATCATTTTCAGCTGCTTTTTCTACCAGCTCATTGTGAAGGCATTCCGCTATTTCCATTTGTTCCACAGGGATGGGAAGTTTTTCTGGTTTCCCACCTTCAGCAGGGAATTTATACATCTTCATTTTTAAGATATCAATAATGCACTGGGCACCGTCTACCTTAAGCGGATATTGAATTTTTATTGCATTATTACCCACCAGCCCTTTAATGCTTTTAAAACTTTCCTCAAAATTGAGGTTGGGGTGATCTATCTGGTTGATGACAAAAATCGTTGGTTTATGATATTTGTCTATATAGTTCCAAATTATCTCTGTACCCACTTCCACACCGTGCTGTCCATTTAGGACAGTAACTATGGTATCTGCCACACGTATAGAGGAAATTACCTCCCCAATGAAGTCATCCAGGCCGGGAGTGTCAATAATATTGATCTTATAGTTGCGCCACTCTGTATGCAATGGAGTGGCAAAGACGGAGTTCCCTTTCTCGTGTTCGATCTCATGATGGTCTGCAACCGTATTCTTGTTTTCTACCTTCCCGCGGCGGTTAATCAATCCTGCTTCAAAAAGCATAGTTTCTGCAAGGGTGGTTTTGCCACTGTTATGTGCGCCAACAAATACCACATTCTTGATGTGTTTGTCATCGTAAATTTTCATTGGAAAGATGTTTTAAGGATGGATAAAAAGTGCAGAATATGGAAATTCCAGGAAAGGAAGTGCGTCAAATTATTTTTGTCTGGTAACATGCGCTAACTTTAAGAATTTCAACCTCTTAAAGTTAAGAAAATAGTTTTCAATATTTTCTTAATGTAGAAATGATCTTTGTCATATTTTCGATAAAAAGGTTAATCTTTTAAAACAGAAAATATCTTTTCTAAAGAATGTATGTCTTGATTAAAGAATGGGCTAATAAACCTTTTGAAGTGGATTTAATGGTGGGAGGTAGCATATTTTATGAATAAACAAAACATCAAAACTGGTATTTCACAATTTAAAATAATCATAAAGTTATCTTATAACCTGTTTTTGCAACTGCGCTTCAATCAATTTTCATTAAATTCTGACCTTTAAATTTTAAAAGGACCTGTTAATGATCAGTTTAATCCTTCAACCGCAATGGGAACATTTCTCATTCTAAATCTTTACTGCACATGAAATCCAGGAACAAAAAAATTGAAAGTTACTTTACAAAACCGGGGGTAGAAGTTGGAAATATTGGCCTTAGTAAGGAGGATATCAAAACTTCCTTTTTAGAAAAATTGTTTTATAGCCTGGGACGTATCCCGGTGGTGGCAACTCCCAATGACCTGTATACCTCTCTCGCACTGGCAGTAAGGGACAGGGTGTTTAGAAAATATGTGAAATCTCTTGAGCAGTATGCAGAGGAGGATGCCAGAGGGGTGGCCTATCTTTCTGCTGAGTATTTACCGGGACCGCATTTGGGTAACAACCTTCTAAATCTCGAGATCATGGAGGAGACAAGGGAAGCATTGGCCGAACTTAACCTGGACCTGGAAGAACTGCTGAAAGAGGAGGTGGAACCGGGACTTGGAAACGGCGGACTTGGAAGACTTGCTTCCTGCTATATGGACTCCCTTGCTACCCTTGGAATACCATCAATTGCTTATGGTATACGGTATGAATTTGGAATATTTAAACAGGAGATCAAAGAGGGCTGGCAGGTTGAGTCTACAGATAAATGGCTGCACAATGGAAATCCCTGGGAGGTTATAAGACCGGAGATCTCCTTTGAAGTGAAATTTGGTGGATATACAGAACATACCCGCGATGAGAATGATAAACTGCATATTGAATGGATCCCGGGATCTGAAGTCAAGGGAACGGCTTATGATACCCCTATCCTGGGCTATCAAAGCAACGGGATCATTCTAAGGCTTTGGAAGGCCGAAGCAACAGAATCCTTTGATTTTGCTGCCTATAACCTGGGTGATTATTACCGGGCCGTGGAAAAGAAAATGAGGTCTGAAAATATTACGAAAGTCCTATATCCAAATGATGAGAACCTCTCGGGGAAGGAGCTAAGACTTAAACAGCAATATTTCTTTGTTTGTTGCTCCCTGCAGGATATTATACGTCTTCATCTTCTACAGGGAAGAAAACTGGAAAGTCTGCATGAAAAATTTACCATCCAGCTCAATGACACCCATCCTTCTATAGCGGTGCCAGAGCTCATGCGTTTACTGGTAGATGTATATCATATGGAATGGGATGCCGCCTGGATGGTCACATGTAAAACATTTGCCTACACCAACCATACCCTCCTTCCTGAGGCCCTTGAGAGATGGCCTGTAAGCTTAATTAGGAATTTATTGCCGAGGCACCTGGAAATAATTTATGAGATCAACAGCAGGTTTATCAACGAACTTAGAGGACATAACTTCACCGGGGACCAGATCTCCAGGATGTCCCTGGTTGATGAAAGTGGGGAGCCTACTATAAGAATGGCGCATTTGGCAACCGTGGGAAGCTATATGATTAACGGGGTTTCTGCCCTTCATTCCGGGCTTCTGAAAAAACAGGTTCTTAAGGATTTTGCAGAGCTGTGGCCAAATAAATTCACAAATGTCACAAATGGAGTTACCCACAGAAGGTTCCTGGCTGTTAGTAATCCCGGTCTTTCCGCCCTGCTTTCAGAAAAAATAGGAAAGGATTGGCTTACCCACCTGGATAAGCTCAAAGGACTGGAATCTTATAGTGAAGATGAAACCTTCCGCAGAAAATGGATGGAGGTAAAACTTGAAAACAAACGCAATCTTGCCACCCAGATAAAAGAGCTCACTGGAATAGATATAAATCCTGAAATGTTGATAGATGTGCAGGTAAAAAGGATTCATGAATATAAACGACAGCACCTTAAAGTCCTGCATATTCTAAGCTTATATCTTAGGGTTAAAAAAGAAAAGGATACAAGCATCCCGCCTACAGCATTTGTGTTTGGAGGAAAGGCCGCTCCGGGTTATTTTATGGCAAAACGTATTATTAAACTTATTACCGCGGTGGGAGAGCTTATTAATAATGATCCTGAAGTGAATAAGATCCTTAAGGTTGTTTTCCTTCCCAATTTTAGCGTTAAACTGGCACAGCATGTTTATCCGGGAGCCGATCTTTCTGAACAGATATCCATGGCAGGAAAAGAAGCTTCGGGAACTGGAAATATGAAATTTGCCCTTAACGGTGCCCTTACCATAGGAACATTAGATGGGGCGAATGTAGAAATTAGGGAAGAAGTAGGGGAGGAGAACTTTTTTCTCTTTGGATTGACGACAGATGAGGTAGAGAATAAGAAAGCCCAGGGTTATCACCCTTATAAGATATATGCCGAAAATGAGAATTTAAAGAAAGTGATGGAATTCCTGCTCTCTGATGAATTGACCAGGGGTGATACTGAACTTTTCAAACCAATTTATAACAATCTCTTACACCAGGACCCGTATTTATTGATGGAAGATTATCAATCCTATATCGAGCAGATGGAGAATGTTTACCACGTGTGGCAGGATCGTGAGAAATGGGCAAAAATGTCCATTCTCAATGTGGCCAGGATGGGTAAATTCTCTTCAGACAGGTCTATACAGGACTATTGTGAAAAAATATGGAAAGTGGAAGCGATCAAGGTTTAGCAAATTTTTTTCCTTTACCCAAAAGACACCCGAATTTTTTGGTCTGGAAAAAATAGGAGCCCGAAAGATAAACGGCCTGGCACGCTAATCCTGATCCTGGACAGGAATGATCTGAATCACAATAGTAAACAAAGGAATTGTTGGATTTTCGGCTTATACCGAATAATCCTTGATCTCTTTTAAAACATCCTGCACCTCTTTTTCAGTCTTGAATAATTTGTCCTTGCATATTTTAAGAAGTACTGCGGCACGTTTGATCCTTGACTCCAGTTCATCTATGCTTATCTGGGAATTTTCCATTTCCAGTACGATATCCTGCAGTTCATCGTGAGCTGCGGTATAGCTTATTTCTTCACTCATTTGTGGTGGTGTTTATAGTTTTTTCAATCCTGCTTATGACTGTTCCTTCATACAGCCTGGTTTCCAAAATCCCTGATGTTTTTACTTCCTGTGTGCTTTTTATGATTTTTCCATCCTGCCGGGTTATACTGTAACCTCTTTTAAGGATATTTTTGGGGGAAAGCATTCTTACTTTTTCTTCAGTAAAAGTGAGTTGGGTACGGGCATCGTCCAGGGGGTTTGTTGCCCGGTTAACCAAAGTCCTGCCGGCCTGCTCCAAAATATTATTTTCCCTGGCGATAAGGACCTCTCCCTGTTTTTCAAGGTTAAAAATATGGTTTTGAAGATTGGCCCTGGCATTGGAAAGGGCGGTTATACTCAGGGAACTAAAAAGTCTCGACGTTTCCACCAATCCGGTTTTTCTTTCCCTGAACATTGTGTTTACCCCATTATTTAATTTTTGCTCATTCTCCTTTAGTGGTGCAGCAAAATCATGGAACTTCTGCAACAGGAATTCAGCTATCTTGGTGGGGGTAATAAAGCTTTGGAAACTTACCATATCGCATACGGTCTCGTTGCTGGAATGTCCAATTCCCGTGAGAACAGGGATGGGAAAAGTTGCAATTTTTTCTGCAAGCACATAACTGTCAAAGCAGCTTAATCCTATTTCGCCGCCTCCACCTCTTATGATTGCTACTGCATCAAAATCATTGCTGTGTTTTCGAATGTTCTCGAGCTGTGCCTTAATTGTGGAAATAGCGCGCTCTCCCTGCAGGATGGCAGGGAACAGCAGGAAATGGTATTTGTAGTGATAGGGATTATTAGTTATAACGTCCATAAAATCCCCGTAACCTTTACTTGTCTCCACAGAGATCACAGCAATAGTCTTAGGTAGCATTGGTAGGGTTTTTTGCCTGTTAAGTCCGTAAATATTTTGCTCCTTAAGTCTCGAGATAGTCTCGGCTTTTTCCCTTGCCAGTTCCCCCAGCGTAAATTCAGGATCAATATCTGTAATATTAAGGGCCAGGCCGTGAACAGGATTATAGGTGACAGAGCCCTTTACAACCACGGTAATATTATCCTTAAGCTCCTCTTTTAAAATAGATTTGAACTTTTTATTTATTAGCTCAAAGTTTCCGGCCCATATATTGCCACGCAGCTCTGCAATTACCTTTCCATCCTTTTTCTCAACAAGGGCAGGATAACAATGACCAGATTTTGGATAATAATTAAGCCGTACGATCTCTGCCTTGATCCAAACTACCTTATTACAATGTGAATCTATCACATTTTGAATAGAACGGGTAAGGCTGGAAAGAGTAAAGACTTTTTTTTCTAACATTGCAGGGCGGGATTTCACTCTTGCTAATGTATCAAAATTTGAAGAAAAAGATTTTTAATTTTGTACCGTAGTGCAGGTTTTTCAAAAAGTATTTTCTCCTCCCATGCTATTTTTCCAGGATAAAGTCTGCAGCCATTTTCACGTGTAATTGAGTTGTGGCAATCATAGGGATATTAATATCTTCCTTTTCAATAAGTATAGGTAATTCTGTACATCCCAATATGATTCCTTCTGCACCCTTCGCTTTTAATAACCGCATTTGTTCCAGAAAAAAGTTCTTTGCTTCCTTGCTAAAGATCCCCCGGGTTAGTTCTGCAGAAACAAAGTGATGATTGCGGTCCAGGTATTCAGGATCTGGAAGTATAATATCTATTCCATAGTTCTCCTTTAATCTTGAAGGTATAAAATCCCCGGTCATAGTGGGGCGGTTACCCAGAAGCCCCAGGGTTTTGAGGTTCAACTTCTCTGCTTCTTTCCCAATGGCATCTGCAATATGAAGAATTGGGATGTTTATTTGCGGTTGCACGAAATTATAAACCATATGCGGGGTATTGGCACATATTACGATTGCTTCTGCCCCTGCTTCACGAAGAATCTTTGCTACCTCTAAATATTTATGATTTATCTTTTCCCTGTTTTGCTCCCGCATTAATTCTATATTGATACTATACATAAGCAACTCAGGATTTCCACCTGTTCCAATTTTCTCACTTACATATTCATTGATGAGCCGGTAATAAACTATTGTCGAGTGCCAGGAGGTACCGCCTATAAGTCCGATCTTCTTCATCTTAAAAATTTTTAAAGAACCAGTATTTTTCTTCCCACCATTTTGACCAGTGTCCCCATTGTTCCGGGGTTTTCATTTTTGCCTCTGGCTGCGGTGAGTCATAAAAATGTACCTCGGCAGTACTGGCAAGTCCTTCTCCATATTCTATAAAATATTTTCCCTCTCCTTTAAAACTTTCATCAGGCACCTGGTTCCCCATTTTTCTTCCAATATTATGAGCTACAACAATGGCCTGCTGTCTTGCAAAAACTCCAATTTTGGGGAGAGTGATGCCATTTTCTGTAGTAATATTGGTATTATCTCCAATAGCGTAAACATTAGGAAATATAGTTTGCAAATTATCCTTGTCTACATCTATCCAACCTGATTCTCCGGCCAGGGAGCTATTTCTAATTACATCAGGGCTTTGGTGTTTAGGAGTATAAGCCAGCAGGTCATATTCGTAGGTTTTCCCGTTGCTAAAAGTGAGACCAGATTCAGTGGCTTCAGTAATTTGATGACCTGGATAATATTTGATCCCTTTATGCTCCAGCAGGGTTCGTAATTCTTCTGAGAGTTCCTTACCGGCAAATTCCATTGGTCCTTTTTCTGGCGTATAAACAGCCACCTCTGTAGTAGGTTTGAGATCATTCTTCCGCACATATTCCTCTATGAGCATCGCCGCCTCGTAGGGAGCAGCAGGACTTTTAAAAGGGAGTGAGGAAACAAGGATGGCTATTTTACCTGCAGTATGATTCTTAAGTTTTTTATTAAAATGAGTGGCTCCATCCAGGGTGAAGAAATTATAGCCATATTTATCCAGGTGATGGAGGGGTTGCTGGTCTACCCCAAGAGAAACTATCATATAATCTCCCTTATATTTTTTACCATTTACAGTAATGCTAATGTCGTTGGGATCTATATGTTCTATTTCTCCCTGGATAACCTCCAGGCCTGAAGAATCGAGATGTGAAGTTTTTTCATAGACCTCTTCCGGTTTTCTTTTTCCAACCATTAGCCATGGCAAGCTGGGGGAAAACACATTTTTTTCCTCTTTTTCAAACACGAGGATCTTTACAAGTTGAATGTCCTCTTCATTTCCACTGTTCTTGCTTATTTCCCTGGCAGCTGTTACCCCACCTGTTCCTGCTCCTAAGACTAAAATGGTTTTCATACGTATATCTTTTTTAATATTTCCTGTTGTTCTTCTAAATTCTCCAGCAATACCTCCTTCATTAATGAACAGGCTTCGGCCACTTTTTTAGAAGTTAAAGAAAAGTAGCTGCACTGGCTCTCCCGCCTTACTTTAAGTATTCCGTTCTCTGTCAATAATTTGAGATGTTGTGAAAGATTGGATTTTAAACATCCTGTGGCTTCAAGTAAATAAGAAAAACTTTCTTCTTTATTTTTTAAGAGGTGTATGATCTCCATTCTTAATGGATGTCCCAGAGCTTTACTCACATTAGCCTGTAGTTTAAATATTTTCTTATTCACCATGGGTTTATGTATTTAATTGTTTAGCAAAACCTAAACAATTCTTCAAAAATTTTTCACCTGATTTTTTTTTTTTTGAACTTATAATGCAAAGTAAAAGGGAATTCTCCCGAAGAATTATGACCATTATCATATTTTAGCTTATTAAAGGGCTCTGTAACTTTTGTTACTGCAGGTAGCGATTAACGGGGCTACTTTTGCATCAAATAAAAAAAGATACTGTGGAAATTTTAGATATTCTGGGTTATTTTGGTGCATTGATTATTGGAGTGGTTTTAGGACTCATAGGAGGTGGAGGTTCTATCCTCACTGTGCCGGTTTTGGTTTATTTACTTGCGATAAATCCTGTTACAGCCACTGCATATTCTTTATTTGTAGTGGGGGCCTCGTCTTTGGTAGGGGCCCTAAACAATATGAAGAAAAAGCTGGTAGATTTTCGAACCGCAATTGTTTTTTCGATTCCTGCTTTCATAGCGGTTTATGGGACCAGGAAATATCTGGTACCTGCCATCCCAGACCATATTTTTACGCTTTGGGGCTTTGAAGTCACCAAAGATATTGGGATCATGTTGTTCTTTGCTATTATTATGGTGGTAGCTTCTATTTCTATGATAAAAGATAATGGCAAGAAAGAACTCCTTGAAACCGAAGTAAAATATAATTATCCCCTTATAGTAATTGAAGGTGTTGTAGTAGGCGTGCTTACCGGGATCGTAGGTGCCGGTGGCGGATTCCTAATTATCCCTGCTCTTGTGCTTTTAGCTAAACTTCCAATGAAAAAAGCAGTTGCGACTTCACTTCTTATTATTGCGGTAAAATCCCTTATAGGGTTTATTGGAGATGTGGAGAACCTGGAAATTGACTGGATCTTTCTTTTCATTTTTACAGCTCTTTCAATTATAGGAATTTTTGTGGGAGGCTATCTCAATAAATTTATAGATGGCAAAAAACTTAAAAAAGGTTTTGGCTGGTTTGTTATGGTAATGGGGATTTACATTATCTGGAAAGAATTATATTAAGCCCGGGGGCGTATTTAATTCCTGGGTAGGTTGGTAAAGTAATCTTATAGGTGCAATTCCTGAAGATATGCTGTCGCAGGAGCAACTTGTTTAGGTAAGCAGGGTTTATAAAAATAATCGGCGTTGGTGATGAATAAAAAGAAAAAGAAGAATTTAATCGAATACGGTCTTATCCTTGTAATTTTTGCCGGGTTATATTTTACCGGTTATCATACGGAAGTATTAGGTTTTCTGCAACGGGGTATCCTGGCAACCGGGATTATGAATCCAGATTTAGATAAGGATACGAATCTCGCTGATAATAAGACTCAACCTGTGGCAGATTTTTCTATGAGCTTTATAAATTCTAAAGGTGAAAGAGTGGATATGGAAGATTTAAGGGGGAAAGTAATTTTTTTAAATATTTGGGCCACCTGGTGTCCACCCTGCGTTGCAGAGATGCCGGGGATAAATAAGCTGTATAAAGATGTAGATAAGGACAAAGTTGCTTTTATAATGCTTTCAGTAGACCAGGATTTTCAAAAGGCTATAGACTTTAATTCCCGGAAAGGATATGATTTTGAGGTGTATGCACCTGCAGGGGTCTTGCCGTCTTTATATCAATCCGCAAGTATACCCACTACCTATGTTATTGATGCCAGTGGCAAATTGGTTCTAACCCATACAGGAATGGGTGATTATTATACAAAAAAGTTTAAGGAATTTCTTAAGGAACAATATTGATAAGATCCAAATTTTGTAATTTAAAAAGCCTCACAACTTAGCTGCCGTGAGACTTTTCGTTTTAAATATTTGCCTTTAATGAAATTTATAATCTGTTCCCGGTACTGTGGAGAAAGAATACTTTCCAAGGTGTTCACAGTAAGCACGGCCTTCCAGCTTTGGAGAAACCGGGGAATTCTTCCGGAGGTACTCCTCAACCACATCGTGAATGGTGTAATCTTTAACTTCCACATCTTCCACATCCGGGATTCGACATAAATTATCCATAGGATCCCCTGGGCGTACACAGGCAGAAATTGTGTAGTATTCATCCATTTGCATTGGCTCGCCTTTTACTGTAATGGATTTTATCCGTTCCCCTTTATTGCCCTGGCTGTTAAAATCTACCTCCATGCCTGAGAATCTTACCAGCCACCCACCAAATCTTTCGGAAGGAACCTGTGCAAAGGCGTTATGCATTTCCCGCTCCAGCCAGTCCTTTATCTGCTGTCCGGTGACTTTTCCCGTTTTCACTTTCTCATTTACCGGAAGCAGGTTCCACAGGTTGGCACGGGTTATAGGCGCAGGTTTCCCATCTTCAGGCACGATAGGATTTCCAAATCTGAACCCATTGGAAATAGCGATATCGGCTCCTGTTTTCCATCTCGCGGCATCGGTTATCATATTGTCCATTGGATTTTCTACCGTAAGGTATCTGTAAATGGGGGTGGAGGTATATCCAACCACGGTTTCCAGATGTTCCTTGTAAGGTTCTTTAGCTTTGTCCACTAACTGCTGCAATTCAGGATCTGCGGGGTAAACTTCCGGATCCACGTCCATAAGTTCGTACTCATCTCCCACCAGCTTTCCATCTACAAAATGCAACGTGAGCTTCCCAACAAAAGAACCGAAAGCTCCCGGCTCGGTTACCTTGGCATATTTCCCCTGTATAAGCTCTCTTACTCTCTCGTGGGTATCGTTCCCAAGGATGTAATCCACATCTTTTGCCAGTTCCTGGTTAGCAAGATCCACCTGTTTAAATACTCCTATGTGGGTGACAAGGAAAAGCACATCTACTTCTTCCTCTTTTTTAACTTTAGTTATAAGTTCCTTCACTTCATCCTCGATCCCACTAAAGGTCATTCCTTCACTAAAAATAGGATTTTGACGCACCGGTACATCGGGGTCATTGATGCCGATAAATCCAATTTTCACACCTTCAATTTCCTTTGTCCAGAAAGGAGGGAAAAGTTCCTTCCCTTCTTCCTCATGGAACATATTCTGTGCGATCACCGGGGTGTTGTAGTTGGTCATTATATCCATCATTCTTTCTTTTCCATAGACCACTTCCCAGTTGCCCGGGATGATCACGTCATAGCCCATTTTACTTATGAGTTCGGGAAAAATACTACCTTCAGAAAGCGCCGCATAACCGCTACCCTGGATGAGGTCTCCGCCATCCACGATCAGGGTGCGGCCGGGATTCTTTTTACGCTCTTTCTCAAAGAGGGTTTTTATATAGGCCAGGCCACCTCTTTCCTTAAAAACGATCTCCTCGTTTTCCCAGAATAGTTCTGGGTGGGGATCCAGTTGTCCGTGAATATCTGCTGTTTGCAGCACGGTAATGCTAAGGGTATCTTTAGTCTCTTTTTTTTCTTCTGAATTTCCACCGGTTGCCTGGTTGCAGGAGGTAAAACTAAAGAGCCCCAGTACTGCCAGGATCCATAAGGATTTCTTTAAATTAAATTTCATAGATTTTGTTTTTTATAGTTGTAAACTGTAATAATTTTTGTCTTTCTCTAGCTGGAGTAGATGTGTATAAGCGTGATCCACCACCTGTATATATTCGTGCAGTTCACCCGGTTCAATCCCCAGCCTGCCTATAGAGATCTTACAAACAAAGATGGCCACTCCGGCAGCTTTTGCTTTGGCGGTATAGGTTTCCATCTCTTCTTTACTTGTAAGCTCATTTACATTGGGCCCGTACATTACGATCTGGAAGTCTCCAAACTTTGCCCCGTCCTCTTCCTTTAAAGCTTCAGCTGTAAGGATGATGGGTTGTAGTTGCGGGATTTGGGTGGTTGACACCACATAATTGTTCATTTCTCCCTGTAAATTGGTTTGTGCGTTGCCGGTAATTCCCCACATAATAAGCACCATAAAAATTCCTATTGATCTTTTCATAGCTTCCATTTTTAAAGTGAAATACTGGTGTAACCTTTCTTTTGTAGCTGAAGGTTATATAAGATGCCGTTTTCAACAACCCGTAATTCCGGGGAAATATCCTTGCGGTCTACTCCGAATTTATTCAATGAGAACCCACAGGCAATAAGCTCAACATTGTGCTTTTTAGCCTTGGCGATATAATCCTGCATCATATTTTTATCTGTCAATTCCTTCACTGTTTGACCACAAATGATCACTTCAAATTTTCCGAAGTTCTTTCCATCTTCGTGGGCTAAAGTTTCAGCAGTTAAAAAGATAGGCTGGAGTTGAGGGATCTTCTTTGTTAAGACCACATAGTTTTGCAGGTCATCCTGGACCTGTGCATTGGCAGGGTTGCTTATTAAAGCAAAAAGAAAAAGGATACTGGTTAAAAAATATAATTTCATAGTTTTTGGTTTTTAACGCTCAAGCCTGGTTGAGCCGATTTTGATTCTGTTTTTGTTTCTTTATTAAAATCATTAAGGATAAAAAATAGAAGCCCGCCAATTATGGCGATATTCTTAAATAATGGGCCAAGGGTATTTATTTGTCCTACCTGTACTGTAAGAGTAATAGGTATAACTACAGCGAGAAGCACAATGGCCGCCCACCGGGTTTTAAAGCCTATAAGAAAGGCAATGCCCGCAAGCAGCATTACAATTCCTGAAAGGATTACCAGTAGTTCAGGATTACCAAAAAAATAGGCTATACCCTTAAAACTGGCCTGGTCTATTCGGTTTACCGTTTGCTCTACATTCATCAAATGATTTGAACTGGCTATTAAGAAAATGCTACTTAGCAAAATTCGCAATACCTGAATGGAGCGACGGCTTACATATATATGAGTCGTCATGAATAATAGGTTGAGGTTCAGAAGGCGAAAGCCTCTGAAGCGTGAGAAAAAAGATTAAAACTTTGCTGGAAAGTTATTAAGCTTTTGGAGGAGGGTAGGACCTGTCCATTGTAGAATCGGGCAGGGAAGGGGAGTGGTAGGCATATGCCCTGGTTTCTTCGGTTACTATACTGTATTCCCAGTTAAAGATCTCGAATTTGAAGGACGCATTACAAAATGTGTCCATTGAAATATTCAGTTGGTTTGAATCTATGTGAAACGTTTCGGGACTGGTATTTCCATCTATTTTAGCATTCTTCTTTTTGCAAAATGGGTTTACATAGACTACTTCATCAGCATCCAGGAGGATTACCAGGAATTTGGAATCCATCACCAGGAATTTTCCGAAGAAAATAAAGGCAAAAACGACAGCTATGTAAGAGTTCCAATTCATAAGAGGGTCAAATATAGAAATTTGCTGTTGAACGCTTTGTGACTTTTGTTACATAAAGGAAATTAGATGGAATGAGAATTCTGTAAGTAACTTTTGTTACTGAAGTTAAGAGGATAAATGGAGAGCTTTGCACCAAATTCTTAATCATCAATGAGGTTTATAATAATTATTGTCTTTGTTCTTTTTTCATATAACCTTTATCCGCAGGACCATAGCCCTGCGACTGTGCGTCAGGAGAACGGCTTGATAGCCATTTTTCAGGAAAGCAGCATCCACGGCCATATCCGCAATTTTTTTATGGCTACCATAAATCGGGAGGACCTTACCAGCTATTACACCAATGCCACAGGTGGGGCAATAGGATTCACCACCGGAAATTTTAAAGGATTTGAAGCAGGGGTAAAGGGCATTTTCACTTTTAAGACCTTTGGAAGTGATCTTGGCCTGGAAGATCCAATTACCGGTGCGAATGCCAAATGGGAGTATGAACTCTATGATGTATTGAATCAGGGAAACTTTAAGGACCTGGACAGGCTGGAGGAACTTTATATACGCTACAGGTTTGGAAAATCATATATCTCCTATGGTAAGCTGGAAAGCGGCTATACCCCATTGCTTAACCACAGTGACGGGAGAATGAAACCTTTTGCCCACAGAGGGTTTTGGGGATATTTTAATCTGAACATGCAACACAATGTTAACCTGGGGTGGCTGGATGGGGTATCTCCCCGTTCAACAACAGAGTGGTTTGACCTGGAGGAGGGGTTAGGCCTTTTCTTCAACGGATTTCAACCAAACGGGGAGAGGGCAAATTATCATGGATTTTATCCTGTGAATGGAATAGGAATCTTTAATTATAATTATCAAATTAAAAATTTCAATCTGGCTATTTATGATATTTTCATCGATAAACTACATAATACGATATGGACAGAAGCAAATTATGTGTATAATGGTTTTAACCTGGGACTGCAATACGTTTATCAAACCCCAATGAATTTTTCTGAAGGAATGGCGTATGAAAACCGTTATATACAGCCAGATGAGAATGGACTGGTTTTAAGTTCTCAACTTGGTTGGGGAAATAATAGATTTAATTTTGCCTTCGCCTATACCCATGCTTTTGATACCGGCCGTTTTCTTTTCCCCAAGGAATTAGGAAGGGATAGGTTTTTCACTTCCATTCCACGATCCAGGCTGGAAGGTTTAGGAGCTGCCAATGTTTATACTTTGAAAGGAGAATTTCTGCTTCCACGTCCCGCTTTACATTTTGGGGTAGAACTGCAGCAAGTCAAGGGAACAACTCCCGGAGATTTCCAGTTTAATAAATATAATATGGATGAGTCTTTCCAGGTCAATACGCATTTGACTTATGCGTTCAACGGCTTTCTGAATGGGCTTAATTTTGATCTTCTCTGGGTTTACAGGGAAAATCAAAATACACGGGATGCGGAAAGTATTTTTAACAAGAGTAATTTTAACCAGCTGAATTTTGTCACGAATTTTAATTTTTAATTCATTTCTGGATTTTTTGAGTGCAAGAAATCTTTTGATTCACACTGCTTTCCCTGTTAATCTCTGATAAAAATGGAAACTGAAAATATCAAATTAGGACTAAAGGAAAACTGGAAACAGTTCACCTTACTGGTGATAATTAATGCCTTTGTTGGGGGCATTGTTGGACTGGAGCGCAGTATACTGCCTGAGATAGCTGAAAAGGAATTTGGAATGGCTGCCACTTCCGCAATTCTTTCCTTTATAGTGGTTTTTGGTATTGTAAAGGCCATCTCCAATTATTATGCAGGAGCCCTTGCCAACAAGTTTGGCAGGAAAAATTTATTGATACTGGGTTGGATCTTTGCTATTCCAATTCCTTTCATCCTTATGTATGCACCCAATTGGAACTGGATCATAGGAGCCAACGTACTGCTGGGAATTAATCAGGGTCTCGCCTGGTCCAGTACTGTGGTTATGAAGATCGACCTGGTTGGTGAAAAACAGAGGGGTTTTGCAATGGGACTCAATGAATTCGCAGGTTACCTGGCAGTAGCAATTGTGGCCTTCTTAACAGGCTGGATAGCCGGGGAGTTCGGGCTGAGACCATATCCATTTTACCTTGGCATTTTGCTAATGATCCTGGGTCTTGGAATGAGCATATTTTTAATAAGGGATACCCGCGGTCACTCATTAAAGGAAGAAGACCAAAACACCGTTGGCCTTCTTAAAAATATTTTTTGGGACACTACCTGGAAACACAGGAATCTTGGTTCGGTCACCCAGGCAGGGCTTATCAATAATCTTAACGATGGGATGGCCTGGGGGCTTTTTCCAATCCTGCTTGGGGCTAAAGGTTTTAGCCTGGAACAAATAGGAATTGTAGTTGCAGTCTATCCAGCTGTTTGGGGAATGGGGCAACTCGTCACAGGAAAAATGGCCGATAAGTTCTCGAAAAAAGATATGCTTTTCTACGGGATGCTCTTACAGGCCCTGGTGCTTTTGACATTGGTTTGGGCAGAAAACTTCTGGCATTTTAATGTACTTATGGCACTACTGGGCTGGGGTACTGCAATGGTTTACCCCACCTTCCTGGCGACAATTGCAGATAATACCCACCCCCGGAACAGGGCAAAAAGTATTGGGATCTTCAGGTTGTGGAGGGATATGGGTTATGCAGTAGGTGCCATTCTCACCGGGATAATCTCAGATTTAATAAGCATTGAAGCAGCAATATTATTGGTGGGACTACTCACTTTTATCTCTTCCTGGATCATCTTTTTCAGGATGAAAAGCACCCATGTTGCTCCCGGCCTTTTTTCAATAAAAAGGCATAGCTAAGGATAATTTTAGCAAGAAGTGTTACTTTTATTGAAGCTTAATTAATCAATGGTTGAAACAAGGGATGATTGTAACAATTGTTACTGAATATGGCCATTCTGTAGGTTATTTTTGTATCAACAATTAAAAAAGGGAGCATTTATATAATTTTATTATTAAACAAACTAAACAGAAAGATATATGACTATAAAACAATTTAAAGACGACCCATTAGCGCATTTTTCATATGCCATCGTAAGTGAAGGCGAGATGGCCCTGGTTGATCCCAGCCGTAATCCTATGCAATATTATAAATATGCCGAGGAGCAAAATGCAAAGATCGTTGCTGTTTTTGAAACACATCCCCACGCCGATTTTGTGAGCGGACATTTACAAATACATCAGGAAACTGGTGCCACTATTTACGTGAGCGAAAAAGTTGGGGTAAGTTATCCTCATGAATCCTTTGATGAAGGACAGGAAGTAAAGATTGGAAAGATAAAAATTCGTCCACTTCATACTCCCGGTCATTCTCCAGATAGTTTGACATTTGTTGCAGAAGAAGACGGGAAAACCGCCTTATTCACAGGGGATACCTTATTCATTGGTAACGTGGGCCGGCCAGATCTTCGTGAAAAAGCCGGGAATATGACAGCAAAACGGGTGGAACTTGCCAAAGCAATGTATCAAACAATGCAAACCAAATTCAATGATTTCCCCGATGATGCTCTTGTATATCCCGCGCACGGTGCCGGTTCTCTTTGCGGGAAGAATATGAGTGATTCCCCTTCCAGTACCCTTGGCGATGAGCGCATGGGTAACTGGGCCTTTAAAGAACAAACTGAAGAGGAATTTGTAGAGGAGATCCTGAAGGACCAACCCTTTATCCCTTCATACTTTGGATTTAACGTGGATATTAACCGAAGTGGAGCAGGGAACGTTCAACAGGAAAAATATCGGGTTCCCCTTCAAATTGGAGTAGATGATGTTGAAGAAGGTATTACCGTGGTAGATGTGAGAGATGGTGATGCTTATAAAAAAGGCCATCTTCCAAATAGTATAAATATAATGTCCCGTACAGAGGGTGATAAATATGAAACCTGGCTGGGAGCTATAGTGGAGCCTGAAGAACCATTTTATCTTGCTGTAGATTCTGTAGAAAATATAGATGAACTGCTGGAAAGAACAGCCAAGATTGGGTATGAGAAACAAATGAAAGGCGTGATCACTTTAAGTGAAAAAGTATCCAGGAAATCTGATGATTTCGATCTTGGTGACTTTAAGAGTAATAAGGATAATTATACCATTGTTGATATTAGGAATGAAAGCGAGCTGGCTGAAGGTAAGATCTTTGACAGCGCAATTGGTATCCCGCTGAATGAATTAAGGGACCGTGCTGGAGAATTACCAAAAGATAAGCCTTTTGTAGTGCACTGTGCAGGAGGATATCGCTCTGCTGCCGGAAGCAGCATTCTTGAGAACAAATTTAAGGATCAAAAGGTTTTTGACCTAAGCGAGGCAATACAGGATTTTAAATAAATATAAATTAATACAGATATTGAAAAGAGGTTGCCGGTAATGGCAGCCTCTTTTTATATGTGGTTTTTAATTCTTGGTAGTTGCTTTAATGACCTTTTCTGCATTATTTGGATCTCCTGCTTTTTAGACTTCCACTAAATCTCCTTTTAATGCTTATTTCTCCCTGTCCATTTCTTCCCTGGTTTTTTGTCAATAGAACTAAAGACGGGCAGGGAAGACACCATGCCTGCAAGGCGTGCAGCAGGAACAACAAAAGAACTATTTCAGTTAGAGCAAGGGTCGACACACTGGTTTTCAGCAACCGCAATAAGTCTAATTTCCCTTTTTTCCATTCATCTTCATCATTCGGTTTAAACCAAAAAGCCCTCCCGCCAGTCCTCCTAATGCTACTCCAACTCCAAATCCTGTAATTGCTGCTACCCAGTCTGAACTGGCTGAAAATTGTCCAAAATCTGCTACAGGAATAGTACCGTATGCTATTAGATAGGAAATTACTCCCAGGACCATACCTGATATAGCAGCCCATAATAGAGCCTGATTAAGGATTACAGGATGATAAATTAGCTGTCCTTTTGGATTCTCATCGGTGTATCCCACTATAAGATCTTCTTCTCTCTTATCTGTTTTTTTCATTGTTGTAGATTTTGCACAGTATCATTGATCGTTTCCTGGGGGATCGTATCATTATTGGTTTCTGCTGGAACCTGCTCTTCTTCCAGTGGGAAAGGTGCGAGGTGCCTGTCTATTTCCATTTGTACATTTCTTGAAATCTGGCTATTGTCTCCAATTATCCAACCAAAATTGAGAATTGTTTCCTGCGGACTGGCAGGAAAAGGTTTTACCATTTTTAGATAATCTTTAACTGCCTGTGGAAGTTCTTCCGATTCTACCAGTAGAATTGGGCCATGTTTACCCATATGCCCCAGTACCGCAGCCGGAATAGTAGCCAAGACGTTATCGGCATTTGAAAATATGTAATTATGACCTGCCTGTGCCAGGCCCCAGCCAAAACTTCTTGGCTTCCAGCCCCAGGCCCAGCCAAAGTTCCTTCCAAAATCTTTGTATCCCGCGTTGATTGTATTAGAAGAAAAAACATCATCCCCAGCTACCCGTCTTACCAGACCGTATTCTCCCAGTTCTTTGGCAACTTTATCGGAGATCACATCAGAACCACCGGTGAGGTACATATAAGAGCCATGCCGTCCATATCTTCTTTTAAGCATTTCCCTGGTGGCCTGAGGAATACTATCTGTATAAACCCAGGCAAACCCCCTACCCATGTGGGCATTCCAGCCCATGGCACCCATTCCGTGTTTTATCCCGTCCGGATGGTCTACAGCAGAGATTACCACTTCATCGGGATGGTCTGCCTTCATAGCAGCCTGCCAGCGATCTAAAAGTTCAGCCAGTTTTACCGGATCGGTTTCGTAAAAGGTTCTTACATTGTATTTCAGTTCTTTTTTGATTCTCTCTATTTCGTTCTCAGGAATATTAATAGCATATACCTGCTTTCTTTGATCCTGCATCACCCCATCTGGTTTTAGACGTTTCATTTCCTGAAAAGTCCTGTCAGAGATCTTTCCGTCCTTTCCAAGGAATAGCAGGGGAGCATTTACTGGCATGTGGGTTATCCTGTGCATAGCGGTAAAAGCAATTGCCTCATCCATTGGGGTTAACATAATGGCGCCTACGGCATTATCCTCCCTTGTGGCGGCATAAACCGCCTGGGTGACCAGGAGGGAAACAGTTTCAGGGTCACCTCCGGGCAATCGGGTGGTATAGGCTGTATAATTAGCCTCCTCCTGTAAGGGGACATCAGATTTCTGGGGAGGCCCTTCAGACTTTCCGCAGGAAGACATAAGAATAAGACCCAGTATTGCCGGAATAAGTTTGCTCTTAACGATTTCCATGTTTTATTTCTTTTCTTATCATAATCCAGTTAAACGGCCAGGCCACTATAAACCCTGAAAAAGACGCTATCCATAAAGTTCCAAACCAGAGTATATCATCTTCTGCAGGCATCATGGGCAGGTGAGTCATCATAAACCACCAGGTAAAGGTCATCATTCCAAGACTTACCATGGTCATACTTATAAAGGTCATCCTAAAAGATTGTTTGATCAATTTGCCGTCCTTCATTTCCATCATTGTTTCCTTCATGGGGTAATGAACCATAAGAGCGGCCACTATAATGGCTCCAAAATACATGATCATCATCATTACCGGCATCCCGGCACCAAGCCAGAAGACACTGTCGTTAAGAGTTTCAGAAAAAAAGATGGGGAACCCAAAATAAGCCAGTAGATATCCAATTGCGATCATAAGCGGAGCGCCATAACCAAAGCCCATCATGGTAGCTGCAGCGCTTTGTATGTTCTGCGGCCTAAGCCAGCGCATCATTCCATCTTCTTTATAGAACGGTCTCCTGTAAGCGTTAAAGTACAATATCACTCCCAGGATTGGCAGCACCATGGCACCCATTGTCCAGGCAATTTTCACCGGAATAGATACCATGGGCAGGGTATATGAAGAGTGAACCATTATGAAAATCCCGCCTGCAATACCCAGAAAAATAAATATAATTACTACAGCTTCCAGGGGTCCAAGAGCTACCGCACCAAGAGTGGGATATTCAGATTTTTCAACTGAAAAATCCATCCTGCTTTGAGCTTTATAGCTCATGCTCGAACTCACAACCCAAAAATGGCGGAAAGGACCTTCAGACGGAGTGACGAACCAATCTGCCCGCTGAGACCAGATGTAGGCATCTGTAACAGCCGGGAGTCCCCCTTTTTCATCTGTGTATAAAACTGTTGCCGCATTACTTCTGGCTAAGGGCAAAGCTGCCAGAGCATCTATGGCTTCAGAAGGAGTAGCCATTAGGAACTGGAAGTATCCGGTCTTCCTGTCTCCACTTCTTCCCCAACCAAATTCTGTTTCATTATCACGATACCGTGCAATTTTGACTGCCAGGGCCGCAGGATTTCTTGCAGTTATTCTTTCAAAGTCCCTAATGGATCCCAGGTTTGCCGTTGAAAGAAGTTCCTCAGGGCCAATTACAAACACCTTTCTGCTTTCCAGGAGGGCTTGATTTCCTTCAATTTCATCAGCAAAAACAACAGGTGAACCATGATATTTAGCGTAGAAGATCGCCGGTAGTGCCCATTCCAGTGCTTCGGGTTTTCCGGATGGCAGAAGAATCACATGTTTGGAATCTGGGTTTGTGGTAATACTGCTTTTCACAAACTGCTTCCAGTTTTCAAGCGTAGGTGCAAAGTCAGCCGTTTGAGCTTCGAAATATGGAATGGCTTCTTTCATCTTTTCATGTACCTCTGCAGCTGTGCCAGAGAGATGGGTAGTATTCTTCATATGAGATATAAGTCGTCCCTTCTCCGGGTCATGATGAGGTTTAACCAATCCTGCAGTTTCTACACCTTCCATGGCAGTTAGGATGAGGCCAAAACCTATAACAATAAAGATGAATAAAGCTAAAACAGGATAGGACCAGCGTATCATAGTATGTGTTTAGTGTAGTACATGAGTTAGTATCCAAATAAATCCAAAAAGGCCAACGCTTGCGTGCAGAATGGCCACCCACTTCGGAACGTTTTTGTGTCTTATATCACGGGAGAATAAATAGATTCCCACAATGGCTGCTATAGAAAAAATAACAAAGCTGTCCCAGTGTTTATGGTGTTCATTGGTGGTAAGGGCGTAAATGAGAATTAAAAGAATTCCCAAAACGGCACAGGTACCATGTGCAAAAACAATGGCTTTTGGAGGATGTTTTCCCTGCAGGACATAAGTTAACAGATAAGCTCCTAAAAAAACGGCCAGGGCAATAAGAATAATTGCTGCAATTACCATAATTTTTTATTTCTCGGGATTAATTTGTCTTTTGTCAAGGGGTGAAAAAGCCGGCCCTTCTATAACCTCACCGGTTGGTCTAAACCGGCTGCCATGGCAGGGGCAATCCCACGTCTTTTCCTCATTATTCCAGTTAACGATACAATCCATATGAGTACATACCGCCGATGCTGCACAGAGCTTTCCGTCTTCATCCCGGTGCACCGCCCATTTCTCATCTTTCATCTCTATGATCTTTCCTTCTCCTTTTTTAACTTCAGAAAACATTCCAGCCTCTGCTTTTCCGGGAATATCCTTGAGGTATTCCTTTAGCACATTAAGATTTTCTTTGATAAACGGTTTGGCAGATTTCAGGGGCGTAAATCGTTTGGCATCATAGGTCTTTGCCCATTTATTTTCCTTTCCTGTAAGGAGGTCTTTAAAGATCATTGCAGAAACAACCCCATAGGTAAGGCCATCTGTAGAAAAACCGGTAGCCACATAAATATTGTCATCGCTGCTTTCACCAATATATGGCAGCCCGTCTGCAGGTTTATAGTGTTGTGCAGACCATTTATACACCACCTCTTCAACATCGTAGATTCTTCTCAGGTTCTTTTCAAGATCTCCAAAATAATCCTTTTGGGGATCCTCCTGTCCCACTTTGTGGTGGTATCCAACTGTTATAAGATATTTACCATCTGCCGTATCATAGGAACGAAGGGAGGGATGAGTTTTGGAATCTGTACTCCAAAAGATACCTTCAGGATATTCTCCCGACTTTAATTTTGCGGCCAGTGCGTATTCCCTATGAGGGAATAATTTGGAATGTAGCGCATATACACCTTTTGGAGAATGTGTGGCCAGGATGACCTTCCCAGCTGTAACTTTCCCATTTGGGGTATGGAGAATATGTGGAGAGCCTTTTTCAATATGATGAACAGGAGTGTTCTCAAAGATTTTGCACCTGTCCTTTTCTATATTTTGAGCCAACCCGGAAACAAAAGCAGCGGGATTAAACTGCGCCTGATTCTCAACTTTAATAGCCGAATCGATTTGAAACGGCAAAGGCAGAGATTGCAGTTCCTCCACTTCTAAACCAAAATCCCGTAGGGCCTCTTTGGTCTTTTGAATGATCTTCTTTTCTTCGCCGCTTTCAGTGTAGAGGATCCAGGGTTGTCTTTTAAAACTGCACTCTATATCATAGTCTAATGTGAGCTGCTCGATAAAGTCGACTGCTGCTGTACGGGATTCAGCGACTGTTCTGGCTGTTTGTTTGTCAAATTTTGCCTGGATATGGTGCAGGCGGTTGTCCACCATTGTGTACAAATTGCCCGTAGAACCGGCAGTTGTTCCCCCACCAACCTGCATACTTTCAAGTACAGCAACCCGCACCCCGGATTTTGCCAATAGATAGGCAGAAGTTATACCGGTAATTCCACCACCAACTATAGCGATATCAACCTCTAATTGTCCTTGTAGAGGTGGATAGTGGTTATTTGAAGCCTTAGCTTTCCAAATGGATGTGGTCATTTCTAATACCTTTTTAACAAAGTTAAAAAATGATATCTGCATTAGAAGCTGCAGTATGTTATATTTATCTTAACATTCGCCGGTAAATCTTAAATTTTGTTCGTTTTTTTTCAAAAAACCCGGACCCCTTAATTAAGGGAATCCGGGTGTTTCAATTTTCACTCTCTGTTTAGGCAGGTTGTCTCTCTTCCACCAATACTTCAGTCTCGAGTTTAATTTCAGAAGTAATGGAGTTGGAGATGAGGCAGGCTCTTTCAGCCTTGATCATTATTTTCTCTGCTTTTTCCCTGTCGGCTTCATTTACAATGGTGACTACAGGTTTTAAAACCACCTCTGTCATTGCAAATTTTCCATCTTTCTTATCCAGGATTCCTTCAGCAGGACAGCTAAGGCTTTTGAATTCCAAATTGGAATTTTCAGCAATTGCTAAAAAAGTAGTCATAAAACAGCTGCTTACAGCTGCGGTGAAAAGATGTTCCGGGGACCATATTCCGGGCATTCCTTTGGGAAATTCCGGCGGGGTCGCCACTTCTATTATTTGGTCAAGTTCCGGGGAAGAAATTTCCCCTTTTCTTTGAGATAACCAGGTTAGGTCTACGTTATAAGTATGTGGATCCATAAAGTATATATTTAATTTTTTGTAAAATTAAGACCTCATGTTAGGAGGTCCTATGATCATGATCAGGTTTGACTTCACAGGCACTATTTGAACAGCTACCGGAGGCACAGCCAAGGCCAAAAATTCCCATTCCCGCAAAATAGAAACCGGGAAGGGTGAATAACCATTCTCCATCAAGCCCTGCGTGTATGATCATAAGTACGCCTATAACCACAAAGGCCAATCTTGTCCAGGTCCACCCGGTAAATATTCTCTTACGCATCCTAAGAAGAAATTTTATTATGTAAGTTTGACCAGCTTCCACCATTATGCACATTAGTATACCCCTTTGATTTCAAAAAACTTTTGGCAGATGCACTTCGCATCCCGGAAGCACAACAGGTAATGATAGGCGCATCTTTATTTTTAGAGATATTGGGATTAGCATTCAGGGATTGCAGCGGAATGTTTTTCGATCCCTTTATATGTCCTCCTGCATATTCTGCCTTTGTTCTTACATCTACAATGATCCCACCTTCCTTAACTAACTGGCTGTAATCAACCGGCGGTTTAATGCCAAGTAATTCTTTTAATTTATTTATCATAGTTCAGCCTCTTCAGAAATTAAAAAATTCACATCCAGCCAGGATCCTCCATTTACGCAATCCACACCCTCCCTGCTAAGGTATTGTGCAGCCTGCCCGCTTCTGTTACCGGAGGCACAGCATAAGATCAACGGGGATTCCAGGTCCTTTAACTCATCAAGTCTTAGTGGAATTTCATTTAAAGGAATATTTACAGCTCCTGCCACGCTTCCTCCTCTATATTCAGCAGGAGTGCGTACATCAACAACGGTTCCTTTGTTTTTCTTTATTAGGTCTTCTGTATTCATCTTAAATATTTTATTTAAACTTCGCTTATTTTCATACTGCATCTGGATGCAGATTTATAAGGACAAAATTAGTATTTAAGCATAGCTCCTTCAGTTACAAATGTTACATAACTGTCTATAAAACAGGGAGAGGAATAGGGGCTGTTGGGGGCAAGGAGTTAGAAGAGGTGAAAAATGAAAAAGGTTCGGGGGAATGTTCCACCCGGACGCTGTTTTTATAATGTATGGTTCCTGTTCGGGAAATCAGGATAGCCTGTTTATGACCGTTTCCAGTTTAGAGCGCACTTCCTGTGCAATTCCTCCGAGTTTCTCATTTTGGATGGCAGTCATTGAGGCTACTGGATCTACTGCAGAAACTTCGACTTTACCGTCTTCGGTTTCCTGCACGATCACATTACACGGCAGCATTGTACCTATCTTACTTTCAGCCGAAATTGCCTGATGAGCCATCTTAGGGTTACAGGCACCCAGGATCCTGTATTTCCTGAAGTCTACGTCCAGTTTCTTCTTGAAGGTTTCCTTTACATCAATTTCAGTCAGGATCCCGAAGCCTTCTTCCTTTAGTTCTCTAGTGACTTTTTCTATTGCTCCCTCGAAGGAATCGTCAAGGACTTTTGAAAAATAGTAACTCATAATTTTATTTTTTAGATTATCCTAAATTTACCTCTTTTCAACCTTTTGATTAAAGATTGAGTATTAATCTTATGTGAATTTAAATGTGCGCCGGCGGAACTAAGTCTTTTCCAAAATAAAATCTGAAGCCATCTGTGCATGAAGGTTTGTGGTGGCAAGCAACGGTAGATCAAAGTCCTTTTGCTCCAGAAGCATGGGAAGCTCTGTACAACCAAGAATGATCCCATCTGCGCCACGGGCACGGAGTAACCTCATTTGCTCCAGATAGAATTTTTTTGCCTCTTCGCTAAAAACGCCTTTTGTAAGCTCCTTCGCAATGTAATCGTGATTTTCATCTATATACTCACTCTCCGGAATAATGGTTTCTATACCGTACTTCTCTTTCAAAGGAGAAGAAATAAAATCTCCCGTCATTGTTGGCCGTGTACCCAGAAGTCCGAGTTTTTTCAAGCCTTCTTTTTTAGCTTCCTTCCCAATGGCGTCGGCTATGTGTAGTATTGGGATGTCAATTTTAGGTTGCACAAAGTCATAGACCAAATGCGGCGTATTGGCGCAGATCAATATAGCTTTAGCACCTGCCTCCTGCAGGGTTTGTGCAATTTCCAGATACTTATTGTTGATCTTTTCTATATTATGTTCCCGCATAAGCTCCACATTCAGGCTGTAGATAAGTAATTCAGGGTTTGCCTGATTTCCTATTTTCTCTCCTGTCATTTCATTGATGAGACGGTAATAAACTATGGTAGAATGCCATGAAGTACCGCCTATAAGGCCAATTTTTCTCATAACTTCATTTAATTTATGGTGCTTATTAAAGGTATAACATTAGTTATATATAGACCAGTTTTCCCTTGGAACAATGATCTTCCATACCCCGGTTCGGTTAAGAAAAGAAAAAAAACTTTTCCGGGCGGGACTATCTCCCATACGGATTTATTTTATGCGTTTGGAATTTGTGCGATATTGCATAGTGTAACAAATGTTACTGAAAAATGATAACTATCAGCTTTTCTTTGCAGCGTTAAAAAAAGAGAACTATGAATTATATTTTAGAACCATGGCCGTGGTATGTAGCAGGCCCATTAATTGCAGGAATAATGTTCTTGCTGCTTTTCACAGGTAAGAATTTTGGAATGTCTTCCAACCTGCGAACTATGTGTACTATTGGTGGGGCAGGGAAAAAAGCAGATTTTTTTGATTTTAACTGGAAAAGTCAGCGCTGGAACCTTATGGTTGTGGTAGGAGCGGTTCTAGGAGGATTCATAGCAGCCAATCTATTAAGTACAGATATTGCTGTGGATATAAACCCCGATACTGTTTCAACCCTGGAAGTACTGGGATTTGACAGTGCGGGAGAGGCCTATTTGCCAAATGAACTTTTTGCTACCAATGCCCTTACAGATCCAAAAGCCCTTGTAATATTATTGACTGGAGGAGTACTTATAGGCTTTGGGGCGAGATACGCGGGAGGTTGTACTTCCGGGCACGCGATATCCGGGCTTAGTAACCTGCAGCTGCCATCACTTATTGCTGTAGTTGGATTTTTTATAGGAGGATTGGTTATGATCCACCTTTTATTCCCTTTAATTTTTTAGAAGATGAAGTATATAAAATATTTATTGATAGGTATTGTTTTTGGAATTGTGATGTTTAAGAGTGAGGCCGCTTCATGGTTTCGTATTTATGAAATGTTCCAGTTCCAGTCGTTTCACATGTATGGGATCATAGGCTCTGCTCTCGCATTGGGAGTGCTTGGAGTTTACCTTATTAAAAAATACAGGCTTAAGGCTATTGACGGGGAGCCCATTAAATTTATTCCAAAGGATAAAAGCTTTAGCCGGTATATGTATGGCGGGATCATCTTTGGCCTTGGCTGGGCACTGGCCGGTTCCTGCCCGGGACCAATATATACGCTTATTGGTGCTGGATATATCTCTATAATTGTTGTTTTAGTGGGTGCCCTTGGAGGAACATTTCTGTATGGTTTACTGCGGAAAAAGCTTCCTCACTAAAAAAAATGAATTATAACTGAAAGCCTTCCGAAGAGAACATAGTTAGTTTTCTGCGGAAGGCCTTTAGTTTATTTCTCGTGCACGTTTATGCTTAGCACAGGTACATCCAAATGGTTCACGATCTTTTCAGTAAGGCTGGGAGAGAATATCTGGCTGAACGCCGACCGGCCTTCCGTAACAATTGCAAAAACATCGGGTTCCTGCTGCTTGAGGAAATATTTCACCCCGCTTTCCTCATTATGGGCATTATAAATATGTTTTGTACAACTTCCCTCGGCACAACTGGAATAATAGGAATCAAACAGGACATCCATTTCGTGAGTTTCCTTAAAATCATAGGGTGTATTAATATAAAGTAAATGTACCCTGGCCTCAAAAGCGTTTACAAAAGTGAGAACACTTTCAAAATGCCTGCTATATTTTTTGTCGAATGTAGATGCAAATAAAACTTCCTTAATACTATCATATTTTGGTTTATTCTTTACAATGAGCACCGGTTTTATGGAGGCACGAAGGACTTTTTGAGCATTGGAACCAATTGTAAATTCTTTGATTCCTCTTACCCCGTGAGAACCCATAATGATCAAATCCAGATCTTCATCCTTTACATATTCGGGAATACTCTCCACATCAAGGTTATAAATAAGAACAGAACGGGCGATAATACCTTTATCCCTAAACCTGCTAACCACATCATTTAGTGCCACCCGGGCATCTGCTATACGTTCACGGGTTTCAGGATATTGTTTTTCTTTTTCAACCCCAAGATTCACCCAGTCCACAGGAGTATTCACAATGTGCATTACCTGTATCTCTGCCCGCGTTTTCTTAGCTACAATGACTGCATATTCCATAGCATTATCAGAAATTTCAGAGAAATCTGTTAGTAGCAGGATTCTGTTGATTGATTTCATCTTTTTATATTTTAAAGGTGAATATTCAGAAGGGGAGGGAAGTAAATTTTTTTACTCCTCTTAAATTTCCTGTTTTTATTCCAAATATTCAATGATAATAATCAGTTTTTTAGAATAGTAGTAATGTTTTCTTCGGCCGCACAAAAAAATGATCCTGCTTTTGGCAGGATCATTTTTATAGCTGAAAAATAAGTTGCAAGTATGAGGTCATTGGTGACCGCATAAAATATTCAATATTTTTCCTTAAGCTTTATTATACCCGGTCAGAAGACATACCCATCTCAACCAGGGCGGTTTTGGACTCGAAATAGTTCAGGAAAATATAAGCTTTTTAAAAGTTGGTAAACGGTTCTTTTCCAAAAACTTACATTTTAGTCTGGATTCCAGATTCCAGCACGAAGCGGTCCAGACTCTTTTATCGGACAGTAGTGATTATGAGGTCCACTTATAAAGTAGCTTATAATATTCGTCTACAGATTTTTTCCAGGTAAATCTCATTTTACGGGCGTTCTTCCTTATCTTTTTCCAGGTTTCCTTTTCATTTTGGTAAATATCCAGCGCCTCTTCAAAGCTGGCAACCATATTCTGGACTTTTTCCTCATAGGTCCTGCCATCAAAACTAAAGCCTGTGTGAACGTGCCTCACTGTGTCCTTAAGCCCACCGGTGTGATGCACAAGGCAGGGCTGTCCATTACGCATGGCAAGCATTTGGCTTATGCCGCAGGGCTCAAATAAGCTTGGCATAAAATAAAGGTCAGATTCCCGGTAGATCGATTCTATCACATCCTCACTTTGAGCATTAATAAAGATAAAGTTAGCGCGTTGATGACTTATTTTTCTTAATAGGTGTTCATATTCCGGAGCGCCGGTTCCCAGAAGCACGTACACGCCATTTACAGTTGCAAGTTTATCCAGGATCTTTAAAAGAGCCTCTGGCGATCGTTTAAAGAAATAGAATTTTTGCTCGGTAAGACGGGCTACGCTGGCACAAATGAATCCCGGCCGTTTTTTAAGATACGGTAAGATCTTTTGTCCTGTATGTGCAAGAAAATCGATTTTATGTTTTACAGTCTCCTTTTGTACCTGGTCAAAAATAGTATTGTAAATATTCTTAAATAAGGTTCTGTTCCCCGTTTTCTTGGCTGCAGGATATTCACTGCCATTAAGTATGCCATAGAATCGTCCTTGCCTGTCTGCCTCTATAAGATCCTGCTCCAGCCCCTCGCCCCCAATAAATTCTGGCGGTTCACTAGGTAAAAGTACATCCTCCTTATAAGAAGGGGAGACGGTATGTACCACATCTGCAAAGCGTATTCCTATTGCCATAAGGTTAAAACAGTCGGCATAACGTGGATCCACTAATTCTTCCCGGGGTATCTCCAGGTTTGGGAACCAGGTTTGTAAAGAGGAATGGCTATTTTCAAAAGGCCTTATTCCCTGGATTGCAAGGTTATGAATACAATACACAGTTCTTATCCCCTGCATCATCTCATATTTAGGATGAAATTTTCTTAGGAATAGCAAGAGGCTGGTATGCCAGTCGTGCAAATGCATGATGTTGATCTTCCCGAACACATTTTGTTTAATTGCCTGAGCCACCGCCGTACAAAAGATAAAATACTTGATGGTATCTGTAAAAAATGGTTCAGTAAGGTCATTGTGATAGACATTTCCAATGTCTCCCGACTCAATTTCGGGATGATGTATCACGTAGTGAAAAATATTTTCATCTTTCTCTTTGGGCTCTACCTCATATAAATAAGCCACATAAGTTACATCCCGAAGCCTGAAGTTGAGGTTTGTGATCAATTTACCACCCTGGTGCAACCGGGAATAGGAGGGAACAACAACGTGAACCCTGTCTCCCTTTCGGGAAATTTCCCTGGGTACGTCCCTAATCACATCACCTACACCACCCACCTTACAGTTATGGATCGCATCATTTTCTGAAGCTACAAAAAGAAAGTTGTTCATTCTGTTCTATCTTAATTTAGATTATCATTCATTTAGATCATTCTTCATTCATAAATATGATAAGGCACATTAAGCACCTGGGGGTAAACCCTGTTCCTTTATTTGCACGTATACTTCTTAGTTGCTGATCTTTTTCTTCAGCAGGAAGCACAAGGACATAAATCAGGCTATCAATAATGTGGGGTAACGTGCTCTAATTGTGGGGGTAGAGAAAAAAGTAAAAACTAAAAATCTATTCAATTTATATCCTGCAGGTTAGGGGTACCTGCCGGAAAAAGGCCAATTTAAAAAACTGAATCTATTGAAGGATCATATAATACTCTTCAATAATTATACCGCCGAAGCTTCTATTAAGGAATTATATTCTGAAAAAATTAAAAATTCCACACTACCGGCAATCAATCTTTTATACCTGCTTTGGGTTGACGAAAATAAGGATTTGACATTAAAGTTTTGTTGACATTTATCAGCTTTAATAAATTTTTATAATAGAGTAAAATCTTGAGAATAAAAGGGGATAGGGTTATAAAAGATTTCTACTGCCAGGAGAAAATTTAAATCTCAAGGTTCCATCTAATATGATTACTTATAAAATTAGGAGACAATTTTAATATTGTTAAAAGCATCCCACAAATGGAATAAAGTGCAATGGAAACAATTGAAGAAAGGAAGTTTAGCACAATTTTAAATAAATGCTGTCTTAGATGAATTAAATTAGATAATCCTCGAAATCATTGATATAAGAAACTAAATGACAGAAACTATTTATCTAATAATCGGCTCTCTATTACTGCTCCTGGGAATATATGATTTCTTTCTAACCACCCTTTCAGCTAGTGGTGCCGGTTTCATTACCAGGGCTGTTGCATTTTCCACCCATGCTGTTATTAGGAAATTAAAAGGCCCCACCGGCAGAGGCATATTTAATATTAGTGGTCTTCTTGTGAACCTTAGTGTATTGGCAGTATGGATTTTCTTGGTGTGGTTAGGCCTTTTTCTTGTATTTTCCTTCGATCCGGACGGCATGACCAATGATACGGGAAGAGTTGCCAACTGGATAGAGCGCCTTTATTATACCGGGTATACTTTATCTACACTTGGTGTGGGAAATTTTAAAACAACAACAGCCTTTTTTGAGATCATAACCAGCATTTTCTCATTCTTCGGATTCATCTTTTTCACTAGCTCAATGACTTATCTCATTTCAGTTTCTTCTGCAGTGATCAATAAAAGAACACTGTCCAGAAGCATTCAAAATCTTGGAAAAGATCCGCAGGAAATTGCAGATAAATTGAATTCCCTGGATAGCTCTTATAGCATACAACAACTACAATCCTTTCAGGAAATGGTAGACCGGCATGCAGTTAATCACCAGGCTTATCCAGTGGTGCATTTTTTTAGCCATAAAAGGCAGGATGTATGCCTGGGATTAAATTTAGTAAGACTGGATGAAGCACTCAATATTCTTTTCTCGACACCAAAAGATAACCTTACAATAGAATTACAGCCTTTACGCGCTGCGGTCACTCATTTTATTTATCATGTCAATCAAAATTATTCCCGGTCCCTACCTAAGGGACAGGCCGGAGACGCCAAAAAAGCTTTATCGTATGAAGTCACCGCTATAAATGAAAATGAACTGGCAAAAAGAAGGGAGATCCTTGGAGGCTTATTACAAAATGAGGGTTTCGAATGGAGAGACGTTATGGAAGGCCGGGATCCCTTTGAGACCAGGACATAGAGGCAGAAAAAATGTTTGGGTGGTTAAGATATTCATTTTTAGATTATTATACTTTATATTTTCACATATTGTATAGAAAAAAATAGGAAAGATTTAAGGGTATGGGAGAAGCTTATTCTTAAATTTAATTCTTTAACCCTCAAAACCCTAAAGTAATGAAGAAGTACGGAATATGGGAATTCAATGAAGATCAGGGCCTCACAGGCAGACCTTTGAATTTGCCTGAGATTAAAATTAGTAAAGAGCAACTTTGGGAAACTGAAGATACAACAGAAGGAAAAGTATGGAAATGGCCCCTTCATCTTACAAGGCAAAAATGGTGTTCCCCGGTGATGGCCAACGATTTTAATAAAGCATTCTTTAGTAGTATAAAAGCACTTAAAAAACAGCGCCCGGCAACTTTTAATGTAGAGCCAGATCTTGATGCCAGGACCATTCGCTGGCAAACCGATATGCTAAGTGATTACTTTCCCGGGCCAGATGCTGAGGCGATTGCATGAAAAGCAAATGGACGGCCCCACCCGTCCATTCGATTTAGATCCTTATTAACCCCAACAGTTTAAGGACCTGTTGTAATGCCCAAAAGGGCTTTTATTCCTGATTGCCGATGTTAAAACATCTTCTCACAATGCAGGCTGTCGTCCTATGAGAAATGACGACTACTATATGTATAGCGAGGCGGCAGATTGTTACAGGATACTTTCTTTTTTTTTCTTTTCGTGGAAATTTTCATCCATCCCATAAGAGAATTTACATTGTCCTGTGGCTTAAGGTATAAAAGAGTCCAGAAAAGTATCAGAATTTTTTTACCGATAAAAAAAGATACTGCGCAACATTTAAAAGAGTGCCTCCAAAATGGAGGGTACTTTGAGGAGGCACCCAATCAAAAAAAACCGGTTGTACCGGTTGAAATAAGATTAGTCCAACATTTATAATAATGGGTCAAATCATCCCCTGTTTTTCAGCAAAGAACTGTAGATTGAGGAGATAAGAGACATCTCGGTTTCAAGCCAGACCAGAAACGCAATAAAAAAACTGAATACAATCGCTAAAAAAATAGTGATTGCATTTTTGTACAGTTTATTCCAGGTAAATAAATTCTCAATTCTTTCCATAGGTTCATTTCTCCAATTCATAGCCTTGCAAAGATATTTAATGAAGAGTTAAAGGATTACTAGTTTTTAACTAATTGTTAACGCATATAGACTTTTGTGATTTTATTCTTTTTTGTAAACAAGCGTGAAGAAGTATGAAAACTTTTTCTGTTGACGGTGAGAGTTTAAGATATCTCCTCTTTTCTCAATGTATCTATTGGGATCATTCCTGGGCCAGTTTTGTTGTAAAAGGTATAATACCTTATATTTCTTGACCGGCAGCACATACTTTCATACTTTTAGGGAGGCCAATCATAAATGCTCTAATGACTAAATTTAAGGGAAAAACAGTATTGATCACCGGCGGTGGTTCGGGGATAGGTAAATCTATGGGTAAACTTGTACTGGAAAAAGGGGCCAGGCTAATTATTTGGGATATAGACAGGGAGAATTTGGAAAATACTCGTATGGAGCTGGAAACCCTTGGAGAAGTTATATCCTATCCCGTCGATGTTTCAAAGATCGACGAAGTGAGAAAAAATGCCGGGTTGGTAAAGGAAACTTATGGAGGAATTGATGTGCTCATCAATAACGCAGGGATCATTGTAGGAAAGTTTTTTAATGAACATTCAACCGCAGAGATAGACAGCACAATGGATATTAATGCTACTGCCCCTATGCATATTACTTCTATATTTTTGGAGGATATGATGAAAAGGGAAGCTGCCCACATTTGTAATATAGCTTCTTCAGCAGGTTTTCTTTCCAATCCGCGAATGTCTGTATATGCAGCAAGCAAATGGGCGCTCCTGGGATGGTCAGACAGCTTAAGATTGGAAATGAAACAGCTGGGCAAAAATGTAAATGTATCTACAGTTACTCCATTTTATATAAACACAGGTATGTTTGCCGGGGTAAGATCTATAATTCCTGTTCTGGACCAGGAAAAAGTTGCCAATAAGATTATAAAGGGTATTGAAAAAGACAGGATAATTATAAGTATGCCCTGGAGTATGAGGTTTGTTAGGTTTTTCCAGGGGTTGTTTCCCATTTGGTTCTTTGACTGGTTTGTGGGTAAAGTTTTGGGAGTCTATCATACAATGGATCACTTTGAAGGAAGAAAAGACCAAAAGGTAAAAAATTACGAATATGAAAGAAACCAACCGGGAGAAGGTCCTGCAGGTTCACAGGGATCAAAAAGGATTTTTTAATAGCCATCAAACAAAAGATCTTGATTTTAGGTTAAAGCAACTGCAAAAACTGAAAAAGGTTATTAAGGAGTATGAAAAAAGAATTGAAGAGGCATTGTGGCTGGACCTTCATAAAAGTGCAGAGGAGGCTTATTTAACCGAGATAAGTATTGTTACCGGGGAGTTGGACCTGCATATAAGTAATTTGAAAAAATGGGCAAAACCTCAAAAAGTATCCACTCCATTACACCTCAAGCCTTCGAAAGGTAAATTAATCTATGAACCCCTGGGAGTAGGCTTGATCATTGCGCCCTGGAATTACCCATTTCAACTTTTAATAAATCCACTAGTGGGAGCAATAGCCGCAGGTTGTTGTGCTATTCTTAAACCTTCTGAATTTACCCCAAATATTTCCGGGGTCATGGAAGAAATGATCAACAATACGTTTGAAGAAAATTATGTAAAAGTGTTACCCGGGGGCAGCAAACAGGAGAAGAATTGTTAAGCTTAGAATTTGATATGATATTCTTTACAGGCAGCACAAGGGTAGGCAAACTGGTGATGAAAGCTGCTGCAGAGCATCTCACCCCGGTGGTCCTTGAACTTGGAGGAAAAAGCCCGTGTATAGTAGATGAAAATGCAAACCTTGAGATTTCTGCTAAACGTATTGCCTGGGGGAAGACAATAAATGCAGGTCAAACCTGTATAGCGCCAGATTATTTGCTGTTGAACAGAAATGTGAAGAGAGAATTTTTGGAGCTGCTTAAAGGTCATCTTGAAAGCATGTTTGGAAGTGATATTAAGCAAAGTGAGTACTATGGTCGTATAGTGAATGACAAGACCTTCAATAAGCTTGAGCAATTGCTGCAGGAAACTAAGGGGAATATTTTTTACGGGGGAGAGACAGAAAAAAACCAGCGTTTTATTACTCCTACAATCATTGAGAATATCTCCAGGGAGGATGTTCTTATGCAGGAGGAAATCTTTGGCCCTTTACTACCTGTTCTTGAATTCTCTAATTTAGGTGAAGCAATCGCAATTATAAATTCCAGGCCCAAGCCCCTTGCTCTTTATTACTTTGGGAGTAAGGAGAAGGCAAATGAGGTCCTGCACAAAACCAGTTCTGGCGGTACAAGTATTAATGATACTCTTATACATATTGGAAATCATAACCTTCCTTTTGGCGGGGTAGGTAATAGCGGTTTTGGAAAGTACCACGGTAGGGAAAGCTTTCGAATCTTCAGTAATCAAAGGGCGGTGGCCACCACACCTACCTGGATTGACCTGCCATTCAAATATGCTCCTTTTAAAAATTTCCGGTGGATTAAAAAATTGCTGGATTAATTAAAGACAGCAAATTAAAAATTCCGGTAAAAATCTTAAATCCTGAAATTTATTACTTTGTAGTCCGAATAAACCTGATAAAACTTTCTTTACGCCTTCCTATATGCAGGCAGTGCATGTATCCAACTGGCCCAGGACGTGGTTTTGGGTTTAAATTGTTTTTGAATTTTTCAATTTTTCCAAAAAAGGTTAGTGGTCTTTTTTTCAGACCACTATAAGGTAAAGTCCAGGTTCCAGATTCTAGCAGTGAAAGCGGTCCTGACTCTTTTACCAGGCAACAATGAATTTAATATTGTGAACTAAAAGTGAGCAGGAAAAGCAGAAGGAATATAAAACCCGCAACTAGAAATAAAATATAGAAGGGTGAGAGACTATCAAAAAGGGTAAGTGAAAGCAGGGTAAGGGAATAGAAGGTCCCGAAAAGGAGAAAAAAAACCGGCCGTAAAAAGTTGTAATTATTCACCATACCTCTTAAATTAACCTTAAAGGTTGTTAAACATTTTAAGTTATAATTAAAGATAGCACCAAATCTTCCCTTTTTGCATAAGGGAAAACCCCCATTTTAAGTAACTGAACAACTGCACTCATAAAAATTTTAAGAAAATGTTCTTTAAGTGAAAATTTAGTGGCATCTCCGAAAAATACAGGATTTCCCCAGTTTTAGGTAAGGATTGTATATAGTAATTTAAAGACGATTCAGAACAACAAAATTGTTGATGGAATGATATAAAATTACACCACTGCACATTTTCGGTCTAATTAGAAGGGCAGGCGGCAGCCTTTTGCCGGCTTATTTAGTATTATTTAAGAACCTGGATAATTTGATCTCCACAGATGGTAATAGTACCTATTCCTTCAATAAGGTAAGTAGTCATTAACCTTTAAATCTATTACTATGGATTCTCTAAACGTATTTATTAGCAATTACCGCAAGGCTACAGAAGGTCTAAGTATTTTAGGAAAAATTATTATTGCGATCGTTATCTCGTTTATTTTTGTCGCTGTGATCTTTGCTTTGGTTGGGGTGATCAAGAATGCTTTTTAAATTTTTCTTGTACCGGGCAGTCCTCCTGCCTTTAAGCATGAGTTTAGAAAGAGTTACAAAAAAAGGCGGCCAATTATTGACCACCTTTTGTACCCTGGATTTTATTGGCTTCCTAAAATGGCAACAGGACACTATCAATAACATGTATGATCCCATTTGAGGCAGAGATATCTGCCGGGCCAATATTGGCGGTACTACCAATCGCATTAATTTCAGCAGCTGTATTTACGCTAAAGGTTTCGCCCAGTAAGGTTTCTATAGTCCTGCTGCGTACCGGCGGCACCACACTGTTTGAAGCTCTGCGACCCTCAGTAACGTGATATAGTAATACTTCAAGTACAGTTTCTGCGTCAAGCTCTCTCACACTTTCAATTCCCAGGACACCATATAATTCTGAAAAGGCAGCATCTGTAGGGGCAAAAACGGTGTACTGGTCTGTTCCATTAAGAAAAAGGTTCACGAGGCCTGCATCGAGTTCTTCATCTACAAAGAATAAGGCATCTACCAGTTCATTAAAGCCACCTGCAATGGCGATTGCAGCAATGGCGTCATCACCCTTGGCAGGAGCACCCTTTCTACGGGTATCCACGTTATTCTCATCTGCAGGCACTTTTAAAAGATCCAGAATTGCCATTTCCGCATCATTGACTGCAGGTGATACTGCCTCATCCTTTTCACATGATGTGAAAACAAAAGCAAATAAAAGCATCATAAGAAGAGTACTCATTCTTGAGATACCCTGAAATTTGTAATTGAAATTTTTCATAATGATATGATTTTTAGATTAATACCAACTTAAAGGTAACAGGAAAATAAGATTGTTTAATTTTTTTATATAAAAAGTAAACAAAAAATAACAGTTGTTTATCTCCCTTTTTCAACTTAGGACTATCAACCTCCATTTTTGGTATATATTCTTTTTGGTCGTTAAACATATTTGTTTAATAATCAGCTTTTTGCAGAACTATTGTCGATTACTCATGTTCCTAACTTCCAATAAAGTTCTTTCAAACATACCCCATAGTAATAATTTTAAAACATGAGTGATGCATATTAGCTTCCTGGATCCAGCAACCCACATTCCTGATATTCTTTTTGGTTTACAGGCAGCATCAATTTACCTTTGTCCTGTTTTTCAGAATAAGAAAAGGTATTACAGAACCTACCTGAGAAGACATTTAGGTTTTTTAAGTATTCGGCTTCTTTGGAGGTTAGTCTTTCAGTAAAAGTTATTTTTAAGAATCCAACACTAACCCTGGGCTGCCAAAAACATTCAGGCTTAATTATGTTTTCTGTAGATACATAATAAAATTCTTACTAAGTTGCAGTTAAAGCTTTATGTTTAATAATTCGGTAAATTTTGAAATGATCCCTACCCTGGCATGTCCCGTTTAAATTTCAAGATCATTTCCCATATTATGGGCCTGCTCCTGCTTTTCAATGGTAGTTTTATGCTGTTGGCTGCATTGGCGAGTTTTTATTATGAGGATGGGGTAACCCTTGAAATCTCCCTGGCCTCCTTAATAACCCTATTTACCGGGATGCTACTTATGTACTTCACCCGGGGGCATCACAAGGAGATGAAACCACGAGAAGGTTATCTCATTGTAAGCTTAGGATGGATCTTTATGGCCCTAAGCGGCACATTGCCATATTTGTTGAGCGGCGCTATACCACAAGTAACCAATGCTTTCTTTGAGACCATGTCTGGTTACACTACAACCGGCGCCACCATACTTAATGATATCGAAGTGGTACCAAAAGGCATTTTGCTCTGGCGCAGCCTTACCCACTGGATTGGAGGGATGGGAATTATTGTACTTGCCATAGCAATTTTACCGTTACTGGGGGTAGGAGGAATGCAACTTTTCTCTGCAGAATCGCCCGGTCCCAGTGCAGATAAGCTTAAACCGCGTATTGCCGATACAGCTAAAAGATTGTGGTTGATCTATGTAGGCTTTACTATTGCTGAAACTATCTTGCTCAAAGTTGCAGGGATGAGTTTGTTTGACGCTGTTAACCATGCTTTAAGCACCATGGCTTCGGGAGGATTCTCTACTAAGAATGCCAGTGCAGCTTATTGGAATAACCAGCCTATAATACAATATATCTTAATCTTATTTATGTTTTTGGCAGGTACTAATTTTGTAGTTAGTTATTTTGCTTTTAAAGGAAGGTTTCAAAGAGTATTTCAAGATGATGAATTTCGTTGGTATGTAGGATTTGTTGTTACCTTTTCAATTATTACGGCACTTTTAATATATTTTCAGGCAGACCTTAGCTTATCCTCAATTTCCCATCCACAGGTTTGGGGAGTGGCAGAGAGTTCCTTTCGCCACGCTCTGTTCCAGGTCCTCGCCATCATTACTACCACAGGATTTGTATCTGCAGACTATACCTTATGGTCGCCATTTCTCACTATCCTATTTTTTGGACTATTTTTTACAGGAGGGTCTGCAGGTTCAACTTCAGGAGGGGTTAAAGTAATGCGGCATATGATAATGATCAAGAATGGCCTTATGGAGTTTAAGAGAATCCTTCACCCCAATGCCATTTTACCTGTAAGGTTCAACGGTAAGGCTGTAGAGAACAATATAGTATTCAATATCCTTGGTTTTTTTATTCTATATATGCTATCTTTTATAGTTGGTGCACTTGTCCTTTCTTTCATGGGGCTGGATTTTACCACTGCAATAGGAGCCGCAGCCTCTTCCATTGGTAACGTTGGGCCCGCCCTGGGAAATCTTGGACCGGTCAACAATTTTGATGCTATCCCGGCAATGGCCAAATGGTGGTGTAGTTTCCTTATGCTTATTGGCAGGCTGGAACTTTTTACAGTTCTTATACTTTTTACTCAATTTTTCTGGAGGAACAGGTAATTTGGATGTGCTCGGGAAGTTGATGTTTCAGTAAAAAGCGTAGCAAAATACCATTTTCTGAAAAATTTGAAAATTGCAAGGAAACCGATAACAGGACAGTGACTTCTGAAAGAATATCTCACTTTGGCCCGGTTAACTATCTGAGGAATTCCCGAAAATAGAAATTAATTTATTTTTTTGACTTTTCCTCCTCTTCCCGTTCCCTTACCTGTTTTCTTAGCTTAACAATAGTAAATATGATCGCTGCCAGTAAAACTACAGCCATAGTAATAGCAAACCCGGCCCCATAACCATATTCAAATTTTGTAGTAATCATATTTAAAGGATTTGAATTCTTTAATTTACATATTTAATGCAAGACCCGGTGAAAATTGATTTGTTTTAAAAACGCCTGGTGATTGATCCCTATATCTTTATTCCTGTATCATTGGTGTCCGATTAAAATGATGTGAATTTACGTTAAGCCTTGCTACATATAGTCCATGGCCTTATCAACCTCCATTTGGGGTGGTTTTGAATTTAAAATAGTTTTAGAAAATCCAGGTTTTTTAGAATTGGGTAAAATATCCGATTTACAACGAAATTGATTTTAGTCCAGGTTCTATATTCTAGCAGCGGAAGCGGTCCAGACTCTTTTACCGGACAATAATGATTCCTGTATTAAGACTTTTTCCTTACTTTTAATTCATCGTAAAAATATAGACGATGTCTTTTCACAATTAATCAAGTTCAAATAATATGAAAAAAAGGAATTTTGGTATACCAGCCACGGCTGCTATGTTTTCTTTGCTCCTGCTGTTGGGCACAGGTTGTAGTAGCAGCAAAGATAGAGATGCCGGGGAAACTGTTGCAGTAGTTGAACAATCTGCCCCCGAGGTCCGGACGCCCCAACCCCCTGTGGCTCCCGTACATCCAAAGGAATTAACCATCCACAATGATACCCGGATAGATAACTATTACTGGCTTAATGAAAGGGATAATCCAGAAGTGATCTCTTACCTCAATGCTGAAAATGCCTATACCCGGCAGGTAATGAGTGATACTGAAGACTTACAGGAACAACTCTTTGATGAGATCGTAAGTAGAATTAAGCAAACAGACGAATCTGTACCCTACAAAAAGAACGGATATTTCTATTATACCCGCTACGAGGAAGGACAGGAGTATCCTATATACGCCAGGAAAAAAGAGAGCATTGATGCGGCTGAAGAAGTGATGCTTAATGCAAATGAACGCGCAGAAGGAAAAAGTTATTATGCTGCTGCAGGAATGAATGTGAGCCCAAACAACAAGTTAATGGCCTTTGGGGAAGATACCGTAAGCCGCCGGCAATATACCCTGCGGTTTAAAAATTTGGAAACAGGGGAACTTCTTGAAGACAGGATACCCAATACTACTGGTTCTGCTGTATGGGCAGGGGACAATAAAACAATATTTTATACAATGAAGGACCCCGCACTGCGATCCTTTAAGATCTTTAGTCATATTCTTGGTACCCCGGCCTCACAGGACAGGGAGGTTTATCATGAAGATGACGAAACCTTCAACACCTTTGTCTATAAAACGAAATCTGATAAATACATAATCATTGGTTCCAGCAGTACTATGTCACAGGAATACCGGTTTGTGGACGCCAATGATCCTGCAGCCACCTTTAAGGTTATCCAGCCAAGGGAGCGGGGCCTTGAATATAGTATTGACCATTATGGAGATAGCTTCTACATTCGAACCAATAAAGATGCAGCTACCAATTTTAAATTGATGAAAACCCCGGTAACAAAAACATCCAAAGAGAACTGGAAGGATGTCATTCCTCACCGGGAAGATACTTATCTCGAGGGAACCGAAATATTTAAGGATTACCTGGTCCTGCAGGAACGCAAAGATGCCCTTACCCATTTAAGAATAAAAAAATGGGATGATCCTCAAACCGACTATTATGTAGATTTTGGAGAAGAAGCCTATACAGCCGGTATTAGTGTTAATCCAGATTTTGACAGCAAAGTTCTTAGATACGGTTATAGTTCCCTTACTACACCTTTCTCGACATACGACTATAATATGGAAACCAGGGAGAAAACCCTTATGAAAGAGCAGGAGGTAGTGGGTGATTTCAGCAAAGATAATTATGTATCCAAACGTATTTACGCGACTGCTAAGGATGGTACCAGGATTCCTGTTTCCCTGGTTTACAGAAAAGGTCTTAATCTTGACGGTAACAATCCTACCCTTCAATATGCTTATGGTTCTTATGGGTACTCTACCAATCCCGGTTTTAATTCTGCCAGGCTTAGTTTACTGGACCGAGGCTTTGTATATGCGATCGCACATATTAGGGGAGGCCAGGAAATGGGCCGGCAGTGGTATGAGGATGGAAAAATGATGAACAAAAAAAATACGTTTACAGATTTTATTGCTGTATCTGAATATTTAATCGAGCAAAAATATACCAATCCCAATAAGCTTTTTGCCCAGGGAGGCAGTGCGGGTGGGTTGCTTATGGGAGCTGTTGTGAATATGCGGCCAGACCTTTATAAAGGAGTACACGCCGCTGTACCATTTGTAGATGTTATAACTACTATGCTGGACACCAGTATTCCTTTAACTACCGGAGAATTTGACGAATGGGGGAACCCTGCAGATAAAGAAGCTTATGATTATATGCTGTCCTATTCCCCATATGATAATGTTGAAGCAAAGGAATATCCAAATATGCTGGTTACCACAGGTCTGCATGATTCCCAGGTACAGTACTTTGAACCTGCTAAATGGGTTGCCAAATTGCGTCAAATGAAAACAGATGATAACCTCCTTTTGCTCCAAACCAATATGGATGCCGGGCACGGCGGAGCATCGGGACGCTTTCAGCCATACAGGGAAACCGCTTTACAATACGCCTTTTTCCTGAAGCTGGCAGATATAACACAATAAAAAGAAATAGTACTCCAAAAAAACCCTGTTGCCTGGTAGTAACAGGGTTTTTTAGTTTAATGAAATTAGGTTTTCGAAATAATTGATGGGAGGTCTTGAGTGCAGAACAAAGGCTGATCTCTATTTATAAAGTTCTGCCTCTATGCTGTTCATATAAATAGTAGTTTCCCCCTCAAAACCAGAGTCGGTACCAAACAGCAGCCATAAGGAACCTTCACTGTTGGTGGTAACAGTAAGTGGAACAGAGGTAGAGAGGGTTTTAAGAGTATATATATTATTATCTGTCCCATTGGCAAAATTACCTATAACGACCATATGCCGCCCGCCGGTTGCCTGGTTTCCCTTATCGATATCCAGCCTGTACCAGCCCAGCTCATCCTCCTCCTTCTGTGGTTCAGCAGGTGTTGCGCCGGCTTTGAGATATACGCTCTCGCCGGGACTACCCCCAATTCCAAATTGCCCGGTCGCCACGTTGGAGGCAAATTCCACTTCGAAATTTAGTCGGTATTCTGTGTTAGGAGAAAGTCCGGTAACCTGTCTTTTCACGAACATAAAAAGGTCGTCGCTGTGATTTCTGCCTGTAAGCATAAGAGATCCCTGCGAATTATCGAGCGGTTCGGGATGGGGAGAGTGCTTAAATTCCAGGCCATAAGCTTCTTCTTCCCCCGCGGGATAGTCGGCAAAATCACCTGTCCATCCTTCAGCATCTGCCTCGAATTCATATTTCAATGTAAGCCTGTCATTTCGCGGCTGCTCATCATCACTATCACAGGCCAAAAAGACGGCCAGTATCAATATTGAAAAGGTTTTATTTTTCATAATTCGTTTTAGATTTTAGATATTAGACATGAGATATTAGACATGAGATATTAGACATGAGATATTAGACATGAGATGTTAGAATATAGATTTCGAATTAAGAGTAGTCAAAAATTTTTAAATTGAAACCTTCAGCTACAAACACCAAACACCAAACACCAAAACACAAAACATCAAACATCAAACACCAAACACCAAACACCAAACACCAACCCCCAAACTCCAAACACCAAATTTTACTAACGACTAACGACTAACGACTAATTCCCCCTGTTCCTCTTCTCGATCTCCTGCAATTTTTCGCTGATCTTTTCCTCCGGATACCATTCTCCCCGTACCATGACCCCGGCACGATCTTTTACATTAGAAATATCTTCTATTGGATTGGAATTCAGCAAAATGAGATCGGCACGGCGGCCGGGTTGTATGGTTCCAAATTCTTCAGGGGTTGCGAAATATTCGGCTGCATTCTTAGTTCCCGTCACCAGGACTTCATAGGGGGAAAGACCGGAATTAACCATCATTTCCAGTTCGTGGTGAATTGAAAACCCGGGCACGTTGAAGAATTGTGGCGCATCAGATCCCAAAACAATATTTGCACCGGCATCGTGAAGTTTTTTTGTTAGTTCCCGTCTAAATTCTACCAGTTTTGCTGTATCATCTGGTTGGAAATCATCGCGTTGCACATAGTCATTCTTGAATTTAACCCAGCCATCCAGTACCTGTTTGGGCATGTATTTCATTTCAGGGCGTTTGATCATTTCCTCAGCTTCTTCTTCATTGGCAAGATGTTCAATGAGGCTTAGGGTTGGTACATTCCAGGTGCCTGCCTCCAGTGTTTTTTCTATAGCCAGAGGGATCCTTTCCCGGTCAATAAGGCCTATGATCCCGCTGCCAAAGAAACCGTTGCTGCGGCCTTGTTTCGCCTCTTCGGGTACCAGGAACTCCACATACCTGTCATAATGATCAATGGAGGTTTGCCGTGCTTCAAGCGCTCCTGCCAGCCCCACTGCTTCCGGAATATGGCCACCAAAAGGCATTCCTATTTCATGAGCCGTCGCAGCCATTTGTTTATAGGTTTCAGGCTCAAGACTTCCAATTTTCAGGAGGTCAAAGCCTGTGGATTTATATTCCCTTACTGCATTATCTGCAGCTTGAGGGGTGGGAATAGCTTCCTGGCTTAGCCATGGGCTGGCTGCAAAAATGGTAGGGCCAGGTAATTCTCCTTTCCTTACTCGTTCCCGAAGTTGCAACTGGAACTTTGTACCCAGCATATTGCGAACGGTGGTGACCCCGTTAGCGATATAAAGGAAAAGGACATCTTCTGCATATTGGACCTGGTCCTCTCCTGGAATATGTCCGTGCATCTCTGCAAGTCCGGGCATAAGATAGCGGCCCCTGCCTTCAATTTCAACTGCTCCTTGCGGAATGGTAATTTCTGCTGAAGGGCCTAGCCTTGTGATCCTGTTGTTCTCTACGATCACATGATGATCCTCCAGTACTTCCTCCCGGTCCATGGGAAGTACATTCACATTTTTAAAAACAAATACTTCAGCTGTAATATCATCCTTTTCCTGTGCCTGAAGCTGATTTATAAATAGTAAAATAAATGCCAGTATCCCTAATATTTTTCTGAAGCTATTCATATAGTTTAGATTTAAATAGTATCTACTAATTTACTGAAAAAGAATGAGCAGAGGTTTAAAAAAGAGAAGTGCTAGTTAAAGAGAATCAAGAAACAAGAACCAAGAAACAAGAAAAGAGAAAAGAGAGAAGAGAAAAAAAGAGTCTAGAATCTGGAGTCACTGGCGTCCGGTAAAAATAGTATTTCTTGTTTTAATCTTAATAAACCTTGATTCTACCTCACTTCGATTTTTATTTTCAATCTATGGGGGTCCTATGTCAAAAAGGTTAGGTGCAAGCTGTATATTTTTAGGATAAATGTTAGGATCTGCTGATTTTAAAAGTAAGTCTGTAACTCTCACATAATTCATTAAATGAAGTCTAAATAGCCCGCAAATCACCGAATAAGATAATCTGCAACGTCGAGACCCTTTTCGAGCTATTTGGACCAGTAAATCCGCTATAAGTGCACACCAGATTTGAATTCGTATTGCATTCTCATTATCGCCAATAAAGCTGGTGATCTTAAGGTTTTGCTTGAGCCTTTTAAATAAAAGCTCAATTTGCCATCGCTGCTTGTATATTTCTGCAATTGTGCAAGCAGGCAGCTGCATATCATTGGTAATAAATTCAATTTCCCGTTGATCTTTGTGATCATAAAACTTTATAATGCGGCATTTTACTTTTTGTTTTTGCTGGCTATGCCCTAATTCTGCTCTACAGTCTTCCAATATGCCATATTGCTCATCCTCCTTAGTTAAGAGGTTATAATTCCCCCAAGTTACTTTGCATCTTTTGTGCAGTCGGCTTACAAAACTGACATCGTTTTTACTCCAATGAATAAATAAACCAAAATTTAAGTATGCCTTATCAAAAACTACAATGGTCTGTGCAGGAAGTTTTTTAAATCGGGGCATAAAATTTTTATCATTTTCCGCTGCTTTAGTAATCATTATTAAAGAAGGAACTTGTTCTTTTAGCCACATTCCAGTATGTATTTTAACTCCTCCCTTACGCCTCCCGTTAGCCATAGCATTACCACAGGCCTTCATTATATTCTTGAATAACGTAACAGTGGTAGAGTCAACCAAAAACAGCCTGGAGAGCCATTTTTCATTTTTAGGTATACTGCTGTCCGAGAAAAAACGATAGTGCTGCTTATATATGCTTATAAAGGTTTTTTCAAACAACTCAGAACACCGGCGCATATTAGCATCACTCACGGTGCTTCTGCATGGCATAGAACTCATTCCTAAATGTTTTAAACTTTGATTATGTGCTGCTAAACCAGAGCATAACTCACGTAATCCGCCAACATTCTCAATAACCGCAAACAACATACAGACCAGGTGATCCCAGGATGTAAATCGTTTGGTATAGCGATCTGTACCTAATTGGCCAACTAAACGGTTAAAATTGCTTCGGGGAATAAAAGATAACAGCTGTCCGAGAACCGGCATTCCAGAATTTCTTGTAATTTTGTCCATAATGTCCGCTTTAAGTGGAACCTTTAAAGGGAGTCTGTGGTCGAAAACGAGGACTCCCTTTTTCCATGGTATTAAGGTAGGATTTAATTTGGTTTACCGGACGCCAGTGAATCTGGAGTCTAGAGACTAGACCAATATAAAGCAGGATCACAGAATTTAGCTGAAGGAAATAGAAAAACATTCGTGCATATAGGGATATTTTATTTTCGTCTAACGTCTAACGTCTAACGTCTAACGACTAACGACTAACGACTAACGTCTAACGTCTAACGTCTAACGACTAACGACTAACGTCTAACGTCTAACGTCTAACGACTAACGACTAACGTCTAACGTCTAACGTCTAACGACTAACGACTAACGACTAACGTCTAACGTCTAACGTCTAACGTCTGACGACTAATCTTCAGTAAAAAGCTTCCCAATAGAATAAGTACGGGCATGGCCGCTAATTGCTACACGGTCACCTAGTAATTTGCACCCCAGGCTGCCGCCTCTGGGGGAGATTTGGCGGGCATTGAGATGAGTCTTATTTAATTTGCTGCTCCAGTAGGGAATTAGTGAACAGTGGGCAGAACCTGTGACAGGATCTTCAAATACAGAGGCCCCTGGTGTAAAGAAGCGGGAAACAAAATCTACCTCCTTTCCAGGTGCAGTAACTATGACCCCGCCTGTTCCCAACTCCAGCTTGTCAAAATGAAGCCGGTTAATATCTATATTTTTTACATCCTCTTCTTTGTCATATACCAAAACAAAATCACGGGCTTTTAAAACTTCCAGTGGTTGGATGTTCAGGGAATTTTTTAGCAGTTCAGGCATTTCAGCTGGTTCCGGTGTTCTGATAGGAAAATTGAGAGTATAGACTCCATTTTCTACGAGTACCTCCAGGTCTCCGCTATTGGTTTCAAAAAGTATCTTGTTGCCTTGATGTTTTCGAATCTCCTTTATAGCGTGTGCTGCCGCAAGAGTAGCATGTCCGCAAAGGTCCATTTCCATTTCAGGCGTGAATTAACGCAGGTGGTAGTTAAATCCCTGGTTCACAAAGAAGGCGGTTTCAGCCACAGCATTCTCACGAGCAATCCTGAGCAAGAGATCATCTGGTAACCACTCGCTTAGCGGCACAACACAGGCTGGGTTGCCCTCAAATATAGTTTCAGTAAAAGCATCGATCTGGTATAGGTGTAGCTGCATGATTTTTTTTTAAAGATACTGCTTTACCAATCTTTGTTTTTATATATAATGATCATTTTTAAGAACAGGGTGTCAACGTCAACATGGGGAGGTTTTGAATCTAAAATAGGTTCGGAAAATACAGGCTTTTTATAATTGGGTAAAGCGCTGTTTTCCATTGATGTAAATTTTAGTCCGGGTTCTATATTCTAGCAGCGGAAGCCGTCCAGACTCTTTAACCGGACAGCTATGGTTGAAGTATTCAGTTCTTTGCTTATTACCATAAAAATTAACCTATATGTAGATGATAGCACAACTGAACTTACTTAAACAGTTCATAATTCATTAATTTTCATTATATTCAAATATTTGATAATTAACTACTTATATTAATATGCATTAAAATTCCGGCTTTTCTACCGGTATGCGCTAACCATTCAAAATGATAAGGGATTTTGCGAAAAAAGTAAATTGCAAAATCCCTGATGCGTTAAAGGATCTGGTAGTAGGTGTTATCATAGGTCATTCTGGAAAAGCGGTCGATGAGGTAATCCCTATGTACGCATCTGGTTATGCCGTATTAATCAATATTTTTGAAGACAAACCATCTTTAATAATAGATGGGAAAAAACAGGAAATTAAATCCCGTCTTATTATTGCAGGTCAAATTTGCGATAAGATTATTTTTTTTCAGATAAACGGGATATTTGGCCAGCTTGGTATTGTTCTCCATCCTACGGCTCCTTATTATCTTTTTCACAAATCTGGAGTTGCTTTTTTAAATACCTGGAGTAGCCTGGAGGAAAACACTCCCTTTAATACCCGTGATTTTAGCAATAACCTACAAACCGCACATTCCAGAGATGGTCGAATTCAAATCATGTTCAATTTCCTTATTGAATTGGAGAAGCATCGAATTCCTAAAATACACTGGCTTGATGAATCTCTTGAATTAATTCTGAAAAGTAATGGAAGGATTTCCCAAAGGGAACTTATTATAAAATCTGCTGTTTCTGCGAGACATTACAGGCGAATCTTTAAAAAAGTTATTGGGGTTTCACCTAAGTATTATTGCAAGATCATACAACTTGCCACTGTTTTCGAATTGCTTAAGAATTCAGAAAAACAAAAACTTCACCATTTGGCCCTGGATTGTGGCTATTATGACCAATCCCATTTTATACGTGATTTTCAGAAATTAATAGGTAGAAGTCCCGGGGATTTTATGAATGGAAAGTTTTCGTATCTAAGCACCTATATGGGTAGAAGGGGAATTTAAAGAATTCATAAAAAATTACATCGTAAGATCTGGAGAAGAAATGGAGTATTATAAGGGACGCAATCAGAATCATTTTTAGGCTGCAAACCAAAAGTAAAAAAGAAGAACGACCACCAGAACACCTCCCAGGATAAGCTGGCCTTTCAGCATAAGCCAATCCCAGTTTATTTGTTCAAGGTAAAGTTTTATATCTTCCCGCTCTTTCGTGCTATCTTTTTTCTCTTTCATGATTTCAGGTTTTTGTTCCAAACAACATCGCTCTTTATTAATAAGACGTAAAGAGTTTAATATTGTTTCACTCTTGGGAATATTTTAACTCCAAAAGACAGAATCTTATAGATTTCTTCAGAACTTGTTTAAAATCCTGCCTTCCGCACTATGCAATTGGATAAAATATAAACGCCTCCTTTTTATTATCCTTTTGAAATATTTAAATTGCCTAAGGTCTTTCTTTATATGGTTAGAGGGCCTATCAATCTCGCCAATGGAGTAAAAGATAGATTAAGAAATTTCCAGAAATCCTGAAGATCAAAAATGATATTTCCCATGCGTTGAAATTTTAATCCAAGCACTGGATTCCAGCAGCGAAAGTGATCAAGACACTTTTACCTTACAACATTAATTGTTTACTTTTAAGGCTCAAACCTGTTTTTATGAATGATCTTAAGGACCGTATCCTGGCGCTGCAGCTGCAAAGTGCTGCACTTGAGCCGGGAGAGGGGGAGCGTGACCGGCTGCTTGAGGAATTACAATACTATTCCAATAATTTCATAAACTCTCTTGGGGAACAAAAAGCTTATATAGGAGAGAAAGCAGATGTTTCCACTTTCCAAATAGGTGAGGGAACACGTACTCTTAAGGAAGTGCTGGAAATTTATAGCAGGGAAGTGGCAGCAAAGGGTGTGAAGCCTGCCAGTGGAGGCCATATGGGTTATATTCCCGGTGGCGGCATCTTTACCGCAGCACTTGGCGATTACCTGGCCGATGTTACCAATGAATATGCGGGTATTTCTTTTGCCTCCCCCGGTGCTGTCGCGATGGAACACGCGCTGCTTAATTGGATGAAGTCCTTATTTAATTTTCCCGAAACAGCAGTAGGCAATCTTACTTCGGGCGGGTCCATTGCCAATATGATCGCTCTTACCGCAGCGCGGGACAAATACGTGATAAAAGGGGCACAAATCGAAAAAAGTGTGGTGTATCTAAGTGAACACCTGCACCATTGTAATCTTAAAGCCCTTAGAATAATTGGCCTGGAAGATGTGGTCATTCGCCACCTGCAGTTGGATGAACGTTCGCGAATTGATCCAGGAGATCTTGAAAAAAAGGTAAATGAAGATAAGCTTGCCGGGCTAAAACCTTTCCTTGTTATAGCTTCTGCCGGTACTACAGATACCGGGGCAGTGGATCCCCTTAAAGATATTGGGGAAATTTGTTTGGCAGAAGATCTTTGGTTTCACATTGATGCTGCCTATGGCGGATTCTTTATTCTTACTGAAAAATGTAAATCAATGTTTAGAGGGATAGGGCTGGCCAATTCTCTTGCCATAGATCCCCATAAAGGTTTGTTTCTTCCGTTTGGCCTGGGCGCGGTTTTAATAAAGGACAGGGAAGCAGTATTCCACTCTCATCATCACAATGCCAACTACATGCAGGATGCTAAGGAAAACGCCGAAGTTATAGATCCTGCCGATGTTTCACCTGAACTTACAAAGCATTTTAGGGCCTTGCGCCTCTGGTTGCCATTACAACTGCATGGAACAGCGCCTTTCATTGCCTGCCTGCAAGAAAAGCTCCTGCTTACCAAATACTTCAGAATTAAATTGAAGGAAGCCGGTTTTAAACTTGGCCCGGAACCAGATCTTACCGTAAGTTACTTCTGGTGGCCTCTTGCCGTGGGAGATGAAAATTCTTTTAATAAAAGACTCATCAAAGAGATCCATAGAGATGGGCGGGTATTCCTTACGTCAACTACAATCAAGGGTAAATTCGTTATAAGACTGGCAATCCTGTCCTTTCGATCAAAAATTGAAACCGTAGACCGGGCAATGGAAATGATCCTCACCGCAAAAGAGAAGGTCCTGGCAGAGGATAAGGATTTGGGAATTTAGCGTAGCTTTTAGGTTTAACTGATTATAATCATAGGATGTTTTCCGGTTTCCTGTTACCTTAAAGGCTGCTAAAAGGACATTATGAGTATTTCCAGAAATATCCCGGGAGGAAAACGCCCAAAGGAAAGTGATCTCCATTCACGAAACAAGGGGGTAATCAATAAAGAATATATTGGGGAGTTTGTCTACGGGGGAATTGACGGGGCTATCACTACATTTGCCGTGGTGGCGGGGGCAGAGGGGGCGAGCCTGGGAGTGACTGTTGTTGTGATTTTGGGAATAGCCAATTTAATTGCAGATGGTTTCTCCATGTCTGTAGGTAATTTCTTTTCAACCAAAGCTGAAAGGGATAATTTTGAAAAACACCGTCAAATTGAATATTGGGAAGTAGAGAATCTCAGGGAAAAGGAAGTGCAGGAAATACGCGAGATCTATGCCGCAAAAGGTTTTAAAGGCAGCCTACTGGAACAGGTTGTGGAAGTGATCACCTCCAATAAAGATGTTTGGGTAGACACTATGATGAAAGAGGAGCTGGAGATGGTAGTAGGGGATAAGACTCCTTTTAAAACTGCAGGGGTTACCTTCTTTAGCTTTATACTTGTGGGTGCTGTACCTCTGCTGTCCTATGTATTTATTGGAAATGACCTTATATCTGGCCCAGATCTTTTCCTTTATTCCTGCCTGCTCACCGCTGTAGCCCTTTCGATCGTGGGAGCCCTCAAAAGTCTTGTCACAGAAAAAAATGTTATTATTGGGATCCTCGAAACCCTTCTCTTAGGTGGGATAGCAGCACTACTTGCTTATTATGTGGGAGATGTGCTGGAGAAGATGTTTATGTGATTTGTGAATAGTAAATCATTGATGTCCAATTAATATAATGTGAATATACGTTTAGTCCTTTTATGTATAGTCTAAGGTCATGTCAACCTCGAAATGGGGCCGGTTTGGAATCTAAAATAGATTTATGAAATCCACGCTATTTAGGTATGGGTAAAGTGCTGTTTTCCATTGAAGTAGATTTTAGTCTAGATTCTATTCTATCAGCGAAAGCGGTCTAGTCTCTTTAACCGGACAGCAATGAATAGTGATTAGTGAGTAGAGGAAAGGAAAAAGTGGAGAGTGAAGAGTGGAGAGTGGAGAGTGGAAAGTGAATAGTCAAAACGGAAAAAAAATTATGGAAAGTTGCCGGGATCTTCGGAATTGAAACCGATAAATTTTTTAATAATTGCTATATGTTTTTTGAGATTTGGAATTTAAAATCATGGGTGTCCGCTTAAAATAAGGTTGATGGTCTGTTTTTCTGGCCAATCAAAAGTCCGGGTTCTAGATTCTGGCAGCTGAAGCGGTCCGGACTCTTCCACCGGACAAGAATGTTTTAAAATATTGAAATAAATCTATACATTTATTGCTGAAAAATCAAAGTTCCTGTTTAAGTTTTATCCCAGGCTTCCTTATGAAAAAAAATCTTTCCCCTCTGTTATTCCTTGTGTTTCTGATACTTTTTTCCTGTACCACATCTGATGCTCCTGAAGAACGCAAAGTGCCGGAAGTAGCTGTAGATGAAGACACTGCTTTTTATCTTGCTTTACGCAATGATGGACAGCTGTTTGAAATTGGAGACACTACAGGAGAAATAAAAACCGTCAATAAGATACCTGGAATAGATTTCAATACGGTGATTAATGGTGTTACAGCTTCGTCAACAAAACTTTTTATTTATGAACATGAGTTTGATCCTTTTCAGGCCTATATCCACGTTTATAATTTTTCAAATAAAACAAGCACCGCACATAAGCTCACATTTGCTGAAGATGATTTTGGGACCTTCGCAGGCCTCGTGTCCATGGAATGGGATGAGGAAAAGAAAGTCCTCATAGGGCTGGTAAAGGAAAACTTTGGAGAGAACTATCCGGTTGCAAGCAGGGTAGCTCATATTGATCCTGTAACTTTTAAGGTAACTCCCCTGGAAATTGAGGTGGAAAAAGGCCATATAATGGGTACACTTCTTATAGGTAATAGTATTTACGCATCATCTTTTCGCACTTCCACGGGAAGTGGGATGACAGAGTTTTTCAGGATCGATCTTAGTAATGGCTCAGTAACCAACCTTGAGGTAGATGGAATGACGATTCCTCCAATCCATCTTTCTCAGGATCCCGGAAGTAATACTGTTTTTGGTTTTCTTCCCGTCTTAGGTTCCACTTTTATGGGAGAATCAAATCCTGTTACAATGAATTTGGAATCTGGTGCGGTCACTTATTTGCTGCCCGGGGAGACCACGGGAACAAAACACCAGTTTGGGCGTTCCTTCTTCAATGTTGACACCAATGAGCATGTGGATATCATAACTTCTCCTACCTATAATGCCCTGTTTAGATATAATTCAGTAACTCAGGAAATCATCATTACCAAGCTGCCAAATACTAATGACCTTAGCAGTATGATTTCACTGGTAGGAGTGAGGAGGGGGTAGGAGTTATAGAGTTATGAGTTATGAGTTATGGAATTGTGAGTTATGGAGATAGGTGTTAGGAGTTACGAATTGATTTTGTGAATTACCTATCATTGGTGTCCGATTAATATAATCTGAATTTCCGTTTAGCCTTGCTATGTATAGTCTGAGGTCATTTCAACCTCAACAGGGGGGTGGTTTTGAATCTAAAATAGTTTAGGAAAATCCACTTTTTTTGAAGTGAGCAAAGCGCTGTTTTCCACGAAGTAAATTTTTGTCCAGGTTCTATATTCTAGCAGCGGAAGCGGTCCAGACTCTTTAGCCGGACAATAATGAATTACCTATCAAAGATTAAACTTCAATTTCAGATGAGGTGATCTTCTCTGGTTAAAAAGCCTAATGAGGAGGTCATGGGAGCAAAATTGAAATTTTCAGATAAAATAGTACGATTGAGTATCGAACCTCTACGTAATCCGGTAAAATCCGCGTAATCTATTTTTTCCGTAACTTGAGTAGAAACAAAGTTTTTGATCTATGATCCTGAATTCTGTACCGGCTATCTTGCTGCTGTGTTTGATCCATATTTTTGTTAATAAACTTAGGTTAACAGGCATGCCCAGGAGCAAGTGGTTGTCTATTGCGGGGGGCATCTCTGTTTCCTATATTTTCCTGCAGGCGTTTCCGGAACTCCACCATTTCCAGGAAGAAATGAACAGGGAAGAGGTTTTTTCTATAGGGAGGATCCACGAACTGGAAATATACCTCGTGGGACTACTGGGCCTCACTTTTTTTTACGGACTTGAAAATAAAACTCGAAAATCTGTAGAATCCAGGAGGAAACCTAACGAAGGGGAACATACAGAAAATATTGGGATCTTCTGGATACATATTAGTTCCTTCGCAGTTTATAATTTTATCATTGCTTACCTGCTTCTCAACAGGGAAGAGGTCTCTTTTTTACAAATGCTTTTATATGCTGTGGCAATGTCCTTTCATCTCATTGTAACAGACCATTCCCTGGAATCACATTTCGCAAGCAGTTATCGTAAAAAGGGCAGGTGGTTGCTTGTAACTGCTCTCCTTGCAGGGTGGGCTACTTCAATTTTCACCAGTATCCCACATGTGTATGTTGGGATCATTTTTGCATTTATTGCAGGGGGCGTAATTATGAATGTAATGAAAGAAGAACTCCCAAGGGAGCGTGAAAGCAATCTCCTTTCCTTCCTCGCCGGGGTTTTGTTTTACAGTGTGGTGCTTCTTCTGGTGTAACAAGGTCATTTGGCCCTTCTTGATTCTCTTTAATTAGCCACGAATGCACGAATGTTTTTCTATTTCCTTCTGCTAAATCTGTGATTTTGCCTTATTACATTTGTCTAGGCTCTAGACTCCAGACTCTATTTTCTCTATTCTCTTCTCTCTTTTCTTGTTTCTTGTTTCTTGTCTCCTGGCTATTGATTCTCTTTAATTAGCCATGAATTCAAGAATATCTTTTAGTGGTCAATTTTTTTTGTCCTTATCCTTTCTCTTCTCCTGTTTCCTGTAGTTCACCCATTTACAATTACATGAACAAAAAGCAGTGATTTACCCTATAATTTTAACCTGCTGAAAGTTAGAAATTAATTTTATTAAGTATTACCTTAATAGGTTGATTGTCAATGATTAAATAATTTAAATCTGTTATTATGAGAACAAAAATGATTTATTATGTAGCAGCTGTGGCAATGCTGTTGTTTTCCTGTGAAAAGGAAGCAATGGAAGCTGAAATTCAGGAGGTGCCACTCCACCTGGAAGTCGATAATGTAAAAGCGAAGCAAGTGCTAACTTTTAAAGCCCATCTTTCCGGGGACCAGGAAGTTCCTCCTGCAGAGACAAATGCTACCGGACAAACAAACTTTAAACTAAGTAAGGATGGGATGGAGCTGGAATATAAATTGATTGTAGCCAATATCGAGAATGTGAGAATGGCTCATATACATGTAGCTCCTGTAGGGGTTAATGGAGGGGTGGTTGCCTGGTTATATCCAGATGGTCCACCTCCACAAACTATCCCGGGTAGAACCGACGGTATCCTCACACAGGGGACTATTACAGCAGGTGACCTCGTGGGTGATCTTGAAGGTGGTAGTCTGCAGGATCTTGTTGACCTAATGACAGCAGGCCAAACCTATGTTAATGTGCATACTGATCAATTTCCCGGAGGAGAGATTCGCGGGCAAATATCTGCCAATAATAAAAAATAATATTAAAGTATTGCTTAATTCCCCCGGGGATTAAGTGCTTTTAAAAAAACCAGGAAGCTAGAACGAAGAGCCAGGAATCAATTCTCAAGGATTAACGGAATGACGAATCCCGAATTAACTTATCACGAATTAACGAACTAACCATTCCCCGTCTTCACAATAATTAGTTAAGCAACGCTCTAAAGGTATCCCCCTGCGCGATGTCGCCACTGCTGTAACCCCGTTTAAACCATTCCATTCTTTGTTGAGAGGTACCGTGGGTGAAAGCGTCGGGAACTACGGTTCCTGAAGTTCGTTTTTGAATGGCATCATCCCCTACGGCACTTGCTGCGCTAAGGGCTTCTTCGATATCACCTTCTTCAAGGTATTTCCTGTTATGATGTGCCCATACCCCGGCATAGAAGTCGGCCTGTAATTCCAGGGCTACAGATAGTTTATTGGCATCTGCCTGGCTAAGGTTCTGTTGCCTTTGTCTTACTTCTCCTGCTGTACCCGTAAGATTTTGAATATGATGGCCTACCTCGTGTGCAATGACATAGGCAATGGCGAAGTCTCCTTCCTTGGCTCCAAAGCGGGCATGAAGTTCGTCAAAGAACCTTAGATCCATATAGATCTTTTCATCTGCCGGGCAGTAAAATGGTCCTACTGCAGCCGATGCACCGCCGCAGGCACTGCGTACTGCATCTGTAAAAAGCACCATTCCGGGTTCTCTATAATTTGAATTATGCTGCGAAAAGATGTTGTTCCATACATCTTCTGTATCGGCCAGGACTGTGGCAGAGTAATCACCAAGTTCTACCTCCTCTGCGGTAAGCTCCCTTTCCTGTGTGGTCGCAGGACCCTGATCCTGAAGCTGATTAAGGACCTCGGCATCACCTGTAAATAAATAAATTGCAAGGGCTATCATTCCCAGAATTCCGCCACCTGCGGCCAACCCTTTGCCAGATTTTCCTCTCCTGTCATCTACATTTGAGCTTTTTCTTCTCCCTTGCCATTTCATTATTAAAGTATTTATATTAAAACCACAAAGTAGTTAAAATTTGAGCAGGAGGATGTTGGGGATTTCTTAAAAAGGGAGGGATGTTGGCGGTTGAAAAAGTTGTAGGTTGTCGGTGGAAAAAAGTTATAGGTTGTAGGTTGTATGTTAAAAAAAGAGGAAAGAGAAAAGTGGGAAGAGGATAGTCAACCCATTTTAAACAAACGTATAACCAAACTCATGGAATGTTGTGGTTGGTTATGTCTGTTATAATTTCCAGGGATTCTAAATTTCTCTTCTCTCTTCTCTCTTCTCTCTTCTCTCTTCTCTCTTCTCTCTTCTCTCTTTGTACTTGGTTCTTGGTTCTTGTCTCTTGTCTCTTGTCTCTTGTCTCCAAACACTCATTTCGAGCTCGAGCTACCTAATTCCCGGCTCCACTGGCTCCCCTTTTTGGTACCGTCCACATGTAAATGGTGGCTCCATCTACCACTGCAGTTTTTTCCGGTTCCCAGTCACCCATGCTAAAAGCATGTGAAACTATTCTCGTTCCGGGTTTTAATTGTTGGAGCAGGGTGGGTCTGAGTTTTTCATTCAGGCTGCTTAAAAGATATAATGTTACCACCGTTGCTTCGCTGAAATCGCTTTCAAAAAGATCGGCCTCGATGAATTCCACATCATCTGTTACTCCGGCATTTCTTGCATTTTCATTGGCTTCCTCAATTCTTTCAGGGTCTATATCTATTCCAACTCCCTTTGCACCGTAATTTTTAGCGGCATGAATTACGATACGGCCATCGCCGCATCCAAGGTCATAAACCACATCACTTGATTTTACATCGGCCATTCTAAGCATTGCATCTACAACGGGCTCCCTGGTTGGAACATACACCACATCTGGTTTCTTTTGAGCAATGGCAGGCTCAATTGCCCAAAAGACTATAAACATTATAGCGGCAAAGGTTTTTAAACTGTTCATAATTTCTGAATTTTAATGGTTAATAAATTGTATGATTAATTTAGATGTTCATTTTTGTTGTGGCCATTCTGTTTAAACTTCAGACCATGATTTTCTCCGGTCACAGATGGTTTCAGCAGCAAAAAGATTATACCAATGGCCAGGACTGCTATTCCCACCAATGCCCCCAGCCGGTATAGGCTATACTGGAATACAGTAAATAGGCGCTGGTAAGACAAAATACCAGGGGTAGTATGGGGTACAGTGGTACACGGAAAGGCCTTTCAGTATCTGGTTCTTTTTTTCTTAAAACAAATAAGGCAATTCCCACAAGTAGCAGGAAAAACCAAAAAACCGGTGCAGTGTAATCGATCATTGTCTCAAAGCCGCTTCGAGAAAAAAAGCCAAAGCTAACCAGTACCAGTGCGATGGCACCCTGTATCAGGAAAGCGTTTACGGGCCCTGCTTTTCGGGTCTTCCATTTGCCCATAAAGGAAAATGCTTTGAAGTCCCTGCCAAGGGCATAGTTGGAACGGGCCCCTGTAAAAATAGTTGCATTAGCCGAAGTCATTGCGGCAATTGCAACTACCAGGGATATAAGAATGAGGCCGGTTTGGCCAAAGGCGGCTCCCATGAGGTCACCTGCCACAGCACTGGAACCTGCCATCCCATCAAGTCCCAGGCCTTTTAGAAAGGCAATGTTTACAAGAAAATACACGAGGGTAATTATTATAATGCTAAGCACCAGTGCCATAGCCATCTTTTTCTTTCCTGAGCGTATTTCAGCAGAAATATATGCAGCTTCATTCCAGCCACCAAAAGTAAGTAGTACAAATACCATTGCCAGGCCAAGGGAATTACCCGCTTCTGTTGCCGGAACAAACGAAAAGGAAACATCTGTAGCAGCAGGTACAAAGAAAAGCCCTGCAATAATGACAGCAAGGATCCCCAGTACTTCAAGGCTGGTGAGTAATTTTTGCGTCCCGGCGCCCATTTTAACTCCAATTATATTTATTGTAGTGAGGAGCAGGACGATAAGCCCGGCATAAAGAACAGAGGAATATTCTCCCAAACTGTAAATTTGAGTGGCATAATCTCCAAAGATGAAAGCTAATAAAGCTATAGAGCCGGTTTGGATGACGCTCATTCTAGCCCAGGCAAAAAGGAATGCTGTTCTTTTTCCAAAAGCTCTCATTAAAAAGTGATAATCACCTCCGGTATTGGGGAAGGTGGTGGTAAGCTCGGCATAACAAAGGGCACCAATTAAAGAAACTGCTCCTCCAATAAGCCACACCCCAAGCATTAGTCCGCCAGATTCTACATTGCCCGCCACCAGGGAGGGTGTTCGAAAAATACCCGCACCTATAACAATTCCCACAATAAGAGCTATAGCATCAACGGCTCCCAAAACCCTTTTAGGGGTTTCAGGTTGTACAGACTTTTTTTCCTGTGCTGGTGCTAAAACTTCTTCCTGGGCTGTTGGCATATAATCGTTTCTTGATCTTATCAGATTTAATTGCAAAAGCAATTTCTGCTCAAATCGCTATAGCCCTGCCATATTTCGAAGCATTATTGGGAAGCAAAAAAATAAACCTGATTCTTTACTTCCCTGAAACTATGAAATTTAGCTCTTATCCAGACGCCCTTTGGGAAAAGTTTTGCATTTGGATTAAGGAGAGGATAAATTGAAAGGGCTGGTCTTGAGAATAACCTTAAAAGATTCTTCTTAGAATATTCAACACCGATAATTAGAAAAACCAGCGCCTGCTTTTACTTTTAAAATTGTTTTGTTTCTAAATATTCCATCGCTTTCTCCAGCACAGGATCGCTATTTTCGATATACTGTGCCAGGGTTTTTTTTACCTCAATGTCCGGTAGTATTCCCACACCCACAAACTCCCGCCCATCTGGATAAGTATCCTGTTTGGTGCATATCCTTGCAAAGGCATTGCCCGGTAATTCAAACGCCAGGGGCTGGCCCGTGCTTCCAAAGGTAGGTTCTCCAATCTTGATCATATGTGGCTTACCGTGGGCATAGATAAGAAAATCCTCTGCGGCAGATGCTGTCTTGCTGGAAATGAGCAGGGCGGTAGGCACGATGATCCTTTTTTCCTTTATTTTTAGGGTATCTGGCTTGTAAGGGAGAGAATGATAAAGCTCGTCCCGGAAAGCAAGAAAGGTCCTTTTTGCCCCCTCATTTTGAATGGTATCTTTCTCGGCAGTCCAGCGACCCCAGGCTTTAAGAGTGGGAATATGCATCCTGCTTCGGGATCTTGAGCTATACAAGATCTCATCCTCAATTAAATATTGAAGGATCTCCCGGCCAATACTGGTATTGCCGCCACCATTATCTCGTAGATCTATAATAAGATTTTTTGCCTTGTATAATTCCGGAAGAATTTCCCTGAACCTCTTGGTTATGGCAGGATCATCAAATGAATTGAGTGCCAGGTACGCAGTATTCCCGGCCATCCATTTAAATTCCAACAGTTCTTTTTTGTTGAGCGGGGGAAAGAAGGGCTCTTCAGTATTGCGGGCAGCAATACGTAATTCCATTTCTTCCCTTCTTCCATTAGGTAAATGGAATTTAATTTGAAAAGTTTTGCCAATGGGAGCCTGGAACATTCGATGTATTGCCATCTCCTCTAAAACGTAGGAAGTAGAGGAGGATATAAATGGTTTTATTTGAAGATCCAGGTATTCCTGCACTGGAAGTGCATTGACCTCAAGTATTCTAGTGCCAATGGGTAATTCTTCCTGTTTGCTCTCATTTATACCTGCTATAATTACCTGTCCTTCTATCCCGGTAAGCCGGAGGGAATATCCCTCAAATTGATTGTTAAGCTGGTCCCTTACATTTTGTGGCATATAGATATTGGTATGCCCGTCGTTGAGCATTGCGCAAAATTTTTCCAGCAATCGAAAATATTCATAATCATTAGTGGTTTCCTGCACCTGTATTATTAGCTTTTTATACTCCTCGTCCCAGGCCTCACGATCTATTTTATTGAGATACACAAAATTGTAATTTACCTCCTGCCAAAATTTAGAGAGTCCATATACTTTATCTGTAGCAGTGAGATCTGCCGGCATTTGTGCAAAAACCTGGGTTGCAAAAAGGAAACTTATAATATGAATGAATTGTTTCATAGTTCGAATTTTCCATAAGAGACTATCAACCAATAATTTTGTTACTGCTTAGGTGAAATTTTTTACGCAACCTTTTGAAGTTTTGAGGTCATATATATAATGGAAGGTAGGACAGGGATAATAATCCCGGCCATTCTAAAAAAGAGTGCCTTATGAAAAGAATTCTGCTAATAATACTTATCATTTTGACAGGCTGTTCGAGAGATTCTTCTCCAGGGAACTCAAAAATATTCGGCACCTGGGGAAGGTCATTTGCCTTCAACCCTGCTGCAGTTGGGGAGGAGGGAACCGGCAATCTTCTTAGCGTTACACGCTATATTTTCAAAAATGACTATTCCTTTGAGAGTTTTACATTTCTTATGAATGAGGATTCCATGGAGATCCCGGGCTATTGGAGCCGTAAGATGGGCACTTTTACCCAACAGGGGAATCGGCTTTTTTTGATCTATGACCTTTATAATACAGGAGGCGAAGCTTTAAGTGACTTTCCCCATATTGATAAGGAGGATCTTGTCCTTGCTGCTGAAGGTGTTGAGTGGGAGTTTAATTTTTCAATTCTTGAGGATAACAGTATCCTTAAATTTGAATTCGACCCCTGCGGACCCCTGGAAAATTGTGTGGGAGAGATGACGCTGGTGAGGGTAAAATAGTATGCCGCCTGTGAAACCGGTGAATACCTGATTTAATATATATTCCCTTACGATGTACAGGTACTACAGGAAAAATAAATAAAAGGTTTAAATTAGCTTTTTTATACAAAGCTATATGGCAACGACAAAGATCACAGTTAACAATAATGGATCCCTTATAATTGACGGGGATTTCGAGATAGTAGATAAAAGCGGAAATTCCTATGACTTGGGAGGAAGGGATAAGGTAACTCTTTGCCGCTGCGGACTCTCTAACAACAAACCTTTTTGTGACGGCTCTCACAGGAATCACTTTGAGCATGATGCCGTGGCATTTGCACTTCCTCCAAAAAAGGTGTAGCTTCTCTGGCAGGAGTACAATTCATTTTACCGCCTGCCCGGCCTTTCCCAATCTTTTTTTAATTCCTTACCTTTAAGGTATCACCAACAGGTAAAATTTCCGGCTGTGTATGTTCGAGTTTTTATATAAGAAGGTCAATGAGACCATCACTATAAGTGAGGAGGACTTCGAATTTGCCAAAACCCTTTTTATTCCTAAAAAGCTTAGAAAGAAACGTTTTGTTTTGCAGGATGGGGATCCCTGTAAGTATACAATTTTCGTGGAAAAAGGCCTTCTGCGTAGTTACACCATTGACGAAAAGGGGAGTGACCATATTCTGCAGTTCGCAATGCAGGGATGGTGGAGTGCAGACCTTTACAGCTTTCTCACCGGGGAACCTTCAGAATATAACATAGAAGCCCTGGAGGACAGTGAGCTACTGCTTATTACAAAACCATCGTGGGATATTTTGCTGGAGAATGTGCCGGCTTTTGAACGCTACTTCCGCATTCTTATACAAAATAACCTCATTGCCACCCAAAGAAGGTTAATGGGTACCTTTAGCACTACAGCTGAAGAGCGGTACCAAAAACTTCTTGAAGATTTTCCCGATATCTCCCAACGGGTGCCACAGCATATGATAGCCTCCTATATAGGTATAACCAGGGAAACTCTTAGCCGAATAAGAAACCAGATCGCTACCGGCTCTTAAGGAACCGGAATTCCAAATTCTTTCCAAAACCCTCTGTTCACAGGGCTTTAACTTAATCCTAAGAAAAAACTGTGATATAGATCACATACATTTATTAATCTATGTCATTGGGTACCCCGTAATGTCGAGGTAAATTTGTCCTGTAATTAATTAGTAACTAAAAATTAGAAAATTATGGCAAATACAAAATGGACAATCGATCCAACCCACAGTGAAGTAACATTCAAAGTAAAACACTTAATGATTTCAACAGTAACCGGGAACTTCAAGGTTTTTGAGGGGTATGCTGAAAGTGAGAGCGATGAATTCAAATCTATAAGCAATATCGAGTTTAAAGCAGATGTTAAGTCTATAAATACAAATAACGAACAACGTGACGAGCACCTTAGGTCTGCCGATTTCTTTGCTGCCGATGAAAATGCTGAAATGATCTTTCGCGCCAGCAAGTTTGATGTGGAAACTGAAAAGCTGGAAGGAGAACTTACTATAAGGAATACTACGAAACCTGTAACCCTGGATGTTGATTTTGGAGGAGTGGTAGTAGACCCTTACGGGCAAACAAAAGCCGGATTGACAGTTTCAGGAAAAATAAGCCGTAAAGAATTTGGTTTGACCTGGGATGCAGTCACCGAGGCCGGAAGTGTAGTTGTAAGCGACCAGGTGAGAATAAATACCGAAGTACAGTTTGTAAAACAAGCTTAAAAGGAAACCATATTTTCCGGGAACTGTAAACCCTGTTCCCGGGAATTATTTAAATGATGATAGAATGAAGGCAGAAAGAACGATAGCAATCATAGGTGATACCGGCAATTTTTGTCCTGCCCTTGCTAAGCAGCTGGCAGGAAAAAATGTTCGCCTGCTGTTTGTTTCAAATGATGAAGAAAAGGAACTAGCGCTAAAGAACCGCCTGGATTCTGCAAACCCTCCTGCAGAGGTTGATTTTACCACCTGTGAGAAAGAAGGATGCTGGGAAGCCGATGTGATTGCCTTTACCCATCCTGAAACTATAGAACAAGGTCTTATTGAAAAAATAAAGGAAGTTGCTACTCAAAAGATCGTTCTTATATTATCACATGAAGAGGATTGCCCTATTTTGAAAGATAAAGTAAATTTTGAGGAACTGCTCCCACATTCAATGGTAGTGAAGGTAGTCCTGAATATTGAAAAGATGCAGGTAGGACTACTGGGAAATGATGAGGGATCACTGTTAACGGTGAGGGGCTTTTTTGAGGAAGCCGGTTATACATTAAAAAAATAAAAATGGTTATAGATATATTTTCAGATGTTAGATGTCCTTTCTGCTATATAGGAAAGAGAAAATTTGAAGCAGCACTGGAAAAGTTTCCGCAGCGGGATAAGATAAAGGTAAACTGGAAAAGCTTTCAGCTTGATCCCACCCTGGAAACAAGAACAGATATAAGTACTGTAGATTATTTCGTAAAAGCTAAAGGAGTAAGCCGGGAGCAGGCAAAGCAAATGCTGGGCGGCGCCACTCAAATGGCAAAGGAAGTAGGTCTTAATTTTAACCTGGAGGACTCGGTTCTTGCAAATTCCTTCAATGCCCACCGGCTTATCCAAATGGCTAAAACCAAAAGTTTGGGTAACGAGATCGAAGAAGCCCTTTTTAAGGTACATTTTGAAGAAGCAAGGAATATCGATGATTTTGATGTTCTCATAGAAACCGGGGAATCGATAGGTTTAAATGCTGAAGAGGTGAAAGAGGTCCTGGCTTCAAATTCCTTTGAATATGAGGTAAAGCAGGATGAGATGGATGCCCGCAACATTGGGGTAAGGGGAGTTCCCTTCTTCGTGTTCGATAATCGCTATGGCGTATCTGGAGCGCAATCTACAGAAGCATTTTTACAAACCCTGGAGAAATCATGGGAGGAATACACTCAAAAGAATAATGATATAGAGATCATAGAAGGGGATTCCTGTAAGCCCGATGGTAATTGTGATTGAGCAATCCATAAATACAGGAACATAAAACAGTAATTAACTAAACATTCAAATTAAACAATCATGAAAAAAGGAATTTTATTTGCATTCGTTGCTTTATTAAGCACAGGGCTTTTCGCCCAAACTACCTGGACCGTAGACAAAGCCCATTCACAGGTATCTTTTGGGATCACCCATATGGGAATTGCGGAGGTTACAGGATTGTTTCGCAGCTTTGATGCGAGCATCAATACTACCAATGGCCTGGATAACGCCACTTACAATGTTACTATAGATGTAAATTCTGTAGACACAGGGGTAGAGAGAAGGGATAATCACCTTAGAAGTGATGATTTTTTCGCAGTTGAAAAACATCCTGAGTTGACCTTTAAAAGTAAGTCAGTTAAAAAAGATGGAGAGAACAGGTATAAAGTAACAGGGGATCTAAGCCTTCACGGAATCACTAAGCCCGTTACGCTGGATGTATGGCATAGAGGAACTATCACAAAAGATGATGGCACCCAGGTAGCCGGTTTCCAGATCACAGGAGAGGTGAGCAGGCAAGAATTCAATATTGGTCCAGATTTTCCTGAAGCAGCTTTAAGTGATGATGTAAGGATTAAAGTAGATGCAGAGTTCAAAAAATAATATTTAGAAACCAAAGGGTCCCGGGTTTATCTCGCGAAAGCTTAGGAAATGTGACCCTACTCACCCCCGGGCCTTATGGTTTTATTTACTAAATGAAGAAAAAGAAAATGAAAAAATTGCTTGGAATAAACATAGGAAATGAGCAGGTAAGTATAGCCTTGCTGATTGTAAGAATAGGTGTTGCCTCGATGATGCTGGTGCATGGTTTTCCCAAAATGCAAATGTTGTTTAGCGGGGATGCCTCACAATTTCCCGGAGTGATGGGATTAAGCCCAATGATCTCCCTGGCACTTGCAGTCTTTGCTGAGGTTGTATGTTCTGTTTTGATCCTTATAGGACTGGCTACGAGATTCGCAGCTATACCTTTGATAATTACTATGATGGTGGCAGTATTCTATATTCATGCAACAGATCCTTTCTCGAGCCAGGAACTGGGATTACACTACTTGATGTCATATATAGTGCTATTAATTCTTGGAAGCGGTAAATATTCTCTGGATGCAGTCCTGGTACAGCAAAATAAAATGAGCTTGCAAAACGCATAATTACCCCAACTTTTTGGAATAAATCCGGATCATTTAATTGATCCGGATTTTTTTTGCTCGGGCTTAATTGCTGAAGAAATCGTAAAACCTTGTTAAACCTTCTATTGCTTAGGCTTCAAAGAGCTGTAAGAGATAGACTTTTTAGTATTTTAGGGTGCTAACCAAAATTTCTTATGGAATCACAGGACAAAACTGAAGCACAGGAAATCGAGGATATCCTGAAAGATGAAAAGGTACAGGACGCCATAAAACTTTCATCTGAGGAGAAGACCGAGGAAACAAAAGAGGAGGAAAAACAGGGCATGTCTGCCCTTGCTGTTACTATAATAATTTCGGCTGTTTGTATTTTTCTTTATTTCCTGCTGGAGTGGAAATATTTCCCAATACAGGCCTCCTATATTCCTGCGCTGCAAAAAATAGTACTGGGTTTTATGTTTGCTTCATTTGTGCTGGTACTAAACAGACTTTTTAAAAGGATTGTAAGCCGAAGGATAGCCGATGGTTCTGTTGCTTACAACCTGCGCAATATCATCAACCTGTTCTCGGGTATTCTAATATTCATCATCACCCTATCCCTTTTCTTTACAAACTGGTATGCCACCATGGTCTCTTTTGGGGTGGTATCCCTTATAGTTGGTTTGGCATTACAAAATCCCTTAAGCAGTTTTTTTGGCTGGATCTATTTGTTGATAAGGAAACCCTATGAAGTAGGTGACCGCATTAGGATTGGGGCTGTTTACGGGGATGTCATAAATGTTGGCTATCTCGATACCACGCTTTGGGAATTTAGGGGAGATTATCTCACCGGCGACCATCCCAGCGGACGTATCATTAAATTTTCAAATTCAAGGATCTTTAACGAATATATCTATAACTATTCCTGGCCGCTGTTCCCATTTATCTGGAAGGAACTGTCTTTCTTTGTCTCCTATGATACCGATCTTCAGTTTGCGGGGGATATTATACGCAGGATGGCAGAGGATGAAATTGGGGAGGCGATGATGCGAAGGGTAAAACGCTTTAAGGATATACTGGCAGGCACCCTTATTGATGAACTGGAAGTAAAGGAAAGACCTACAATTATTCTGAAGGCGCATACCAACGGCTGGATAGAAGTGACCCTAAGATATCTTTCCCGACCCAAGAATTCTGAGTTCGTGAAAACAAAACTTTTTCAAAAGATTATAGAAGAGTTGCTGAAGCATCCTGATAAAATTGGACTGCCAAATATCAAATTACAACCTAAGGCCTGAGTGCGTTAGAATATACTTTTATCCTTAAGAAGGATAAAGATTTAACTGAATTGCCGGTTAAGATTTTAGCGATTTGTGATTCCCTGCTTTTCAGGATAAAGGTTCCGGGGAAGGATTATCCCTGGGTTTAAAAGGATTTTCTGGCAACGGGATGAACTCCTCATCATCTGTAGGAGGTAGCAGGATCCTGCCCTGTTTCCAGTCTTCTTTTGCCTGTTCAATGCGTTCCTTACGGGAAGAAACGAAATTCCACCAAATATAACGCTCTCCAAGGGGCTCCCCTCCCAGGACCATAAGGTCTGCAGGTTCTGTTGCTATGATCACAGGATCTACACCCGGTTCAAAAACAAGCATTTGCCCTGCAGAATATACAGTGCTGCCTATTTTAAGTTTTCCCTTTGCAATATAGATCCCTCTTTCGCTATGTTTTTCAGGCAATCCAAATCGGGCCTCTTTATCCAGCTTCACGTGCAAATAAAAAAGAGGGGAGTGGGTACTCACATCATTCTTTAAACCATAGGCGTCCCCGGCAATAAGGCGCATCCAGACACCTTTGCCTGTATAGACCGGCAATTCTTCGGGTTTATAATTTTCGAAAGATGGTTGTGCTTCCTCATATTTTTCGGGAAGCGCGACCCAGGTTTGTATCAATTCCAGGGAATTTTCAGAAAGAATTCCCGGATCTTCAAATCTTTCAGAATGAGAGATCCCGCTTCCTGCAGTCATCCAGTTTACCTCGCCTGGACGTATCACCTGCTGTACCCCCAGGCTGTCCCGGTGGACCAGTTCCCCACTGAAGAGGTAGCTAACCGTTGAAAGTCCAATATGAGGATGCGGCAGCACGTCCATGGATTTTTTAAGGTCAGGGCGCAGGTCTACCGGCCCTCCATGGTCCATAAATATAAAAGGCCCCACCATTCGTTGTTTTCTAAATGGCAGGATACGTTTTACCTTCATTCCTTCTCCAAGGGAAGCCTGGCGGGCATCAATTACAATTTTAACCATAAGATTCCTTTTATTTTATGTATTATTCCATTCTTATGAAAATGGTTTTTCTCTTTTGCCCGGATTTTCCTGGTTTAGTGTCCTTTTCCTGGAATATCTTACATTTGCTTTTTATTTGTATAAATCTTGCTATTTTAAACATTCTCATATGAGTCATTCCAGGAGGTCCATGTTCCAATTAGCGAGATTGGTTCCTGCCGAGTAGGCGCTTTCCAGAAATTCCTTCAATTTTTTATTCGGATCCTTTGCGTTTGCCACTGCTTTGTATGGTAGGACAAATTCTCTTAGGTTTGGGTGGTAGTAGGCTTCCCCGGGTTTTATGGCCGCTTCTTTATAACCTTCCGGTTCCGGGTAGAGGTAGGAGTAAAATGCAGCTTCCGGCAGGGCTTCACTGCCCGGCCAAAACCCAAAACTCATAACTTCGTGGGAGTATGCTTCCACCGCGACCCAATTTGCCAGGTTTGGAAATCCACCGGGATGTTCCGGTGCTTTCCGGCCGGAGAAAAAGGACACTGCCAGATCAAAACTTCCCCAAAAAAAATGCACGTCGCTACTTTTTCCTTTAAAACCGCACTTAAACTCGAAGAAAACCTGTTGCATGGCCAGCAGGGCATGGTGTAGATCACCTGCCTGGACAGGATCATATGTATTATGCATGTTGTCTTCTGCAAAAGGAATTGGGTGCTCTATTTCTACAGGTTTGCCGTAAATTTCTATAGCTATCTTCAATTCCCTTAATTCATTGAAGAGTCTTTCATTAAAGGAGGAAACAGATAGGCCTCTCAATTCAAATGTCCTTTTTTCCCCCCGGCTGGTCGTGATCTTTAAAATATGCTTCACCAAATCAAGATCAATTTGAAAAAATATGTCTTTGTAGGGCAGGGTATTGGTTGTAAGGCCCGTAGGGGTGAATTTTAAGGTCACATGCCAGGAGTGATTTTGCCAGGGCAGGGTTTCCAGCTTTATCTTCCCCAGGATCTGGGTAAACATATGAAGTGTTTCATACGTTTTTTTTCCATTTTCATACGATAGAACAGGCCACTTGTTTTCCATATTTTCAATTTTTGAACTAATAAGATACTCAAAAACAGTATCTTGAGCGCGATAAGGTGATTAAAAATTCTCCATCATTCAAAAATAAATTTTACCGCCAATTCTATTTCATCACGGGAAATAGTATGCGGCCTGTTGTCATAGATCTTTACCTCCACCCGGGCATTCATCTCCTGCATAATTTGCTGGGTTTCTTTCACCCGCTCTACGGGAACATGGGCATCCGGGTTTCCGCTGCCAATGAAAACCGGCGTGCCTGCAAAATCTCCCTTATAATTTTCATATATCCTGTCGCCAATAAGGCCGCCGGTGAAGATTATAACTCCTCCATATCGGGAAGCATTTCGGGTAACAAATTCGGCAGTGAGGCAGGCTCCCTGGGAGAACCCTGCAAAGTATATGTTCTCTGCAGCTATTCCCTGTAGTTGTATCTCATCCAGTAGATCCTTCAGGATTTCCAGGGCAGAAGAGAGGCCGGGTTCATTTTGAGCGGGAGGTGCGAGAAATGAATAGGGATACCAGGTATTGCCGGTAGCCTGGGGAGCAAAAAGCGCAAAGTCCTCCACCGGTAAATGATCTGCAAGGCTCAGTATATCCTGTGCCGTTCCTCCACGGCCGTGAAGGAAGATCATTGCTTTTTTTGCATCTTTTAGGTCTTTTCCTGCTGTAAGTATGTTTTTGGTATGCATTTTTTTTTGAGTTATGAGTTATGGATTAGGGTTAAGAGTTAAGAGTTAAGAGTTATGGGGTATGGTTATGAGTTTGAGCTTGCCTGATTATTGGTGCTTTTTTAGAGACTAATTTTTATTTAACCACGGAGTTTTTAAAGGAGTTTAAAAAGAAGTTTCAAAAAGTAGTCGTTGGTCGTTAGTCGTTAGTCCGTAGCGGGAACAGATTGACGGAGCACGTTTATCGTAGCTCAAATCGCAAATCCCCCGCTAACTAGCTAAAAGAATGTATATGCAATTTTCAATTACCAATTACCCAGTTTTTCCATTTAAAGAATTCCGAACTAACGAATCAACGCCTCACGAACTAACGAATCCACCCTAACTAATTAACCCCAAACACCAAACACCAAACAACAGAGCTATTCCCTCAACTCCGGCAGTGCCTTTTCAATTTGCTCTCTTGCTCCTCTGTACCTTGCGGGTAATTGGAGGGAGGAGCCAAGTTCATCTACTGTTTCATCTGTGGCAAAGCCGGGATTATCTGTCGCGATCTCAAAGAGGACGCCGCCCGGTTCCCGGAAATACAGGGAATAGAAATAATCCCTGTCTATTTTTTCTGTAATATGTAAACCTTTTGCCAGCACTTTTTCCCGCATTTGCATCAAATCTTCTTCATCCTTCACCCTAAAAGCTACATGATGATTGGTGCCGGCTGCATTGATGCCCCTGTATGCATCTGGCAGAATAAAAAGATCTACTATTGCGGCATTCTCCGTTGCATCAGTTTTATAACGGTGAAAGCTTCCTTCTTCGGAGAGCTTTTCATAGCCGAAAATATCGGTTAATACCGCTGCGGTTTCTTCAGCAAAATTAAGTGTAAGGGTAACAGAATGAAACCCTTTGATAGCGGCATCTGCTTTCACCTCGTTGCTTTTAAATCCCTGCCTGTCGTCATTGGTGGTTTCAATGAGGCTTAATTTTAGACCATCGGGATCCAGGAAAAGCAGTTTTCTCTCCCCAAATTGCTCCTTGATCTGGAAATGCCGTACGTTCTTTTCTTCAAACCTGTCTTTCCAGAACTCAAGGCTTCCTTTGGGTACAGAGTAGCCAATCTCGGTAGCCATCCCGGCACCATCCTGTCCCTGCCTGGCTCCGGGCCAGGGGAAAAATGTAAGAATACTTCCCGGGGTTCCCACTTCATCCCCGAAATAAAAGTGATATGTCTTAGGATCGTCGAAGTTCACCGTTTTTTTTACCATCCTTAAACCTAGAGTTTTGGTATAAAAATCATAATTGCGCTGGGGATCTCCTGCAATTGCAGTAATGTGATGTAAACCTTTTATTTTCTTTTCCATAATCTAAAATTTTGAATGCTTCTTTTTTAACTAATAGCCACAGACTGGACTTTTCATTTATTTACCTGTCTTTGTACCTCAAAGATCGGCATCAAAAGCCGGAAAAATGTTGACCTATGTTAATAACATTTGCTAAAAACATTAAGAGAAAACCAAAATCATCAAGCTTTGTAGCTGCAGATTATTTTTCCTGAATAAATCTCTTTCTGTATTTAATATACAAACAAAATCGCAATACTACGTACCTGGAATATCTTTGAGAGTTTAGCACGATAGGTAACATTGTGTAATCCTGGATAGGTAGAATGGGAAATAGATATTCTAACCCCTGCTGTGATTTCCTTTATAAATTAAATAATGAGCAGATGGAAGGTGGTTGTTTCCACTGTAACTAATGTTACTGTGAAGCAGTAATACAAAGAGTATTTTTGCTTCAGAATTTTAAATAGAATATTCATTTAATATATAAAAATTATGTTTTTTCAACACGTTTATGACAAATCGCTTGCCCAGGCAAGTTATGTAATTGGCTGTCAAAAGACAGGGGAGGCCATCGTCATCGATGCTAAACGCGATATAGATACATATCTGGAGATCGCACAACAGAATAACCTGCGAATCACTCACGTAACTGAGACACATATTCATGCCGATTTTCTGGCAGGAACCAGGGAATTAAATGCGGTGACGGGAGCAAAAATGTATCTTTCAGACGAAGGCGGGCCAGATTGGAGCTACCAGTTTGACCACATTGGATTGAAGGATGGTGACAGCATCCAGGTAGGGAATCTTACCCTGGATGTGATGCATACTCCCGGTCATACACCAGAGAGTATCTCCTTCCTATTAACAGATAATCCTGCAAGCCGGGAACCGGTAATGCTATTTACCGGGGATTTTGTTTTTGTTGGGGATATTGGCAGACCCGACCTGCTGGAAAAAGCTGCCGGATTAAAAGGTACACAGGATAAGGGGGCAGAGGATATGTATAGATCTCTCAAAAAATTTAGTGAACTTCCTGCGCACCTGCAGGTATGGCCGGGTCACGGGGCAGGATCTGCCTGCGGGAAAGCTCTTGGAGCCGTACCAAGCACAACTGTTGGCTACGAAAAAATTCGAAACTGGGCATTCCAGTATGAAGATAATAAAAAGGGCTTTATAGATTACCTGCTGGAAGGCCAGCCTGAACCTCCCAAATACTTCGCAATGATGAAAAAGCTGAACAAGGAGGAGCGTCCACTGCTTACCGAAGTACCTAAACATAAGAAACTTTCAGAAAAAGAATTTAAGGAAGCTTACGATAAAGGTATTAAGATCATAGATGCCCGGGATAAGCAAGAATTTGCGAATGGTCATATTCCAAATAGTATTCATATACAGGGAAATAATTCCTTCTCTACATGGGCAGGGTGGTTCCTTAACTATGAAGAGCAATTTATACTTGTGGCCGGGGAGGAGCAAATGGAGGACCTTACCAGGAAATTGATGAGAATAGGCCTGGATAATATTATGGGATATATCGAGAAAGTCGAAGTTTTAAACATTGCACTTGAAAAAACAGAGAACCTCTCAATCGAAGAATTTAAGTCTTACCTGGGAAAAGATAATGTACAGGTTATAGATGTACGGGGCGTATCTGAATACACAGAAGGTCATATCCAGGGGGTGGAAAATATTTTCGTTGGGACCTTGCCCGATAATCTCGATAAGATTGACGCAGAAAAAGAAATAGTGATCCATTGCCAGAGTGGTGCCCGGGCTGCTATAGCTGAATCGATCCTCGCCCGCAATGGGTTTAAGAATGTAAAAGTATATCCCGGCGGGATGGAAGAATGGAATAGGTTAAATTCTCCTGAAACGGAAAAGGATTTCAAAATAGCCCTTTCCTAAATTTTATAACTGTATTAATTGTAAAGTCCTGATACTTCCTGTATCGGGACTTTTTTGTATGCAAATTTTCATAATCCCGAAGAAGCAAGCGGTGGCTGCCACTGCTCAAAGACCAGCACCCTGATCTTTATAGTTGAAGAAATTGTAAAGACAGGAGAACTCAAGCAGCCGCGATTTAATTATCTTATGTAAATAATAATTTTAGGATTTTTAAGAAAATAATTGGTTATTGACTATTCCATAGCAGCCTTTATATCGAACTTTAATTTCCAGAGTTTATGAGACTTCAAAAGAACAGGTGGTTGATCGCTTTATCTGCTATATGCATACATCTCTCTATTGGGGCAGCATATGCTTATAGTGTATATACTATTCCCCTTGCAGAAAATTTGGGATGGACGATCTCCTCAGTTACTATAGCATTTACAGTTATGATGACCCTTGGTGGGGCATCGGCTGCTGTGTTTGGGAGATTTGTAGAACGAAGCGGCCCTACAAAATCGGCTATGATAGCTGCGGTGCTGTTCGGCCTTGGGCAGGCAGGATCTGGAGTGGCAGTAGCTTTGGACTCCTTGGTGATGTTCATTCTTTCTTATGGTCTTTTAAGCGGGATAGGTTTAGGGATAGGATACATCGCACCGGTTTCCACTTTGGTAAAATGGTTTCCGGACCGTCGCGGGCTTGCTACGGGGATGGCAGTTCTTGGATTTGGTGCGGGTGCCTTGATCACGGCTCCACTTGCCGCTTCGCTTATGGAATCTGTGGGAATAAGCACTACTTTCTATATTCTCGGCGGTAGTTATTTCCTGCTTATGTCCCTTGGGGCCTGGTATATTGCACCTCCACCTAAAGGGTGGCTCCCTGTCGGGATGAAGGAAAAAGCCCGTATAAGCACCAGGAGAGTGCTACAGGATTTGTCCTCGCTCACAGCTAAAAAGGCAGTGGTAACAAAGCACTTCTGGATGTTGTGGACAATTATGTTGATCAATACGAGCGCAGGTATAATGATGATCTCGGTCGCCTCCCCTATGGCACAAACCATTGGCGGACTAACTGCTGCGAGTGCAGCGGTGATGGTTGGGCTTATGGGGATCTTTAACGGCGCAGGAAGGATTGGCTGGGCAGCAGCATCAGATTATCTTTCAAGGCCGGTGGTGTATATTATATTTTTTGTGATACAACTGGTAGCCTTTATCACCTTGCCTATTATTTCCAGCGCTATTATTTTCCAGGTGCTCATCTTTCTTGTGGTGAGCTGTTATGGCGGCGGATTCTCAAATCTACCTGCCTTTATAGCCGATCTTTTTGGAACCCGGGAACTTGGGGCGATCCACGGCTATCTTCTTACAACCTGGTCCCTGGGCGGGCTCATTGGTCCAACGCTGGTTTCACAGATCTACGCCTTTACAGGAAGCTATGTTCCCGTATTCTATGTTTTTATTGTACTCATTGCAATCGCTTTGATCATATCTTTATTTCTGAAAAAGGATGTGAGGAAAATTCAAAAAGAACAGCGGGATCCTCAAATGGCTACAGCAGGATCATTGGTGTCCGATTAAAATAGTGTGAATTTGCGATAAGCCTTGCTATATATTGTCCGAAGTTTTATAAACCCACATGGGGTGGTTTTGAATCTTAAATAGTTTAATAAAATCCAGACTTTTTAGAATTGGTTAAATATATGATTTACAATGATATAGATTTTAGTCTGGGTTTTTTATTCTAGCAGCGGAAGCGGTCGAGACTCTTTTACCGGACAACAATGCAGCAGAATAAAAAATTCCTGTGGTTAGGAATTATAAGAATTGATGTTTTTAAGCAGTGGAAACAAATTCAACTACCATCGTTTGTATTATTTCTTCTCCAATAATTTTTGTAAAGACTCTGTCACCCTCTCAAATTCCTCCAGAATTGCCTCGTGTTGTTCGGTGGTCTTCGCTGTCTCATCCTCCTGCAGGCTCTCCCGGTAGTTTTGGATCATTCCTCCAAGCCGGTTTGCCTGTATATAATGTAAGGTTACCGTATTTTTATGAATGAGGTTGGACAAAGCCTCAGTATCCCTTCCAGTTGCCGCTATATCAAATTCTTTTCTATAGCTCTTAATGGATTTTAGGGAATTGCCCAATAATTTCTCCAGTAGTACCCGGTTATCTCCGGCCAGGCTGGTATAGCGTGAAACATCAATAGGATCTTGATCATCTTGTTCCTTCCTGGATATACCATTTCCATTAGGTGCACCTTTCATAGGCTTGATTTCACCATTTATGGCATCTGGTTTTGGTTTTGGATTTGCAGCAGGGTAGAGGTAATGTAGGATCCTGCGCTTAAGTTGTGCGGGATCAAATGGTTTGGTAAGCAGGTCATCAAATTGCGAATTATTCTGCTCTTGTTGTACCTCCAAATTTTTGTCGGCAGTAAGCGCCAGGATTGGTACATTCTTATAACCGGGTAATCTTCTTATTTGTTTTGTGGCTTCATGGCCATCCATGATGGGCATACGCACGTCCATAAGTATCATATCATACTTCTTCTTTGTAGCTTTTTCCACAGCTTCTTTTCCGTTTAAAGCTTCATCGGGTTGGATTTGCCACCAATTAGACATAAACTGCAAAAGGATATTTCTGTTGATCTCCACATCTTCCACCAGCAATATCTCCAACTCCTCTATATTAGTTATATCTTCATGCCCATAAACAGGGATGTCATTTATAGACTTTTCTAATGGGGCCTCCTTCACGGGAAGCAGAAAATGGAATTTAGAACCCTGTCCCACCTGGCTTTCAACCTTGATCTCGCTACCCAACAATTCCAGTAACAATTTGGTAATGGTCAATCCAAGCCCGGTCCCGCCATACTGTCTTACTGTAGAACTCTCTGCCTGGGAAAATTTTTCAAAAATATGAGCGAGTTTTTCTCTTGGAACTCCAATCCCGGTGTCTTTAATTACAAATTCCAGCCATAGCATCTCATGTTCGCGCCTTTGAACGGAAATGGAAAAATCAATGTTACCATCACGAGTAAATTTCACAGCATTGCTTACCAGGTTGTGAAGAATTTGGGATAGTTTAAGTTGATCTGTCACTATACGTGGCGGGATCTTGTTATCGAGTTTTAGATTAAATAAACTGCCATTCTTCCTTGCCTGGGGAGCATATAGCTGCTGAAGGCTTATTACAAGAATTGAAAGGTCAAAGACATTTTCATCCACGTCTCCTTTTCCTGCTTCAAGTTTGCTGAAATCCAGGATATCGTTGATGAGGGACAGGAGGTTTTGAGCAGAAAAACTGAGAGAATTTAGATTTTCCTTTTGATCATCCCTGGGATTATTATCTAATAAAAGGTTGGTAAGACCAATAACTGCATTAAGGGGAGTGCGTATCTCATGGCTCATAGTGGAAACAAAATCTTCCTTAGCCCTGGAGGCAGCTTCAGCCTCATTCTTGGCTTTGATAAGGGCATCCTCTGTCATCTTCATATTATGGATATCCAGGTTCATACCTGCCCATTTGGTTACTTTGCCATCCAGGCTTATTATAGGGATTGCTTTTACATTCGTCCACCGGCTTTCACCATTTTTACCTACCAGTCGAAACTCTGTATCCACCTTGCGATTTGCAGCAACTGCTTCTTTCCAGTTTTTTATTACCAACTCTCGTTCCTCAGGGTGTACGGCATTCAGCCACCCGTACCCTTTCCAATCATCAAATGATTGCCCGGTAAATGTTCTCCAGGAAGGGCTATCGGTTTCCACCATTCCCTGTGGATTGGTTTCCCATACTGCGAGAGCCGATGCTTCTACCAGGTCTCTAAATTTTTGTTCACTCTCTCGTAGTGCATTCCCAGATCTTGCCCTTTCTACTGCTGCCCAGGTATGTTTGCATACCTCCTCCACCAGGGAGACTTCTGCGGGGGTCCAGCGTCTTGGGGTATTTTGATGAACCCTAATGGCTGCCACAAGTTTCTCATTTTTTATTAAGGGAACAGCTATGCCTGCTCTAACCTGCTGGTTGTTTAGATCTATATCTGACTCCTCCCTTAAAACATTTTCTACAAGGACATCATTGATGACCAGGGTTTTGCCATTGAGGAATTGTTCTATTAATTCTGGCTTATAACTTGTTATATTAATTTCTTCAGGAGCTTCGTCCACTCCATCTATGTACTCGGGATTAGTATAAAGGGTTTCTTCATTATCCTGCGCTTCTGAATAAAAAGCACGGGTAACCTCGAGGTGCGATCCCAGTACATTCATAGCTGTGATCTGGATCTCGGCAGGATCTGCCAGGGGACGCAGGGCATCATTTAAATTTAAAAGGAAAGTCTGCCTGTCTTCTGCGGCTTTGCGTTCTGTTATATCTTTAAAAATTACCCCAATCTGGTTCTTTTCCTGCTCATCAAGTCGAAAAGCGTAAATGTCAAACCAGCGTTCCAGGGATTCAGAGTAATCTTCGAAACGCAAGGATTCCCCTGTCTTAGCCACGGTACCATAATACTTAAACCAGTAGTCCTCCATATGAGGTACCAAATCTGTAATTCTCTTTCCAAGAACATCCTGCAAACCTGCCTGCTCCTCAAATACAGGATTAATTTCAAGGTAGCGGTAATCTACACATTCATCCCTGTCATTAAAAATAACTTCCATAAGACAGTAAGCTTCATCCATGGAGTTAATGATCTTTCTGTACCTGTCCTTTGCCCGCTGGGCAAGTTCCTCTTTTAATTGCACCAGCTCCTGCTCTGCCTCTTTTTGCTCGGTGATATCATTAAAGGTCATGATAATACCATCTCCTATTTTCACGGCAGAGACGTCAAACCAATTGTTGAGATGTTCATAGGAATACTGCCGCTGAACTCTCAATGGTTCCCCGGTCTCAACTACATTTATATAGGTGTCAAGAAAAACATGTTTTACACCGGGAAACAGGTGCAACAGCCTTTGTCCAACCATTTTCTCTGCAGGTAGAGAATTTATTTTTTCTGCCGCTTTGTTAGCTCCTTTAAATACGAAATCTGTGATCTCACCATCTTCACCTCTAACGGCCTGTAGAATTGTAATGGCAGATAGGGATCCATTCAACATTTGCTGGATGATCTCTTCAGACTTTTTCCTTTCGGTAATATCTTCACTGGTAACTAAAAGTTGATCTTCTAGCCTGGTTACCCTGTAATGGAACCAATGTTGGTAACCTCCTCCTTCCAGCCAGGTCTCAAAATCTGTCGCAATTCCTGTTTCTGCTGTATAGATAAAATTCTCCAGGGTTTTGTTTTCCTTAACCAGCGGGAATTCCTCTCCTAATCTTTTACCAATTATATTCTTATTTACTTCCAGAACCTTATAGTTAAAGGCATTCACCATAGAAAATTGTAAGTCATAGACTTTTCCATCCCGGTCGCGCAGGATATCATAGAGTACTATGGAATTTGGGGAAGCATCAAAAATAGATTGCAACAAGGACCTGCTTTCTTTTAACTGGCTCGCCTGGATCTTGATTTCCTCCAGGGAGGTTTTAAGTATTTCGGTTTCATTAGAGAGCCCTGCGATCGCGGTCTGCTTCTTCATGACCTCGGTAACGTCCAGCACCCTGTGAATAATATAATCCACATCTCCTTTTGCATTGATCACCGGGGTATTGGTAGGGCTCCAGTATTTTTCTTTAAATGAACCCTCCTTATCCCTTACATCATAATGCTGTATGGGCATACGATCTGGTTTCCTGGTTTGAAGGACGTTTTGAAGTGAAGCCTTAAGGTTTTTAACCCCCATGGCATCCACAGCTTCAGGATTATCTGGAAAGGCATCAAAAACAAGTTTTCCTATAATATCCTTACGGGTTGTTTGTGTAGCTTCCAGGTAGGCATCACTAGCCATTTCAATAACCAAATCGGCCGTTAATACCAGGTAGGAATCGGGTGCATTTTGAAGTACTTTTAGGAGGTTACGGCTACGTTCTTCACTTTCCTGAAGGGATTTCTCAGCTTTTTTACGAGCTGTCACATCCTGCACCAGGCCAATGAATTTTACAGGTTTTCCCTTCTCATCAACAATGATGCTACCCTGGGATTCAATTACCCGCTTTTGTCCATCTTTTCTATATATGCGCCGGGTATAGGAATAGCCCTTTTTATTGTTGGTTGCTTCCTCCAGGATTTGTCGAACTACCGGGGCATCATCTGGATGGGAATGAGCATTCACCCACTCTTCAGTAGGTTCAAACTCTCCCGGTTCATATCCAAACAGCCGGAATAATCCTTTAGAAAAAAACAGCTTATTATTTATTAGATCGGCCTCATAACTTCCTGTGCCTGCAACTATCTCTGTAGATTGCATAAGGGTTTCCAGTCTTTCCCTTTCTTCCTCGGCCTTTATTCTTTCTGTAATATCCTGCCCGGTACCATAGCCAAGTACCGGGGTGCCGAGCTCATCTTTAAGTATGGCAGCACGGCGCTGAATATATCTTATACTGCCATCTGGCCTTATTGCTCTTGTCACTATGTCAAGAGGTTCCCCGGTAGCATAGGTATGTTGTATGGCTTTTATGTATTCTTCCCGATCGTCTGGGTGTACATGGGATAAAAACTCATCAATATGTATTTCTTCCTCCCTTGGCTCCAACCCAAGAATGCGATAGAACTCTGCAGAATAAGTAAAATAATCCCCTGGAAGTTTTCGCTGGTAACTTCCTATATGGCCAATTTCCTGGGCATTCTCAAACCTGCGGTGTTCCTCACGCTGTTTTTCTTCCCAAACTTTTTGCTCGTGAATATTGTTTGCCGTACCTATTATATGGGTAACCTTGCCTTCACTGCTGCGGTCAAAGATCTTATCCTTTAATTTGAACCATTCCCAATTTCCACTGGCCGTGCGTATTCGAACATCTATTTCACATAATTCCTCTTCCTTGTTTTTGAGGCATTTTTCAAGATTATCCAGCCTTTGTTCATAATCCTCTTCGTGTAGGATGTTTTTAAAAATTTCAGGTCCGGTATTGATTACAGTCTTAGGCTCAAGCCCCAGGATCTCCCTGGATACATCATTTATATAGATGATCCTGTGTGGATTTAATTGTATTATATAGAGAAGGTTGGGATTTAATTTGTGGACTTTTTCCAAAAAATTTAATTGCTCCCTGAGGTTTTCCCCCTTTGGATCATTAGATGAAGTATGGTTTTCTTCCATAAAACTGAAATGCGAAATATTTAAAGCTGTTATCCTATAGAGATTATCTCAAAAAATCTGAAAAAATGAAGTAATAATCTTAAGGAAGATGTTCTGCGCAATTTAATGAATTCTAATAACGTAAAAGGAATTAAAGCAACCTGAAAACCTATTAAACAGTTACTTTAACTTGTTTTAAGAAATAGAAATTGCTGGAAAGAAGAAAATTTTAATAAAAAGAGCAGATGTGTACATTTGGAAAACTTCATTTGCTCATTGCTATTTTCCATAGATCTCACTATGCTATACATGCAGGTAAATGCTTAATCAAATTATTGTTTCCTGTATAATACCAGGTTTTGAGAAAGCAATTTATTTCCAATTAATAGCAGGAAGAAATTTGTGCATTCGCTCCAAAACAATCATTCCCAGATAAATGAAATTTTATGGCTCTAATTACAAATTATTAGTATCAACCAATAATTATTATCAAAAATTGGTAAGATAAATTACATATTTTATGTAAATTTAATGCTAATTACCATATTGTTGCCCCGCCGATATTCAATCCCGAAGTGATGAAAAAATTGGGGTTATATATCTTCCTTCTTTTGCTTTCTACGAAGGCCGGGCTTGCTCAGGAAATTTTTCAGACAAATAATGCAAGGATAACCTTCTTCTCCTCAGCACCAATCGAAGACATAAAGGCTGTTAGCAAAGAAGGTATTTCAGTTTACGATCCAGGTACGGGAGAAATAATTTTTAAGGTGCGCATGAGAAGCTTTGAATTCGCAAAGGAGCTCATGCGCGAACATTTTAATGAAAATTATATTGAATCCCATAAGTATCCTGTAGCGATATTTCGAGGAATTATCTCTCCTGTGCCGGGTATTGATTCGCCGGGGGATTACCAGGTCATTTTTAAAGGGGAACTTGATATTCATGGCAGGAGCAGGCCCCGGGAGATCCCGGGGAATATCATCATCCAGGATGATCAACTTCAACTAAGAACCGAATTCTTTGTGGCCAACAAAGACCACGAGATTAAGATCCCCGGCTAATGTTCAGGAACATTGCCGAGGTTATAAAAGTTACCGTGCACGCCAACTATAAAAGACGCAGCCCATGAGAGCATTAATCCTAATTTACGTGTTTTTAATTTGCATGTCGCTAAAGTCACAAAGTCTGGATTCCCTAATGCTGGAGATCAACCCGGCACAGGAGGAAGTTGTTATGGCTACCTTTAAGAGCCCTAAACTCGTGTTGCTCCAAACTAATGAAACGCAAAAAAAATACGCATTAACTTTTTGGATAGGACATAGGTTTGGGGATATTGGAGGCGAATTTGGCGGTTCCCATACCTTATATGGGCTCGATGCCGCTACAGATATTCACCTTGGTCTGGATTACGGTATTACCAACGATTTTACAGTAGGAATAGGCAGGAGTAGATTTAATGAAACCTATCATGTTCTGGCAAAATTCAGGCTTTTGAAACAAAAGGAGGAAGGTATGCCTTTATCGGTTACCTTATTCGGGCAAAGTGGCTGGATCACGAGGAAAGAAAATTTTCAAAATGAATTTCCAGCAGAAACTGACAGGATCACACATTTCCTGCAGGTGATCCTTGCAAGGAAATTCTCACCTTCCCTTTCCCTTATGCTTAACCCGGGATATCTTATAAGGCCGGTGGTTACCGATGCCTTTGATCAAAACAATTTCCTGGTTATAGGAATGGGTGGCAGGCTTAAGATCACCAAACGCTTTTCCCTTATAGCAGATTATACCCTGGTGAATGGTCTTGACAGGCCGGAAGATACTGAATTTACCTATTACAATCCGCTAGGGATAGGCCTGGAGATTGAGACCGGGGGGCACGTCTTCAGTCTTAATTTCCAAAATGCCACTTATATCACCGAAAATAATTTTATTCCCTACACTCAAAAATCATGGGAAGACGGCGGGGTCAGATTCGGATTTACCATTTCACGAAACTTTTATCTGGGCCCAAAGAATGGTCCTTCCGGTACGGGAGGATACTGAGAACGTTCTACTTGAATAGAACATTTTAACCTTTAATTCATTAGTCATGGATAGAAAAACGTTTATCAGAAAAACATCGGCAGGGATCATTGTGGGTATTCCCATGATGTCAATGTTAGGTTGTTCCTCTTCAGATGATGGCGGTGGACCCAATCCCGGCCCAAACCCAAACCCGAACCCTAATCCTAACCCGCAGGCCAACTGTGTGGAGAACGGAACACAAAGCAGTATTAGTGCAAACCACGGCCATAACCTTACCGTCTCCAAGGAGGATGTAGAGGCGGCTGAAGAGAAAACCTATACCCTTAGCCAGGCAAGTACAGATAATCATATACATGAGATCACAATTTCTGCCGACCAATTTAATACCCTTAAAGGCAATAATTCAATTTCTGTTACTTCCACAAATCAGGCAGGTCATACCCATAGTGTATCAGTCTCCTGTGCGTAAATTGTGCAGACCGGGCTTGGGGTCCATAGCCCGGTTTTTCTTTTTAAATAGAGAATAAATTGATGGGCAGGAAAAAAGTCATTTCCGCAAAATTCATTAGTAAAATTGGCTTAGAATATTTTTATTTTTTGGAAACTAATTTTGATTAAATTGTCATAGTTAAAATTCTAAGCTTGAAATCACTCCTTATCTCAATAATATTCTTTGGTTGGTTCTACCCGGCTTTTAGCCAGCAGGTACAATTGCTCACTGTTGATAAGCTAAATGAGCGGCTGGAGCAGGGCAGGGATACTACGTATGTCATCAATTTCTGGGCGACCTGGTGTGCGCCTTGTATAAAAGAACTTCCATACTTTGAAAAATTGCAGCAGGAAAAATCCAGCGAAAAACTTAGAGTTCTGCTTGTAAGTGTGGATTTTAAATCCCAACTGGAGAAGAGGGTAATTCCTTTTGTTGCGAGACATGATCTTAAGAATGAGACCTTTTTGCTGGATGAGCGGGACCAACAGGTGTATATAGACAGGATCAATAAGGATTGGAGTGGGGCTATCCCTGCCACCTTATTCGTTAAGGGAGGAAAAAAGAGGTTTGTTGAAAAGGAATTCACCTATAATCAATTACTTTCAGAATATAACAATTTCAAATAACAAGCTAACACTATGAAAACTTCAGTACTATTTGCATTTCTGTTTTGCAGCCTTCTGGCAACGGCACAGGTTACTACCCTTGAACCTGGGGATACCGCTCCAACTTTCAGCTTAAAGAATATCGACGGTAAAAAGGTCTCACCAGATGATTTTCCAAATGCCAAAGGTTTTATCCTGGTCTTTACGGCCAACACCTGTCCTTACGCGATCGCTTATGAAAAGCGCCTGGTGGAGCTCAATGAGAAGTTTTCCAGGCTGGGATATCCTGTGATCGCCATTAATCCAAATCCGCAGAAGCTTTCCGCAGGAGACAGTTTTGAAAAGATGCAGGAAAAAGCAAAAGAAGCTAATTTTTCCTTCCCGTACCTGCTGGACGAGGGGCAAACCATTACCAATCATTATGGAGCACGGGTAACCCCTCATATCTTTCTGCTTCAAAAGAAGGAAGATAATTTGAAGATCGTTTATACGGGAGCCATAGATAATGATACCGAGGATAAAAATCCAGATAAGATCAAGTATGTGGAGAATGCTATCGCCGCTCTTGAAAGTGGGAAGAATATTGAGGTTGCTTCTACAAAGGCCATTGGTTGTACCGTTAAACGTCCTGCTGCAGATTAGTACTTAGATGTACTTTAAATTCCAGGTATTCGTGGTTTTTAATAAAAAAAACTCCCGTAGAAATTCTTTCTCTACGGGAGTTCTGGTTTTATTAAAGGTGATATTTCTTATGGTGCATTGGCTCCAACATCACCCTGGGCAACAATCACATCAAGAGCATCTGCGCTTAGGTGTACATTGATATACCCGTTATATTCCAACAGGTCTCCATATGTGATATCATTACCTTCATCATCCATTCCTACCTGGGTCATACTCATTCCTGTATCACCATCTACAGGGGTAAGTGAAATAGCAATATCTCCTCCTGTAGCTGCATCATTTTCATGAATATGCGCAGGATGTGACCCTCCCTGTGGTGTACCTGTCAATTCCAAAGATATAAGAGTGGTGCTATTCCTTCTCTCCATAAAAGTGGCCGTACCACTTATACCGGGAACATCTGTTTCCTGCAGGTTATACGTGACAGCCTCTCCCGTAAGTTCATTTTGTCCTATGTCGCCCTGGGCAACGATGGTTCCAAGATCCTCTGCACTTAAATGTACATTGATATATCCATTTACATTCATTACATCATCATAGCCAAAAGCAGTATCATCATCAAGAGCAGCTACATTGGTCATACTCATCCCGGTAGTACCGTTTACCGGGTTAAAGCTGAAGATAATATCCCCACCTTCTGCCGCAGTATTTGCATGAATGTGAGCAGGGTGCATTCCCCCCTCTGGAGTGTTTTCAAGCTGCAGGGTAGCAAGGGCTTCCCCGTTCATTCTTTCTTCAAACGTAGCTGTACCGCTAATTCCCGGAACGGCCACCTCATTAAGATCGTACACCCTGGATTCCCCGGTTAATTCATTTTGTCCTATATCTCCCTGGGCTACAATAGTTCCAAGATCATCGGCGCTAAGGTGTACATTTATATATCCGTCCACCGCAAGGACATCATCATACCCAAATGCAGTTCCATCATCAAGTGCCGTCACATTGGTCATGCTCATACCGCTGGTTCCATTAACCGGATTAAAGGAGAAAATGATGTCTCCACCTTCTACTGCAGTATTTGCGTGAATGTGTGCAGGATGACTTCCACCATTGGGTGTGTTTTCCAGTTGCAAAGTTGCCAGGGCATCTCCGTTCCTTCTTTCTGCAAAAGTTGCTGTACCGCTTATTCCTTCAACGGCAACTTCATTAAGATCATAAACTTTGGTCTCACCTGTAAGTTCATTCTCACCTATATCTCCCTGGGCAACGATTGTTCCCAGATCATCTGCACTAAGGTGCACATTGATATATCCATTTACATCCAATACATCCTCATACATAAAAGCGGTCCCGTCATCCAGCATGGCCACATTGGTCTTGCTCATCCCGGTTGCTCCATCAACAGGATTAAAACTAAAAATGATATCACCACCTTCAACCGCAGCGTTGGCGTGAATATGGGCAGGGTGCATTCCATCCTCCGGAGTGTTTTGTAATTCAAGGGTGGCCAGTGCTTCCCCGTTCTTTCTTTGTTCAAAAGTGGCAGTACCATTAATTCCTTCAACAGCTGCTTCATTGAGAACATATGTTTTGCTTTCTCCAGTAAGTTCATTTTCCCCTATGTCTCCCTGGGCTACAATAACTCCAAGTTGATCTTCACTTAAATGAACATTGATATATCCATCAAAATCAAGTAACTCCTCGTAGCTTATTGGTGTACCATCATCAAGGGTAGTCACAGTAACTGTACTTTCTCCTGTAGCTCCATCAACTGTTCCCAGGCTCAGGGCAATATCACCACCCTCTGCCGCAGTGTTATTGTGAATATGGGCGGGATGGCTACCATTTGCAGGTGTGCCGTCGATCATAAGATCAATGGTAACAGAATTATCTGAATTTTTAATAAAAGTGGCAGTTCCTGAAATGCCGGGCTCTGCGACTGAACTTAGCTGGTAAGTTGTTGACTCCCCGGTAGGTTGCGGGACAATAATCCCATCGTCATCAGACGTGCTGCAGGAAGGCAGCAGGGCACTCACAAAAATTGCAATAAAGATTCGGTGTAAAATTTTCATTATAAATAACTTGTTTAAGGTTTATAGGAGATAAAACTATATGAACTTAAAAGCGACGTCACCATGTTTAACATAGTTTTTGTTTTGTTAAACAAGAGAATGTTAAAATTTTTAAACGAAATAAATGAATATTGTGCAGTACAGGAATACGATCACTTTGCCTATGGGGCGTTCTGTTGGGCTCCTTGAATCTGGGGCCTGGGCTAAAACCGGAATATTTAAAATGATTATTCAGATTCTTTTAAGCTGAAAATTTCTCAATTATCTTTAAATCCCAAACCACCCATATGTCGAGGTTAAAATGACTTTGATTCTATATAAAAGGGACAGCTTAAAATGATCTCTTTATAATGCACAGGCAAAAGCAAAAGCCACCGGCATCCCATAGGCGCCGGTGGCTTTTTTCTTTAAGGCAGTATTAGGCTGTATAGCCTTATCACGGCATATACCTGGTTATCCTCGTGTTAACCACCCTCTCCTGCTGGCAGTTGCCATAGCATAAGGAGTGATCCAGAATAAACCGAATGTGTAGAAAATACTATAGGAGTAGATCCAAAATGCCTCGGTTATATTATACTTCTTAGCATAGAAAAATGCCGGAAGACTGGAAAAGATAAGGATGCTTAAGAGAGTTGAACATATAAACAATACCGGGTGGGCGATAAGTAATATGATCATCATTAGAATAAGAGGGTACGCTGTTATCATTCCCATCCACTGGTTAACCAATAAAAGCCTGGTACCTGCTCTTGAACCGTTCCTGAAAGGTTTAAAGGCAAATTTTGTCATCATTAGGTTCTCCCTAACATTACTTCTTTCCCAACGGGTAAACATCTTATGTAAGCTGCTGTATTTTTCCGGAATATTGGTAAGCACATAGGCGTTTCGCTGGAAGAGGACATGGAAGCCCTGTTTCAGGATCATATTGGTCATCGCACGGTCCTCTCCAATATCTGTTGGCTGTCCCATAAAAGTTTGGTTCATCCATTCTTCAAGACAGTTCATTACCGCATTTCTTCTATAAGCCGCCAGCGCACCTGGAGTACATAATACAGATCCCATAACGCTTTGAGCAGATCTTATGAACTCAAAGCTAAATACAAAGCTCACATTAAGCATACGTGGAATAATGGCTTTTTGATTGTTGAGTACCCTTACGTTACCTGCCACTGCACCACAATTTTCATTGGTAATAAAAGGGGAAACAAGGTTACGCAATGTATCGACCTCCACAATGGAATCACTGTCTACAGTCACGAAAACCTCACCTTTACCCAATTTGAATCCACGGTAAAGCGCATGTCTCTTCCCCATGTTCTTAGGTTGCTGAAAAATGGAAACCCTGTCTCCAAGTTCTTCCTTGGCTTTTTCCATCCAGGCCCAGGTATCATCTTTACTACCATCATTAATGGCTATCAATTCCAATTTTTCTGCAGGGTAACTGCTGTTCACCAAACTCTTTAAAGTAGAGTAAACCAATTTACCTTCATTATATGCCGGGACGATCACGGTACAGGTTGGTAGTTCCTCATCTGTAACAGAAGACACCGGCTTATAGCGGAAAAATTGTCTGGCAATAAAGGCTAAAAACCCAAGACGGAATAACAACAGGAAAATCCCTGTGATAAGAAGTATCATTCCCCCAATTGTATCCATCCTGTTCAGGTTCATTTCCTGGTACTGTGGCTGCAACAAATAAAAAGCATAAGCTGCCCCTATAAGTAGCATAAATGTACCCACCAGTATGGAGACGTGTCTTTTGGTAAATGTTGCTTTGCTGTAATTGCCGGAAACCTGTTCTTCCCCGGTATCCATTGTAGGTTTGTTTTCGAAAGCTGTATTATTCCCGCCCAGTTTATTATCTGCTGAAGCTGCAGCGGGGAATTTAAGATCTTGTGTTATCATATTTTTTCTTGTTTTAAAACTAACTCTGGTGTTGCCTTTTCATAAAGCAGAACAAACTAGTTCTATGAGTTTGCAGATACCAATTATTGTACCGCTGTAGAGGGAAGCTGATAATGAGATACAATCAGATTCTATATGTGGAGAAAATTGTGGTGCACGCATAATAAGTGTAGATGTGTTCTACACTTTAGGAGAGGAATAGTGGGGATTGGGGTGTTTTTTAGAAGCAAGAAGCAAGAAGCAAGAAACAAGACCACAGAAAAGAGAGAAGAGAGAAGAGAGAAGAGAGAAGAGAAATTAGAATCCTGGGACACTATAAAAGACATAAACAACCACAGAATTCCAGGAGGTTGGCTATGCGATTTTTAAGGGTTGACTTTCCTCTTTCCACTCTCCTCTTTCCACTTTTTTTCAAACCTACAACCTACAACCTACAACCTACAACTTTTTTTAACCCACAACCCACAACCGACAACCGACAACAGACAACCAACCTCACTTCCACCACTTCCTCGTAAGGAACTTTTCTGCTTCAATGATGATGAAAACCAGCAAACCGGCAAGTCCGGGGTAGAGCCAGTAGATAAGCGGAAGCTGCCGGGTGTCGAAGAAGTTGTTCATAAAGGGAGTGTAAACAAAGAATATCTGAAGCAGCGTGAGGACCCCCACGGCATAGAACACATATTTATTCCTGAAAAAATCCTTACTTATCGCGGGGCCTTTCATCCTTCGGCAGTTGAAGAGGTAGAACAGCTGGCAGCACACCAGGGTATTTACCGCTACAGTCCTGGAGCCCACCAGGTCGAGCCCCGTTTCCTGCATATAATAGAAAACACCAAGCGTAAGGGCTCCAATGAGCAGGGAAACCAATATGATCCTCCATACAAAATGTTTGCCCAGGATGGGCTGGTCATTGGGGCGGGGTGGCCTTTTCATGACATTTTTCTCCATGGGTTCAAAGGAAATGGCAAGAGCCAAAGTGACGGCAGTTACCATATTTACCCACAGGATCTGGGCAGGGGTGATGGGCATCACGATGCCCAGGAACACTGCCGCCATAAGCACCAGGGATTCGGCACCATTGGTGGGTAAAATGAAGAATAGTGCCTTTTTAATATTGTCATAGACTGTCCTTCCTTCCTTGATGGCATTTACAATGGTGGCAAAATTATCATCGGCCAGCACCATTTCAGATGCATCTTTGGAAACCTCTGTCCCCTTGATCCCCATGGCGATGCCAATATTTGCTTTTTTAAGTGCCGGGGCATCATTCACACCATCCCCTGTCATCGCGCAAAGAAGTCCGTTGGCCTGTAGTGCCTTGACCAGTCTCAGTTTGTGTTCGGGGGTGGTACGGGCGTAGATGCCGTGACTGCGAACGATCTCTTTTAGTTTCTCATCGCTCATTTCCTCAATTTCCTGGCCGGTGATGGCATTCTCGCTTTCCTCAATACCTATTTCCCTTCCTATGGCAGTAGCAGTGAGTGCATGGTCCCCGGTGATCATTTTCACTTTGACCCCTGCCGTCTTACATTCCTCAATGGCTTTAGCAACCTCTTCCCTGGGTGGGTCAATTATCCCAATTACTCCCAGGAATATAAAATCATTCTCCTCCAGCGGGAGGTTTATTTCATTCAGCTGCTCTTCTGCAGGACGAAAAGCAGCACCCAGGATGCGTTGCCCCCTTGAGGCGATCTCATCCATTTTCTCCTCCCATTGCTTGCGGTCTATTTCTTTATTACCATCAGCGGTGAGATTATGGGAACATTTTTTCATCACCTGTTCCGGCGCGCCGGTCATGAAAATGAATTTTTGGTCGTCCAGTTTATTAAGGGTCGCCATGAACTTATAAGAAGACTCAAAAGGGATTGTATCGAGGCGCTCGGGGGTGAATTCCTCAAAACCGGCCTTGAAAGATAAGCTTAACAAGGCAGCCTCTGTGGGGGCACCGGTAGCTTCCCAGTTGCCCTCGTCATTTTTCGAGATCTCAGAATTATTGGAAGCGCGAAGACATTGCATAAACCTTGTAAAGACCTTGTCCTCCTTGATATTGATTTCTTTTCCCTCAATTTTTATTTCTCCCCGCGGCTCATAACCTGTGCCTTCAATATTATAGACTTTCTCTTGTGTGACCACAGTTTTGGCAGTCATCTCGTTCCTGGTAAGCGTGCCTGTCTTATCTGAACAGATCACATTAACAGCTCCCAGGGTTTCTACGGAAGGTAATTTCCTAATGATCGCCTTTCTTTTAGCCATTTGCTGTACTCCAATAGCCAGCGTTATTGTCATAATGGCCGGTAATCCCTCCGGAATTGCCGCTACCACCAGGCCTATTGATGCAAGGAATAATTCAGAAATAGTATAATCCCTGAAGAAATATCCAAAAGCGAAAAAAGCAGCGGTAATTCCCAGTATCACGAATGAAAGCCATTTACTGAAGTCTTCAATTTGCTGTAGCAGGGGAGTGGTGATCTTTTGCACCCCGCTTACCATCTTGTTGATCTTGCCAATCTCTGTCCTGCCTCCGGTTTCTACCACAACAGCCCTGGCTTTTCCAAAAACAATTGTGGTGCCGGAAAATGCCATACCTGTCTGGTCTCCCAGGAGTGTATTCTCATCTACCGGTTTTGTGTCCTTTTCTACAGCCTGGGCTTCCCCGGTAAGCGGGGATTCCTCAACCTGCAGGTCCTTTTCCTCCACAATGCGAACATCTGCCGGGACCTTGTCGCCAGATTTTAATAAGACCACATCCCCGGGCACCAGGTCTACCGCCTCGATCTCTTTTTGTTTTCCATCCCGCACCACTATAGCGTGGAGCGAGAGCATATTTCTTATGCCTGCAAGGGCTTCCTCTGCCTTCCCCTCCTGTACATAGCCTATGACAGCATTTAGCACCACCACCAGCAGGATCACCCAGGTATCTATCCAGTGGTCCATAAGCGCAGTGATAACAGCAGCAATGATGAGGATATATATAAGCAGATTATTGAACTGAAGCAAAAACCGCATGAGTTCAGATTGTTTCTTCTCCTGCGGCAATTCATTCCTGCCGTACTCCTCTTTTCTATTAGAAATTTCCTCCTTGGTAAGTCCTTTTTTAATATCGGTGCCTAAGCGCTCTTTGATTTCCTCCACAGTTAGCGCGTGCCAGGTGGGGCCGGTGGAAGTTTGTGAAGCCTTTTCCATAGAAATTGAATTCTTTAATAAATTATCCGGGGAGGGAATAGATTAATTCTCATATTGACACAATCTTTTTCTTTCCCTTAAATTTACAGATAATTAGGGAGATTTTTAAATAAAGTGAAGTGGTACAGGAACATAGATAAAGTTTCAAAAAGTATAGGAAATGAAAGAATTTGAAAATAAAAAAGTGATCCTATGGGATTTCGACGGGGTGATCCTGGATTCTATGCAAGTGAGGGAAAAGGGCTTCAGGGAGGTATTGGCAAATTATCCACAGGAACAGGTGGAAAAGCTGCTGGAGTATCATAACCAAAACGGCGGACTTTCCCGCTATGTGAAATTCAGGTATTTTTTGGAGGAGATCCTTCAGGAGGAGACCAATGATGAAAAAGTTGCCGGGATGGCCGGGGAATTTTCAGAAATCATGAGAAAGGAACTTACAACCAAAGATAATCTTATCGCTGAGGTGCTGGATTTTATAGAAGCTCAACATACCCGTTTTGAGATGCACATCGTATCGGGGTCAGATGGGGATGAACTTCGATACCTGACTTCACAACTGGGAATTTCCGGGTACTTTAATAGCATAGAAGGCTCTCCCACGCCAAAGATCTCGCTGGTAAGGGATATCCTGCAAAAGCATAAGTATAATCGGGATGAGGTTTGCCTTATAGGAGACAGTATCAATGATTACGACGCAGCGCATGAAAACCGCATAGATTTCTTCGGATATAATAACCCACACCTGAAAGCAAAAGGCCTGGCTTATATCGAGGCTTTTAGCTGATTTAACTAAGATCTATCTATTTTCGGAATGCAGGTATATTTGTCTTAAAGCAAACAACCTGAAAACCTTCCTCTAAAAAGCGAAACCAATCCCAATATTGGCAATAAAGCCGGTGAACAGGAGATCAAAAGGTGCTTCGATCTCAAACTCCTCTGTCTGGGTTTCCCTGCTGCCATCAGGGAAAACAACATCAACGTTTAAGGATTTGGGAAGGGTATTGAACATATAACCCACTTCTGGACGAAAATAAAAGAGTCCGCCCCACCTCGCACCCAGCTTAACATTAAAAGAATTATGCCCCTGGTCGATCATTCCGATACCTCTTTTTTGCGAGTCCTCACTATGCGCCATATCGGCCAAAGTTCCGTCCAACCTAATCATTCCATAGCTAAAAGAACCATATAAACCTTTACCGGGTTTGAAGAAGTAATAGTTAATTCCTATTTCTATGTACCTTAATTGAAGCTGGTCACTATCATCAACATTATAATTTTCTTCATTTGAAGGTTCCAGCCAGGAAGATTTAATCATACTATAATCCAGGTTTACGGCCAGCCTGTTATTCAGTAAAGGTGTCACATATTCCAGGTTTCCTCCAACGAGGTTAGGAAAGCCAAGCTTGGCTCCAATTCGAAATGGCCTTAACTTATAAGGTTTTGAATCTTGAGTTGAGGCCATTTCGCTTGCCTGGGAATAACCGGTGGTGGGAAATGAGAACAAAATAATAACAATAGCAGCTGCAATGAATTTTTTCATAATTCAGGTTTTAGGTTGGTTAGTAAGAAGGTTTCTTGTGAATTGTAAACAGGTAGGGATTTTATAAAAATAGAGGCTTGAAGGGTTTATTGATATACTTGATTTCAGGTATTTTTTGATGATAAAAGCAACTCCCTGCATCCTGATAAGGCATACATTTTCAACCGGCCCATGAAGACGGAAAAGAAAGGTTAAATGCGGTAAAAAAAGCAAGGCCTCCTATTTTGTGTTTTTTTATAGGCACTCCAGGAAAAATTATCCCTTTCTACAGAATGCTAAAATTAATTATTTGATGCTGATAGTCAGCAATTTATGCTAAATTTATAAGTAGCAAATCAGGGAACTATGAAAAATGTAAGTTTGATTTTGATGATGTTGCCGTTTTTATTTTTCTCTTGTAAAAATAACCAACCGGCGGAAGAAGATGTTGTGAACCAGGCAAAAGTAAGTTCCAAATACTCCTGTGCACCACCTACTGTAGATATTGAATGGTATCGAAAAGACAATATTGCACCTTTGCTTGACGGCCTTGATGTCCTTAATTATCCAATTACCACCGGCAATTCCAAAGCTCAGGAATATTTCAATCAGGGCCTGGTGCTGTCCTATGGTTTTAATCATGCCGAGGCAGCGAGATCGTTCTATTATGCAACAAAACTGGACCCCGAATGTGCTATGTGCCATTGGGGTTTTGCCTATGTGCTGGGGCCAAATTATAACGCCGGGATGGAACCAGATAATTATGAAAGAGCATATGAAGCCATACAGACTGCTATCAAAGTTTCAGATAATGCGACAAATAAGGATAGGGATTTGATAAATGCCCTGGCGCAACGGTACGTGGCAGAACCTGTTGAAGATCTCCGGCAACTTGACGTTGTGTATTCCCAGGCTATGGAAGACCTTTATAAGAAATATAATAATGATCCGGAAATAGCAGCACTGTATGCAGAATCTGTAATGAACCTTTATCCCTGGAACCTTTATGATAACGAGGGCAACCCGAAAGAATGGACCCCCAAGGTGATCACCTTGCTGGAAAATGTGATGAAAGAGTATCCCGACCATCCGGGTGCCCATCATTTTTATATTCATGCTACTGAAGCTTCAAAGACACCGGAGCGGGGCCTTTTAAGTGCCAGGAAATTTGACGAGGGCCTGGTTCCCGGTGCCGGGCATCTCATACATATGCCGTCCCATACCTATATACAAACCGGAGATTATCACAAAGGAAGCCTGGCCAATCTAAGGGCTGTTGAAGTAGACAGTGCCTATATCACCGCCTGCCATGCCCAGGGGGCATATCCCCTGGTTTATTATCCGCATAATTATCATTTTCTCGCAGCTACCGCAACCCTGGAAGGTAACAGCGACTGGGCCTTAATGGGGGCCAATAAGCTTGCAGAGCGTATTCATCCCGATATTATGAAGGAACCGGGGTGGTCAACCCTGCAGCACTATTACATGATTCCATATTTTGTAGAGGTAAAGTTTGGTGAGTGGGATAAGATCCTTGCCAGAAGTTTGGAGGATTCCCTTTTGTACCCAATGGCAATTTCCCATTACGCACGTGGTATGGCTTACCTGGGGAAAAAAGATACGCAGAAGGCAAAAACTGAGTTAAACACCCTGCAGATCCTTGCAGCGGATGAACGCCTGAAAGATATGACGATCTGGGAAATTAATTCTATGCAAACAATTGTGGATATTGCCAGTAATATTTTAAAAGCCGAGATCCTTGCTTCTGAAGGAAATTATGAGGAGAGTATAGATCTTCTTAATGAAACTGTGGCACTGGAAGACGGACTTAACTTTCAGGAACCACCAGACTGGTTTTTCTCTGTACGCCATAATTTAGGAGCAGTACAAATAGAAGCCGGGCATTTTGCCGATGCCATTAAAACCTTCGAGGATGATTTAAAGGTTTTGCCAAGAAATGGCTGGGCGCAGCACGGGATGAAACTGGCTTACCAAAAGATGGACAACCCCGACAAAGTGAGGCAATTGGAATCCCAGTTGAAAGAATCCTGGGCCACTGCAGATGTTGCTATAGAATCCTCACGTATAAAATAGATTATCCCTTGTTATGCTATTTTCTGGCAGGAGAGAGCTTCAGGAAAAAGCACGACCATAAGGTACCTCCAAAAGTTACCTGTAGCTGCTCCGGGTCTCTTGATCTCTGGAACAGGCACTCCCGTCCATTCAGATTAGGTGAGTTTCTTCCCCGTTGAGAATACTTTAGGGAAGTTGGTTTTAGTTGTTTTTAAGGGAAAACACCTATGTTTCAGCCAGGATTTTAATGCTAATTTCAATTATTCTTCGAAGATGATTTAACCCCAGATTATTTGATCTTCATTTTTACAATCTTTACCCTCCGCCATTGTAAAAAGTCCCCTTTTATCTTTCTATAGTTCAAAAGCAACTTTATTCAATTAATGTATCATGAAAAATTTACATAAGTTTTCATTGTGTTTTGTATTCATGGGTTTATTGGCTATCTCCTGTAGTGAAGAGGACAAAACTCACGTGAGTAATGAGAAAGCTACCATTTCCTTTGGTGCGGTATTGAACGATTTGTTGGCCAACAGGGCAGCAAATAAACAGGAGATAATGGATTTGCCTGCCTGTACCAATGATGAGCCTTCCTATGTTCAGGTCATCCTTTTACAGGGTGAAAATGAGATTGTTGGAGCTGCCGGTAACCCGTTCCGAATAGACCTGGTAACAGGGCAGATCTTTACTGAAGAGGTTCCGGAACTTGAACTGGAACCGAGAACATATACTCTGGACCATTTTGCAGTTTATAATGCCGCCGGCGGTCTTATCTGGCTGGCACCGAGGGGTGGGGCCCTGGCCGCCTTCGTCGAAAATCCCTTACCTCTTACAATTGAACCAAGCGCAGGGGTTAAGAAATATGTAGATGTGCCTGTAATTTGTTACGATGACCGGGATGTAAATGAATATGGTTATTTATTCTTTGAACTTAATCCAACCGAAGCCTATGAATTTTGTTTTTTTGCAAATTATTGTAATGATACCGGCAGGCATTTCCCCGGTTATTATTCAGTAGATATCTGGCTTGGAAGTGATGACAGCGGTACACTTTTATATTCAGGCCTGGAAAACAGCGTCTCCACCCAGGGTGAAGATCCTGCAGCCCAGCCCTTATGTATTGCCTTGCCAAACATAGCTTCCTATGCCGGCAATGAAGACTATATCTATTATGAGATCACTTTGCTCGACTGGCCAGGCGTCTACGGCGATGTTGATAATACCGTTATAACAGGAACCCTGAGCCGGGATGATATTGAGGCTAATTTTGATGGTGAGAATGCTGTTGAATACGAGCATATTAGGTTTGGATGCGATATGGAGAATACCGCGCAGTTTGATTCCGGGTTTGTCACTACCTGGATGGACCTGGTCGTTGAGATGCACAGGACTACCTATTTCAATCCTCAAAGTGCCAAGCACTTTGCCTATTCCGGACTCGCCCTTTATGAAGCAGTGGTTCCCGGAATGTCGTCTTACCAGTCTGTGTTTCCTCAGTTAAGTGGAGAAAACATTGAGTTCGAAGGTAACAGGGACGACCTTTACTGGCCGGCCAGTGCAAATGCGGCTCTTGCGCAATTGGCAAGAAACATACTACAGGATTTTCCTCAGCCTTCCAATCTCGCGGCTATAGATGAAATGGAAGCTTCTTTTAATGAGGATTTTATGGCAATGGTTTCTGAGGAAAAATTACAACGGTCTATTGCTTTTGGACAGCAGGTAGCAAACCAGGTTCACAACTGGAGCACCACAGATAATCTTTTCGCAGTCTGCGACCCTTATGTTCCAGCCGAAGCTCCCGGTACGTGGGTGCCCACCCTACCTGCACAACCGGCAGGCGCCTGCCTGGGAGGTGCAAGATCCTTTATAACAAATATTGCAGCAAGCGTTTTGCCCGGCCCACCACCTGCTTATTCTGAAGATCCCGAATCTCAATTCTATCAAATGAATGAATTGATCTATGAAATAAGCCAGAATTTAACTGATGAGGATCAACGAATTATTGCAGCATGGAGGGATACCCCAGGGACAAAGCTTAACGGCCCTACCCATGTTACTAAACTGACTGCAGATCTTATTGAAAGTGAAAACCTGAATCTTGCAGAGGCTTCTGTACTTTTAGCAAAACAGGGAATTGCAATTTTTGATGCTATTATAGCTACTATGAATGCTAAATATGAATATACCCTGTTATGGCCCAATACCTACATTCAGGAGGTTTTAGGTCATGCTACCTGGAATAGTATTTACCCTACACCACCACATCCTTCCTATCCTGCAATAGCCACTAGTGTGGCGGCTGCAACAATTGAAGTTCTTGAGGATTTCTTTGGGGAGGATTATGCTCTTGAAGATACCACCCAGGAAGATTTATTTGGAATCTTCTATTATGACTCATTGGATGCTTTAATAGATGACGTAAAACTAAGTCGAACCCATAGCGGATTAAATTATGAAATCTCGGTAGATGTTGGGGAAGAGGTTGGAAGAGCAGTAGGGGAGGCAGTGAATTCCCTTAATTTCAAAAATTAAAACCAGGCGGCCCCGTAATGGGGCCGTTTTTTATCCCTGAAGGTTTTATAGAGCTGTTCTCACCTCTTAACTCTCACCGGTTCCAACAGGTCCTAAAATCTTCAGGTTTAATAATTCCTCATCGGGGGCAGGGGACTTCTATTCACATTTTGCACAATTTGATTCGCCAACAAGATCTCCATGCTCATCAATTTCATATTTGCAGCATTCATTGAATTTTTGCTTTAACAACTCCTTTGCCCGCCTCACCCTGGCCTTGAGATTTGCCAGGCTTATTTCCAGGGTATCTGCCGCTTCCTGTTGTTTTTTTCCGCAGATGTATACCAATTCTATGGCCTCCTTGTAAATGCCGGGCAACTCATTTATGAACCGGTCAAAACAACATACTTCCTCATAAATTTCAGTTTCGCCGGGATGTTTTATACCTGTCTTTTCTACATACAACGATTCCTTATCAAAGAAATTCGCGATCTCATTACGTGCAATACTGTAAGCCCATGCCCTGATTTTAGAATGATCCTTAAGCCGTTCAAGGTTCCTGTGGATCTTCAGGAAAGTGTTCTGAAAGATATCACCGGCATCTCCGGGTTCCTTCACTCTTTTCAGAATAAAGAAATAGAGCTCGTCCTTATAGGTATCCCATATTTTTTGAGTTTCCTCCATATACAAAAATAAGGAAAGGTTAGCTTAACGGCTAACCTTTGAATTATTTAACAACAACTGCATTTATCGCATTCGCATCTTGAACAGGGGCAGTTATTTTCCCTGCAATTACTGCAGCTGCAGTTAGGGCATTCACAATTGGTGCATTTACAAGTATTCATAATAATTGAATTTAAAGTTTATTAAGTAGACCGGGAAAAGTTGAAAAGGATACATTTTTTTTAAAAATTTTCATGAAGCGGAAAGGAAAGGTTTTAAAAAGATTGTCCAGGTAGCTTTAAAATTAATTAGAGAGCCAGATGTCGTTAATTTGGAAGTGGCTTTTTGGGCTTGATCAAACGGGGATTGGGTGGATCATTAAATCCTAATTCATTATTTCGTTCTTGTCACTACTTCACTGGGTTTTCTTTTCATTTTGATGCAGATAAAAACAATATTCATTTCTATACTTTTTTATCATTTCAACACTTTCTTAATTATATTTGTCCTTCAAAAATTTCAATTACCTCATAATGAAGACCAACTTTTTTGCTTTTATTTTTCTTCTATTCATCTCCTGCGGCAATGACGACCAGCCGGTGGATTATGTTAGTTTGAACGATCAACAAATACAGGAATATCTTGCAGCCAATGACCTTGAGGCAGAGAGAAGTTCTACAGGACTTTATTATATCATTGAGGAGGAAGGTGCAGGGGTACAGCCCACTTCAAATGACCGTGTTCGTGTTGCTTATAAAGGTTATTTCTTGAATGGAGATGTGTTTGACCAAAGTTCTTCTGAAGGTGTTTCCTTTAATCTACAGCAGGTTATTAGCGGCTGGACAGAGGGTATCACCTATTTTAAAGAGGGCGGTAAAGGAATGCTTCTCATTCCATCACACCTGGCTTACGGCCCGCAGAACTACAGGGGTATCCCCGGAGGTTCTGTTTTGATCTTTGAGATCGAGCTACTCGAAGTCGTAAGCATGTAATTCCCGGGGTTAAGAAACGCATTACTCTTTTTTCCTGCTAATCTTATTTTTAGCTGGACAAAAAGGTGTTCGGGCCTAATCTCAGTTTGTTTATAAAAGCCTTTTGTTCTGCAGCTTAAAGACCTTACATTCTTGTTTCTGAACGCAAAGCGGGTCGCAGGCAGTGTTTTTACTTAAGTCATTATCTGCCAAGTTTTTTTTCTGTCGTAAGTTTCTCTTATACTTTATTTTAGCCCCGATAGATTTATTTTTGTAAAGTGAACTTTACATTCAAATTTTTGTTGTAGGTTTGTAAAGTACACATTACAAAATGTAAACTATTAATTACAATAATTATGAAAAGTCAACGCAGAAAAAATCTTTATCAGCTTGCCGCCTGGACCTGGAGTTGGGTGGCCACAATGGCTCTTGCCACCTTTGGCCCCGAATATATCTGGGATCATCACCCTGTTCTTACTGCTTTGGCAGTAACGGTAAACCTTGCCAATGGTATCCTTATGCTCATTGCAAACAGGAACCTGTTCAATAATTTTGATGAACTGGAGCGTAAGATCCACCTTGAATCCCTGGCCCTTACCCTTGGCCTGGCAGTGGTTGTGGGTTTGTTCTATTCCCTGCTGGATACTACGAATCTTATAAGCTCTGATGCTGAGATCTCTTACCTCGTAATATTTATTGGGATTACCTACCTCATTTGCATGACAATAAACACAAGGAGATACGCATGAAGAATAAATTGAAAATATTACGTGCAGAAAGAAACTATACACAGGAAGACCTGGCAGAAATAATAGGGGTTTCCAGGCAGGCGATAAATGCCATTGAAAAAGAAAAATTTGATCCCAGCTTACCTACAGCTTTTAGGTTGTCCAAACTTTTTCAACTGCCCATAGAAGAGATCTTTTATTTTGATAAAAATTGATCCAGCGCAATAATGAATTATTGATTTTGGCAATGAAAGTGATCCTGCTTCATTCAGGAGACATCCCGTACCCGCTAACCTGGAATAAAAAAACCGGCCTTAGCCGGTGAAATCTGTGCAGATGCAGTTTATACTCCATCTGCTCTGCTTTATCTAAGAAATTTATTTGTCTTCAAACATGCGACGTGCAAACCTGAAATTAAGTCGAAACTTTGGTTGGGTCTCTACAGGTTTAGGAACCTTTTTCCCCAGTAAGCTATAGAGCATTTTCATTTCCTCCTCGGGAAGTTCCTTGGCCATAAATGCGTGATTCGAATCCATATTCATTTAATTTATATTTCCGAAGAAATTTTAATACCCCAATACTACAGATGGATTTTCCATTGCTACAGGCCGGCTCCCAATTAAGCAGCCATACACCAATTATCTATTCCTTTACTGCGGTCATAAAAATAAAAAAACCTTCAGTTAAAATACTCTCAAAACAATCATAAACATTTGAGAAATAAACTGTCTTTTACTCAGAAGGTTAAGGGTTAGTTTTTGCCTGTGTTGAAAACTTTTTCTTCTAAAATCAATAACTGATGTGGAAAGTCTTCCGATTTACAACTACTAAATTCCTATTTAGAACCCCCAAAAATTGGTAACATCTCCCAAAGTTGTAATGAATCCTGAATAAAATCGAAAGCCCAAATAAGTTCAAACCCAATTGGAATATGAAGTAAGAAGACTTCAAAACGCTTACTACTGCTTTAACTATTTTTAGAGGCGTAAGGTTTGGAAACCACACACCACAGGGGCCGCCGGGCAAATGCTGCCCATAAAAGGGTATGCTCAAAAGGTTTCCACATCTTTATCCTAACCTAATTCTACTGCAGTATATCCGGGAAACATATATACCCAATTTGAGTAGGTATCTGGAAACTGAAATCCTTGGAAGAATGAGGCAGCAGAAGCCGGCGGTGGATTTAATATTTCATAGTAAGATAAAGTCCATATTGGTCCTGGTCAAATCTTGGGATGAAGACAAAACTATTTTTCTTTTTGAGAAAAGGGTTCCATTTAATTATGGGATCAAATAGATAGATCAAATTTGTAACTAAAATACCTATGCCTGCACCTACAATCACATCTGAGATCCAATGGGTATTATTGATAACGCGAAATGCTCCCGTCGCGGCAGCAATCCCAAAACCGCTATATGCAAGGAAAGGGCTGGTATCTTTGAATTCCTGATATAGAACACCGGCATTGGCGAAAGCAAAGGAAGTATGGGCAGAGGGAAAAGACTCTGTCACCTGCCCGGGACGTTTTTTAGGAATCCAGTTTTTTAACCGAAAGGTTATAAAATCTGTTACTACAATAGCCAGAGCCAGGTTTTTTGTTTGATCAAACCAGTGGTTTTTGGATTTCACCCCCAGGGCATCTGCTGTGTACATTTGTACGATAGGAACATACCTTGCGTAGTCACCAAATTTGAACTCATAATTTTCTCCTACAGCTCCCCTTACATCTGTCTGGAATTCTTTTTCAAAATCCTTTCCGCTTAAAATGCTGCCTCCCAAAATAAGGGTTGCCGGAACTATCATTTTTTGCAGCACTCTTTTCCCACCGAAAGGTTTAGCAATTGTTGTATCCTTTACAGTTTGGGCAGTAGTACTGAAAGTAATTAAATTCAGAAATATAAAAATCCAATAAATAAGCCAGTACTTCCTTTTGTTTTTCCTCATATTTGAAAAATCCATTTTTTCAAATTTAAAACTTTTGCACTTTAAACCTATCTATCCTGTCTTAGAAAAAGAGGAATGCGTCACACAGTATAAAGTCTCATAGTGAAGAGTCCAGAAGGCTTTAAAACGATTATTACTGCAGAGACACGAGGTCTGGGAACCTCACATAGCATGGTCCGCTGGGCAAAGTCTTCCCGCTTTGCCTTCAGAAATCCTTGAAAATCTGGCAACTCCCCAAAGCCTCCAAACGTTACCTAGTTAGAACAGCATACAGAAATGTTCTACACATAATTAAGATAAAGTCCGGAGACTTTAAAACGCTCACAACTCCGTTCAGCCTTCCCGGAGGCGTGATTTCCAACAGATCTCACAAAGTATTCTCTTTATTGCCCGGCCGTAGCCTGGTCAATTACCTCAATAGCCTTTTCCAGTACTTCGTCTCTACCGTCATTAATTCCCCGTATACCTGGTTTAATTTCAATATCGGGAACTATCCCAATACGCTGGGTTTCGCGGCCATCTGGGTAGAAGACTCCAATACCCGAAATATAGGTTGTGAACCCTCCTAAAAACGAGATGTCGCTAATGTTTCCATCGGCTCCCGCTGTTTGGCTGCCTATGGTGGTTACGTTTGGTGCAGTTTGTAAGGCCATGGCGGTAAACTCGGCATGGCTTTGAGTGGTTTCATTCACCAATAGAATTATTTTTCCTGTGTATGGATTTTTGTTCCTCCCGCCGGCTGTCAAAGGTTTTGTCCAGGTAAATTTCCCTGGATAATCAAGATCTGGGGCTGTGAATTTCACAAAGGGATGACTGCCGTCGTTGAGTTCATTGCTAAGAGCATACAGGGTTCCTTTGGGATAATTTCTAATATCAAAAATTATGGCACGGGTATCTCTTAAATCCTTCATCATTCGTTTTACATCACCCGGTTCCAGCAGCCCCATATTCACATAGCCAATATTTTTTTCTAGAATTTCCCATTTTTTTGTTGGAGGTGCCTCCATTTTAAAGTCCCTTCTGTAATAACGTGCGACTTCTTTTTTAATGGTATTCCCATCCCGTAGTATTTCGATCTCTACGGCAGGGGAGCTCCCATTTAAAAGGGAAATATGTAAATCCCTGTATTTTGCCGGCTGATTGGAGCCGGTCATGTATTTTTCATTTTTTGCTATAAGGTCTTCTACCGGGACCCCATTTACTGCGACCAAAATATCGCCCTTTTGCCAGTCATCTTTTGCTGCAAGGGAATCATCGAAAAAACTGGATACCACCGTTTGTCCCTCTATCATTTTGATCACCACCGGGGCCCAGTAATAGCCATAGTACTGGTTGGTTTCCTGTGTAATGAACCAGGCGTGGGAATCATTGGTCCTTGTTGCCAGCTCCAGCATGGCCATATGGTAATCCCGCTCTGATCCCGGGGATAAAAATTTAGGCAGCATTTGTTCCAGCGCCTTGTCCCAGTCCATGTCTGTTTGATATTTATATGGGAAAAAATATTCCACCAGGTTCCAGTACCTAAATAGTGCCAACAGCCTTAGGTCTCTATTCGTCCAGTCAAAATTGGGATAATCCTTTTCATTTTGTACCTGAATATTACCTACACCTTCAACGATTTTGACATAATGCTGCCCGTCCTGCACCCGGTTCTTTTCGATGTGCCTTAACTTTGAACTGAGCTCATTGCTGAAGGAACTGGAATCTATCCAGGTGAGATCAAAATTCTTATCGAAACCTTCTGCAGTTGTGACTTCGAGACAACTCAGGCATTTTTCCACCTCTCCAAGGCTGTCAATCCAGTTACTGAAAACTGCTGAAAGTTCCTCGTCACTCTTTGTTTTTTCCACTTTTTCCATGACAATAAAAAGCTGCTCCTCCCAGTCAAATTTTCCCTTTGCGACGTGTGGATGGTAATATTTTAGAAAACCCCAGATCTTTGCGGTTGCCACTAGTTTTTCATTTTCTGAAGGTGGTGCCTGGGCCACAGAGGTTTCGCATGAAAGCAGTACGGGAAATAAGAACAGAAGGAGAAGGGGGAGTTTCTTCATTTGGGTGGTTTTATCGGTGTGTAATTTAGGACTAATTTTAATATTGAAACGTAAGATATTCCTGATAATCCTCGCTTCATAATATCCCCTGCCAGGGCAAAGTCTTCAGGCATTGAACTTCTAAATTTTCTTGAATATTCGGCACATTCCATACGTCTCCAGATGTTAAAGCGAATGGTAAAAATCGAAGGCCTAAAAAGGTTCAGGCCTAATTGCAACAAGAGTCAGAAGAACTAAGGATCATTACTAATTCTTTCGGGATTCACGGGGTTTCAGGAGATCTCACCCGGCAGGGTGAGGCAGATACAGCACAGGATGGTGATTTTTTTAACTCCCCCTTTGGGGGTTGGGGGGCTTTTTGCTTACTTTTAAGACCAAACCACATCTCAAACTTCAGTTATGATCAAAAACTTCCTCTTGTCAATGTTTACCTTCGTGGTAATCTTTCTGTATGTTCCTTCACTTTCAGCACAAAACGATGTCTTTCAGCAACTGGAAGAAATAGCCATCGTGGAGGAAAAGGTGATGATGCCCATGCGGGATGGAATTCGCCTGGCGACAGATATCTACCGCCCCAAGACCGATAAAAAAGTACCAATCATCTTTTCGCGTACCCCATATAATTTCAATACCTGGCAGGATGGGGAGAAGAGAACCCGTACTGCTGCCCAGGCCCTGGAGGCAGTGAAGCGCGGTTATGCCTATGTAGTCCAAAATGAAAGAGGCCGCTATTTTTCTGAAGGGGAATGGGATATTTTGGGAGTGCCGTTGACAGATGGTTATGATGCCTTCAGCTGGATGAAAGACCAGGACTGGTCCAACGGAAAGATAGGGACTATAGGATGTTCCTCAACAGCTGAATGGCAAATGGCCGTGGGAGCACTGGACCATCCTTCCCATGCTGCTATGGTGCCGCAAGCTTTTGGCGCCGGAGTGGGGACTGTTGGTGATTTTCACGAGCAGGGAAACTGGTACAGGGGAGGCGTGGAGCAACTTTTGTTCTTCTCCTGGCTTTACGGTGTGGAGCACGATAAATTCAAGCCTCGTATCCCCGAGGGTGCCACGCAGGAGGACCTTATCAGGATCTCCAGGTTCTATGACCTCGCGCCAAAGAATCCGACGGTGGATATGGCCCAGGCCTTAAATCACCTTCCTATTCAGGACATCCTTAAGAATATTAACGGAAAGAAGGAGATCTTTGATAAAATGGTGAGGCGTAAGCCCAATGATCCGGCCTGGTTCGAAGGCGGACTCTATCACGACACCATGGAGCTTAACGTTCCCGGATTTTGGTTCGTTTCCTGGTATGATGTCTCTGTAGGCCCAAATATCGCATTGTTCAACCACCTTAGAGAGACCAGCGACAAAAAAGATGACCAGTACCTGGTGATCGCTCCCACACTGCATTGTGGTTTTACCCGTGCTACTGAATATACCGTGGTGGGCGAGCTTAGTGTAGGGGATGCAAGATTGGACTATGAGGAACAAATCTATTCCTGGTTCGACCTCTGGCTGAAGGATGAGCAGAATGATTTTAAAGAAAAAACACCCAGAGTACAATATTATACCATGGGAAGCAATGAGTGGCAGGCTTCAGAAACCTGGCCCCCGGCAAAAGCGAAAATGACGACTTATTATCTCAACAGCGACGGGAATGCCAATTCCCCGGGGAATGGAAAATTATCAACTAAAAAACCCGGAAGGCAATCTGTTGCAGATAGCTTTACTTATGACCCAATGAACCCGGTGCCTTCTTTGGGAGGGAATGTTTGCTGTACAGGTAACGCCGTTCAGGGCGGGGCCTTTGATCAACAGGAGCAGGAAAAAAGGGAGGATATCCTCGTGTATACCACAGAGCCGTTAAAGGAGGGAGTTGAAGTATCAGGCTTTATAGAGGCCACCCTGTTTGTTTCTTCAGATGCGCGGGATACAGATTTTACCATCAAACTCATAGACGTGCATCCGGACGGGAAGGCGTTTAATTTAGATGAGACCATCCAGCGGGCGCGATACCGTGAGGGATATGATAAGGAGGTTTTTATGGAAGACGGAGAGGTATATGAGCTCAGCTTGTCCCCCATGTCCACCAGTAACTATTTCAAAAAAGGGCACAGCATTCGTGTAGAGATCTCCAGCAGCAATTTCCCCCGCTTTGCAAGGAATCTCAATACAGGTGGTGATAATTATGATGAAAGTGAAGGGGTTCTTGCAAATAATAAAGTTCATCATTCGGGAAAACATGCTTCCTTTATAAAATTGCCTATGTTGAAGAAATAATTCCCGGGGCAGTTGAAAACAGCGGTACAACCCCAGATGGTAGATGCTGAAACCCGTTCAGCATGAAGTGCCGAGTTTATTTGCTCCCCCTCCGGGGGTTGGGGGGCTGAGGGTTCATCTTTTCTGAAAACTATAAACCAGCCGTAAATCCACAAACTCTGCCACGTGCCGGTGGGCCAGCAGGTTAAAGCCTGCACTAAAGTTTCGGTTTATGCGGTACTGCAGCCCCCAGCGGTGAAAGAGTTGGTCGTAATATGGGGTTTGGTCAAAAACATAAACCCCCAGCCGCTGACTGAATTGAAATCTTCCCAGCAAAAATTCGTGACCCAGCATAACACTCGCTTTCACAGGACTGGCATCAATGCCATCCCTACGAAGGTCGGCTTCCAGTTCCTCATCCTGGTACGCTTCCGCACCCAGCGTTACCATGTTTAGCCTTCCCACCTGCTTTCCGGCCTGCAAAGCGAGTCCGCCAAGGGCGTACCTTATGCGTTCCCCTTCCTCATCGTAACCGCGGCGCATCGTCCCCAGCAAAGCAATATCGTACCGCAGCCCCTTGTTTTTCCAGGCATCTTCACTTATCCTGGGGCCGGTGTAAAAAGGGCGGGAGGTAGGCTGGTAGCTTACTGCCAGGCCTGCTGTGGGCCAGTTGATGCCTTTGTTGGGCTGGCGGGTGCCGCCGTTGGAAACGTGTTGGTAGTTTATAGTGGGATTGATCCACCAATGATCTGTTAGCCTTATCCAGGCGCCAATACCAACTAACAGGTAAGCACTTAAATGCCTGCTGTAGGATTGGTTGGCAGGGTTGCTTTCACTGTCATATGGGTTTGTGAGATAAGAAAATCCACCTGCACCTTTAAAGGAAAAAAGCAGCCCATTCGTAATTCGGTAGGCGGGTTCCAGGAAATAAGCTGCCGTGGCACTTTCACCCAGGAGTTCAACATCATAATCATAGTAGGCCAGTAAAAGTCCCTGCCGGGGATAGCAAAGGCACAGGGCATAGGAATCGGCATCACTTCGCTGCCAGCCAATAATAGCTTCTATCCCTGTGGGACGGGCTCCACTGGTATTTTGGACCTCTTCAGAATGGGCGAAGATAGTACCATGCTGCACTCCAAGGCCATAGGAGATAAGTGCCTTCTGCCTAGAAGTATCCACCGCTGCCTCCTGTTGTGCCACAGCCTGCGGTGTGATAAAGAAAGTCATTAAAGCAATCCAAATACAAAGCTGCAGGTGTACTCTTTTATTAAAATTCTCAAAGCCATTCTCGAATCTCACACCCATTATCCTGCCGCAAAGAGCTCCCTTAACGATCCTGAAATAAGTCGGTAAGCTCTTTTGTATCATTTTGGGGTTTATTTTTTCTGAAGATTTGATCTTGCTTTGTTTTCGGTTTAAATAGCTTAAGCTTAATTCCGGAGAATAAAAATAACAAAAAGGAAAGGATTATGGCAATTGGGTAAAGCAGTAGGACGGAACAGTTGCGAGGTTGCAACAAATCATGAAAAAAACCTGAATTCACCAGGCTTTAATTGTAATATAAAACGAATGAGGTATTTGTGAGGCCGAAATTATCGTCGCAGATCGGAAGTTTGCACAAGTGAAATAATAGGAGAGGAGATGGGAATGGTCAGGAGGTCAGCCGTACGCACTGTAGGAACCTTTCTGTCCTACTTAAGAATATTTTTCCTCCCGGGGATTAGCTGTAATATGCTGCTCTTTCATATCAAAATAAAGCCATACCATCCTGTCAAGGAACCATAATTTACCTGTATACACCAATATGCTTCCTAACACCGTTAGCCAAAGGTCCAGTTCAAAAACTCCAAAGACCACAATCCCACTCCCAATAGTGGCAACAGCACTAAGTATCTTTGGCACTATACGATGATGGAGGGGAATGGGAACATTTTTTCTATTAATCCAGAACCTTTCGCCCATAACTGACCTGGAGGCCCAGTTATTGGTGTTTTTTGGTTTATCAAAAAGCTGCGGATTCAACCAGGTCCACAATATAGCCAGGCCAATAGGAATGAGGGAATACCAGCCTATCCATATCCTGCTCCAAAAAGCCAGAATGAGCAACGGGAGGGAAAGGTTCCTTGTCCAAACGCTCCAGGGATTGGCATGTCGTTGCCAGTTTTCCTCTGTTAAATTGAAGAGACCGGCGATTTTTTTCTCAAAACTCATAATGGAAGAAAGATGATTGAATTTATTTATTCCCGTCCGCAGGGTGGATGGCTTTTCCCTTTGGGGGTGGGTGGCTACTTCCCTATAACCACATTCCATGGCCTCACCTGCCATTCGGTGATCAAACCATTCTTTACATAAGGATCATTTTTTGCAAAATCCTCTGCTGCTTCCGCGCTGTCACTTTTAAAAATAAGGAGTGCCCCGTCTGCAGGATCGGCCAAAGCTCCCGCCATTATTAAATTACCCGATTCATAGGCAGCTGTAGCCAATTTTAAATGTTCTTCCCGGTAAGCAGCACGTTTTTCTATGTAATCTTTAACAGTGGTGTAAAAAAGAGCGTAGTACATAGGTTTTTATTTTAGAGTTAAATCATCTTTATTAAAATCGGGGAGTTAAATATAGTGATTCGTTGGAAGTCGTTAGTCGTTAGTCTTTAGTCGTTAGTGGGGGGGCTGTTTTTTGTTTACCGTTTACCGTTTACCGTTAGATTCCTTAATTCTTCCGAAGTTAGTTCAGTTAGCTTCTGGGTAGAGATTGGTTATTTGGAAAATGATAATTAAAATGGGAGTGAGTTTGTTGGAATTTGGAATTTGGACATTTGGAATTTGGATATTTCAACACTCCCTCAATCCATGAAATCAAACCAGGCAAAAAAAAATTATTATTCTTCCTTAAGAATACTTAAGGCTACAACATAACACCTCCTGACTATCCACTTCTATGTTGTAAACCAAGTTCCAGAAGCTAAAAATTTCATAAATTTAAGTCATAAATCCGAAGAGAAATTGAGCTCTGCTGGAGAGCAACTCAACAGCAATAGGGTTTATGACGATGAAAAAAGTAGAGCCCCTTCTTGTTAAGGGGTTTTACAATTATTCAATGTCGGGTATGGCTAAGAAAACTCACGGTCTTCATAGCTTACCTGGGGTGCCCGGATGTTGTAATTCTATAAAACAGCCTTCTATGAGCAGTCGATTTATCGCTGCAGTGTCTTGTTCAGCATTAAAGAATAATGAGCCGTAGTCTCTCCGATAACAGTCGCAAAATCGCTGCAGTGGAAAGTGAACGGTCTCATTGGATTGAAATTTTATAGAGATTATACAACTTCTAATTTATATAGTTCTTTGTTCTTTAGAACAAATCGTATTCTTCTTAATAGCTTTTTTGCAATTCTAATGATTGCTTTATTTGGCATTAGACCTTTGTGACATAATTCGGCATATCTGCAAGCTAATGCAGGATCCTTTTGAACCGCTATCCAGGAAGCCTCTATTAAAAGTGGTCTTAAAATAACCTGAGCTCTTGAGGTAATTTCGCCAACACTTTCTTTTTCTCCAGAGGATTTTGTGGAAGGAACAAAGCCTATAAAACTGCAAAGTTGATCAAAAGTTTTAAACCGATTCATATTCTCTAATTCAGTTAAAAAGGCCATAGCTATTACCAGTCCGATTCCTGGTACACTCCGAAGCAGTTTCACATCTTGTTCATATCTGCTGGTTCTGGAGAGTTCAGTTATTTGTTTTGTAATGCATTTTTTTTTCTCAGCTAGTCGCTCATAATCCTCCAGCAATCCATTTAAAGTTAGCCGTAGAGACAAACTCAAGTCAATTTCTTTTAACCAATTTATCAATCTTTTCGGCCACCTCCCTTCTGGGATATCTTCTGGTACTTTGAGGCCATTTAAATTGATAAACGATCTTATTCTGTTTTTTGTTCTGGATAATTCCTTTACAACAGTATTTCTATACCTGCAGAGACTTCTGTCCTGGGAGGGAACATAGATGGGAGTAAGATCTCTATTCTGCAAGGATTTTGCAATTTTTCTACTGTCCCTTACATCTGTCTTCTGAACCTTCTCTTTAATGGTCGTAGGGATATCAGCTGCATTGACCACAATAGAATTAATCCCTAATTTAAGAAGTTGATAATGAGGCCAAAATCCAGCAAATCCAGCTTCATAGGCACTAAAATAGTTTCCTCCGGGAAATTTCTTGTCCAAATAATGCCGGAGAGTCTCTGGACTTGCAGGTGCATTAAAGGTTTTGGAAAATAGCCCCATCATTGTCGTAATATTCCAGCTCTTTTTATGAGTGTCAATGCCCACAAAAATATCTTTGCCCGTATAGTCTAATTTTGTAACTTGCTTTTGCATAAGTTTCAGTTTTAGAGTTAGTTATCACCTTTAAATTACTCTACTTTTCTGAAACTTGTGCTTTTTTATACAAACATAGGACCTCTCCACTTTCCTCTCCCACTTTTTTCAACCGACAACTGACAACTGACAACGGACAACCGACAACCGACAACCTTCTGTTTTACAGTATTTTATGGGTGAAAATACCTATATGTGCTTTTGTTAAGTTATTTTAATTTTAGAAAGATCTTTTTGATCACCCTTCCCTACAAATTTTTTAACCCCGTCAAGTTCCCCCTTTCCTAATCTGAGGCATTTATAATTTCTTATAAGGAGAGATATGCAGTTTATATTAATCAAACCAAAATTCATTTTATTATGAAAAAATTTCACTTGTATTTATTTGCACTCACACTATGTGTGTTGGGAGTTTCCTGTAGTACGGAAGAGGACGTTGCGGTAAACGTTACAGAAAAGGCCACCCTATCATTTGGTTCCCTTTTACAGGACCTTGAAGCCAACCGGCAGGCATACAAACAGTCTCTGCAGGATCTTCCTGCCTGTACAGATGATGATCCTTATTATGTGCGCATCATCCTTTCTCAGGATGGCTCCAATGTAGTGGGAACCCAACAGGAGCCTTTCAGGGTAGACCTGGTGACCAATCAAAATTTTACTAAAGAGGTACCGGAGCTGGAATTAACTCCAGGAACGTATTCCCTGGATTATTTCGGGGTGTACAATGAGGCCGGGGAACTTATATGGCTCGCACCAAATGGCGGGGTTTTTACCGAATTCTTTGATAATCCCCTCCCACTTTTAATAGATCTCAATGCCGGTGTTAAAAAATATGTGGAGGTACCGGTGATATGTTTTGATGACAGGTTTGTGAATGAATATGGTTATTTGTTCTTTGATCTCTCACCAACACGCGCAATAGAATTTTGCATCTTTGGTAACTATTGCGACGAAACAGGCAGGCATTATCCGGCAGCCTTTAGTGTAGATGTATGGTCTTACAGCAATGGCCAGACCGGTGCACAATTATATGCAGGGGTAAGCAATACTGTTACCCTTAATGATGCAGGAGATTATGCGGGTACCCCCGTTTGCCTTGCCTTACCAGATACAGAGGGTACAGATGAATATTATTTCGAGATCACATTGCTCAATTCTGATGCTTACGGGAATGTTACTGAAGAAGTAATACGATCTGGAGTAATTACAGATGAGGATGTAAGGGATCTTTTCGATGGCCCGGATGCGACAGATTACTACCACTTCAGGGAAGGAAACTGCAACCTGGATGATTCTCCCGAAATCTTCGATGAGGGTGATGGAGGAAACGGTAATGGCGGGGGAGAATGTGATCCAAACGATCCCAATGCCGACTGTGACAATGACGGGGTTACCAACAGTGTAGACGAGTGTCCCGATACTGAACCAGGGATAGCAGTTGATGCCAGAGGTTGTGAAAGTGTGCAGGTTCCTGGACGGGATATCGTTGTATTCAATGATAATAATATATTCCTTAACCAATTAATGGAGGATCCAGATAATGTACGGCTGGTACAAAATCTTGTGAACTTTACCACCACGGGCTCAAGGAATAATGGAAATGTTGTAATGATGGACCGCGGCCGGGGTGCCAATTGTTTTTCCAATGGAGAATGTAATAATACCAACTGGGGCACGATGCTAAATGTAATGACCAATGCAGGATTTACAATTCAGGATGTGTTCTCTACAGGAGGCGATCTTACCAATATACCTTCAGATGTTAAAGTTATATTCCTTGTAATGCCTACAGTAAGTTATACTATAGCTGAAATTAACGAGTTAAAAAGTTTTGCTTCTGAAGGGGGCAGGATCATTTTTGTAGGAGAGCATGAAATGTTCTACTTCCATATAAGCGTGCAAAATGAGTTCCTGGCCAATATGGGAGCCGTTCTCTTTAATACAGGAGGTGCAATAGATTGCGGTATTAATATACTTCCTTCAGCATCAAACAGGGAGCATCCAATAATGGAAGGTATAGATGATCTTACTATTGCCTGTGCCTCTGTTATAGAACCTGGGCCAAATGATTTTGCCTTGTTCTATGACACCACAAACACCCACGTACTGGCAGGAGTGGCAAAAATAGATGTAACGCCAATTGCGCAATTAAGTCCGGTGGTATGGACCAAACGAGCCAAAGCTCCGGTAGAGGATATGCCCAATCCAAATTCCTCTACAGGGTATTAAAAATTTATTTTAAAAATTCTTCAAAACCGTCTGCAAAGGCGGTTTTGTTGTTTTAAAGATTGTGCTGTGAAAAAAGAGGGTTGGATGCCACAATAGGAGAAACCATTTAAATTCCCAGATAGATCACCTGCTAGAAATCTCTTCCTGGACTTTTAAATTGGTGTTTTAAAAATCAACGGTATTAGCCTAAATTAGTGAAAAAAAATTTTTAGGATGCCGGTAATAAAATTGGATACCCATATTAAAGCGAACAGGTACATTGTTTTTGACCTTGCCAGAAGTATTGACCTACAGTCAAAATATGTTACCAGCTCCAACGAAAAAGCAGTAGCAGGAAGGACCAGCGGATTGATCAACCTGGGTGAAACCGTAACCTACAGGGGAAAACACCTGGGGGTAAGGCAACATCTTACCTCTAAAATAACAGAGATTGACAGGCCACATCTCTTTGTGGATGAAATGCAAAAAGGTGCTTTTAAAAGTCTGAGGCATGAGCATCATTTCATTGCTGCAAAGGATGGAACCTTAATGAAAGATGTGTTTATTTTTGAGGCACCGCTTGGAGTTCTGGGAAAAATTGCAAGCCAATTGGTCCTTAAATCATATATGACCAATTTTCTGAAAAACCGAAATAAGGTCATTAAGGATTTTGCGGAAAGTGGGAGGTGGAAGGAGGTTTTGCCCGAAGATGAGGAGTTGTATTATGATTGATCCCGTTGTTTCCTACAGATTTTCGGAAGGATTCTATTGCGCCCTTTCAGGGCATGATATGGATTTGGTTCTTTTTCGAGGGGCTGCACCCCTCGCTGATGTATTGCGCCCTTTCAGGGCTTGATATGGATTTGATTCTTTTTCGAGGGGCTTCACCTCTCGCTGATGGATGGCGCCCTTTCAGGGCTTGGATTTGCATGGGATTCGAAGATCGAGGGGCTGCACCCCTCGCTGATTGATTGCGCCCTTTCAGGGCTTGATATGGTGAGGGTTCATTTTTCGAGGGGCTGCACCCCTCGCTGATTGATTGCGCCCTTTCAGGGCTTGATATGGTGAGGGTTCATTTTTCGAGGGGCTGCATCCCTTGCTGGGGGAATTTCGCCCTTTCAGGGCTTGATTTGCATTGGATTCGAAGATCGAGGGGCTGCACCCCTCGCTGATTGATTGCGCCCTTTCAGGGCTTGATATGGTGAGGGTTCATTTTTCGAGGGGCTGCACCCCTCGCTGATGGATTGCGCCCTTTCAGGGCTTGATATGCATGGGATTCGAAGATCGAGGGGCTGCACCCCTCGCTGATTGATTTCGCCCTTTCAGGGCTTAAGATGGATTTGGTTCTTTTTCGAGGGGCTGAATCCCTCGCTGATGTATTACGCCCTTTCAGGGCTTGATTTGTATGTGGTTCTTTTTTCGAGGGGCTGCACCCCTCGCTGATGTATTGCGCCCTTTCAGGGCTTGATATGGATTTGATTCTTTTTCCGAGGGGCTGCACCCCTCGCTGATGGATGCCGCCCTTTCAGGGCTTGATAAAAGGGGATTCGAAGATCGAGGGGCTGCACCCCTCGCTGATGTATTGCGCCCTTTCAGGGCTTGATTTGTATGTGGTTCTTTTTTCGAGGGGCTGCACCCCTCGCTGATTGATTTCGCCCTTTCAGGGCTTGATTTGTATGTGGTTCTTTTTTCGAGGGGCTGCATCACTTGCTGATTGATTGCGCCCTTTCAGGGCTTGGATTTGCATGGGATTCGAAGATCGAGGGGCTGCACCCCTCGCTGATGTATTGCGCCCTTTCAGGGCTTGATATGGATTTGATTCTTTTTCGAGGGGCTTCACCTCTCGCTGATGGATGGCGCCCTTTCAGGGTTCTAAGTTAATTCGGGTGATATTAACAATAGCACCCGCATCAAAGCCCTGAAGGGGCGAAATATATCAGCCTCCCCTGAAGGGGGAGGAATTAAAACCGGATATAAATGAAAGCCCTGAAGGGGCGCAATTAGGTTGTTTCGATATTAATCCCAAACATATTTTTCGTCATAGTCCACATTATAATTATTTAAAAAGGTGAGATATTCTTCCTGAAATGTTCTTTTGCGATGATGATCAAATTGATTGGTGATGTATGTACTCACTTTATCAACTTCAGAAGGGTTTACTGAGAAAGCTCCGTATCCATTCTGCCAATAGAAATTTTCATATTCCAACCCTTTTGTTTTTATCCATTTTGAGGAATGAGATTTTAACTCTTCAATTAATTTCATCAAAGCTATTTTTTTAGATAAAAGACAAAGTATGTGCACGTGGTCATTGTGTCCTCCAATTATAAGCGCATGGCAATCAAGCTTTTTGCAAATACCACCCAGATAGCGGTGAAGCTCTTCTTCCACAGATGGTTTAATTAGCGGTTCACGATGTTTTGTGCTGAAAATTAGGTGTAAATAATTCTTCACCAGAGTTTGTCCCATTGCTAAAAATTTTATTTCGCCCCTTCAGGAATTCTTAATATTTTTATTTAACCTCGTTTAGTCATTAGGCTATTACAGAGATTAATATAGCTATTTTATCTGTATTGCGCCCTTTCAGGGCTTGAATTGTATGTGGTTCTTTTTCCAGGGGCTGCATCCCTTGCTGGGGGAATTTCGCCCTTTCAGGGCTTGATATGGTGAGGGTTCATTTTTCGAGGGGCTGCACCCCTCGCTGATGTATTGCGCCCTTTCAGGGCTTGATTTGTATGTGGTTCTTTTTTCGAGGGGCTGCACACCTCGCTGATTGATTTCGCCCTTTCAGGGCTTGATTTGTATGTGGTTCTTTTTTCGAGGGGCTGCATCACTTGCTGATTGATTGCACCCTTTCAGGGCTTGATTTCATGGGATTCGAAGATCGAGGGGCTGCATCACTTGCTGATTGATTGCGCCCTTTCAGGGCTTGATATGGATTTGGTTCTTTTTTCGAGGGGGGGTGGATTTGAATTTTTTTTTTTGAATTCTTAAATTATTCCGCAGAGGGTGAATGGTCTATTTTTTAGGACCTATAATATAAAGTCCAGGTTCTCGATTCTGGCAGCGGTAGCGGTCCAGACTTTTTAACCGGACAACAATCAATAGAAATACAGATAAAAAATGAATACTCCTCCCGGTTCTCGACATCAGTTTTATTCAGGTCTTAGCGGCTTGCAGTTGCCTGTTCCCAAATACTTATTTCCGCCGGAATTTAAAAATGCCAGCAGGTTGACTTATTACGCCTCTTACTTTAACAGTATTGAATTTAATAGTACGTTCTATAAAATTCCGCAGCCGGCAACAGTGGGTAAATGGTCTGCAATGGTACCTGAAGGTTTCAGGTTCACTTTTAAACTGTGGAAAGAAATAACACACAGCAAAGGATTCAATTTCAATAAAGAAGATGTAGTTGCTTTTTTTAATTCCATCAATGCTGTCAAAGAAAAGAAAGGATGTTTGCTTATTCAGTTTCCCCCTTCTATAGGGAGGGAATATGCCAGGCAATTAGGAAATTTGTTAAGCTGTATTAATGATATAGATCCTGCAAATGAATGGAAGGTTGCGGTAGAGTTTCGAAACACCTCCTGGTATCATGAGGATGTCTATGACTTGCTGAATTTTTACAAAGCGACAATGGTCATTCAGGACATCCCAAAGTCGGCCACCCCGCTAATAAATCAAAAATCGGGTTTTTTGTATCTTCGATTTCATGGCCCCACAGGGAATTACCGGGAAAGCTATTCCGAAGAATTTCTAAAGGAATACGCAGCTCTTATAAATGCGTGGAGAGAAGAAGGAAAGACGGTATTTGCATATTTTAATAACACAATGGGGGATGCATTTGATAATTTAACCACGCTTAACCGATTTGTTCAATAACCAATAAAAAAAACGTGATGAAATTCAGCAACACAAAACTTAATTTTCTTCACTCCAGTTAAAGCTTATGCCAGAGGGCCTTCCATAGTATTAGTTAAAGAAGCGGTCGCAAAATTTGCAGGCGAAAAGATCATTGCCGTAGACGGTTATGATAAAATTGACCAGGAAAGGTTGCCTGGTAAAAAGATAACTGAGTTTAAAAGTTGGGGAAAGCATTTTCTCATTTGCTTCGGGGGCTTTACAATAAAGGTTCATTTCCTAATGTTTGGCAGTTATACAATAGACGAAAAAAAGCCCGACAGGAAAATAAAACTCCATCTCAAATTCAGGCACGGGGAGATTAATTTTTATGCCTGTTCACTCAAATATCTTGAAGGGGATATTGACAAGCATTACGACTGGAGCGTCGATGTGATGAATGAGCATTGGGATAAAAAGAAGGCAAAGGCTAAATTAAAAGCAATCCCTAATGCGCTTATTTGCGATGCACTTCTGGATCAGGATATCTTCGCGGGAGTTGGAAACATTATCAAAAATGAAGTACTTTATCGGGTTAGGGTGCATCCGGAATCGACCATAGGAGAAATACCAAATACAAAACTCAACAAAATTATAGGCGAAACCCGTAATTACAGTTTTGATTTTTTGGAATGGAAGAGAGCGTACGAGTTAAAAAAACATTGGCTAGCGCATACAAAAAAGGAGTGCTTAAGATGCGATCTTCCAATAATTAAGAAACAAACCGGAACGAAAAAACGCAGGAGTTTTATCTGTACCAATTGTCAGGTTTTATATAAATAGGTGTGGGATAAAAAGCAGATGGTTGGGATCTATGGGTAGAGAAATGATAACTCAAAGGAGACATTGTGCCTTTAGTACAGAATATAAACCTTACGATATGGCGTATCCCAGGAAACAAGAGATTTATATTCTTTACCATTATAAACATATAATTCCTGAAGGGAGGAAAAATTTTCCCTCACTATGACAATACTAATAAAACCTCACAGTGTGCCAGGCTATGAGGTTTCTTGTTTTGAGAAGGATTATGTATACCACGCTTCACTTCCATAGAACCGGACTGTTCCTTTAATAAATATTATTTTCTGCAGGCCAGTTGCAGAAATAAGATCTCCGGTACTTTGTAATATTCGGTTTTGTTAGGTGCTAAAAGAGTCACTAAATTCCTTCAGCTACATCCTCAAATAAGTCAGGTGAATCTCCTAAATTGCAATTCCCTTCCCGGAAGTGGTAATAATCCACATTGTTATCCCCATCATAAAGTGACCTTACATCCTCATCTGTAATAACCCCGCTTCTTATTAATGAATTTGATTCCCCAAAGCCCTGCAGGGAGATCTCGAAATAATATTCATCCTGTCCGGGGGTATCGGGCAGCGCCAAACACAAGGGAATAGCATAGGTGACAGATATTTCATTTTCAAAATCATCCTCTATTACAATGGCATTTTGCAATTCTTCATACAGAACGGCTCCTTTTGGAGCAGCCTCAATCCCGCTAAAATTCCAGACACTTACACTGTAGCTTACTGCATCTATATGCCTGCCTGTTTCATCACAGTAATTTCCGAAAATACAGAACTTGATCGCCTCGTTGGTTTGCAGGTCAAAGAAGAGGTAGCCGTAGAGGTTTACGAGCCGGTCGTCAAAACAAATGACATCTACAGGAACATACTTTTTTGTGCCCGCGCGAAGGTCGATCTCGAGCGGCAGGGGAGAATCCACCATCCCGGCAAAATTGATCTCTCCGTCTTCTTCCCTGGGCGCGATCCAGATCACCTCCTGGTTTTCATCCAGTACCCTAAAGTATTCGAGGTGGTAAATACCCTCGTTCAGTTCCAGTTCTGCCCGCTCTGCTGTAAAGTAATTTCCCTGGCTGTCGCGGTGGACTTTGATCCTTAGCGGTTCCTGAAAGGTCCCTGCAACCGGTACTTCTAGATGGGTTACCACCACTTCTACAAATGCCGGTGCTTCCTCACTACATTGGGGGATATTTCCCAACTGCTGTTTATCTGCTTCCCTGCCAGGGAGTAGATCATTTAATACCGCTGCAAAGGAAAGGGTGGCCTTTCCCGGGGCTGCTTCTTTCAAGGTTTCCTCCTCATGGCTACAAGAGAATAATAAGAAAAGAAAGCATGACATCCAAGTAGTAAAAATTGCATTTCTCATAATATTTGGTTTAGAATGGTTAATTCACCTGCTGAAGGTCCTGAGGCAGAAATCAAGCTCCTAACGTTCATAAAAATGGGGAGGATTGTAAGGAACTACAAAGCTTCGGAATCTTATTATCTGAAATTTAGGGATTATGGATACATATGGGTTATGGGGATATTTGGGTATTTTCTGGTAGGGTCTCTATTTCTTGCTGAAGGATTTCAAGGTTTTTCATTGCTGCGGAAGGTTGGAAGATAAAAGAGTATGGACCGTTGCGCTGCTGGAATCTGGATGAAATCTTATATACTTAAAAATGTATCGAGACCTCTCGCGTGGTTCTAACTCCCAAGAGGTCTCGATACAAATTTCTTGTCCCTGCCGGTAGAAAAAATTCGCTGCCATTGATGTGTTTTTACAAACTTGTAAATCAACCAATTACAAATACAATTTAATAGCCATTTTAGGATTTCAAATTCCTAAACGTCAATCTCCTACGCGAGGTAATTTATTACCGCAGGTCTCGAACTGACGCTTTAAGGTTATTGGAAACTTTATTCATTTTTGTATTCTTTTCCTTTTTCTGGAATAAAAGAATCTCCATTTTTATCCTTGAACTTCCAGTTTATAGTTTTCAAAGTACCATCACCTGCTCCTTTAGCCACCGAAATATGAAGATGGGGTCCGGAAGATTTCCCGGAATTACCAGATTTTCCAATAGCCTGCCCTTCGGTAACAGTATCACCCAGACTTACAGTGGCTCCATCTTTTGTTAGGTGGAGGTATTGCGAGTAAGTTTTATCGGTATGAAGGATCCTTATATAATTCAATTTTGAATTATCATTGGTATTATTAGGATATGAATCTTCAAGATCTACTACTTTTCCAGCTCTTGCGGCACAAATAACGGTATCCAGAGGCATTAAAAAATCAACGGCATGTTGGTTTTGAGCATTATTATGGGTAGAAGTTCCACTAAAGGTTTGAGATACCTCAAACTTCTTATTCTTCTTATATGGAAGGGCGAATAAAGTGCCATCACTTGAAGCAGCAGAATCCCCTATGGAAAAATTCCTGGATACTTTATAGGACGGTTGCACCCCGGGATCTTTCATTTTAAGTTTGGCAATATGTTTATCAGATTCCCCGGGAGCCAAAAGAACCGGTTTCCCTGAAATATCCCCGGGTTCAGATTCCATATTGACCAAATCTGAGAAACTGACATATATTTCAATATAATCTTCTGTGGCGTTCGAAGCAGAAAATATAATTTTATCTTTGGTTACCTCTTCCTTAAATGTGATTTTTTGATGATATCTGGGATTTGAAGTATGCTCAAATTTGGATTCTACAGTTTGCGGTGTAAAAGAATATGTAGATGCCGCCACTGCAGAATTTCCTCCACCAACTCCTTTATCCAGGATCTCTCCAAGCTGATTAATAAGCTCGCCCTGTGACTGGCCTGCTGAACCCCATACCGAGCTCAACGCCGCGGGATTATCTGTATAATTAGATGAAGTTTTGCCTTTTGAAGACGAGTTTGCCGGAGGATTGGGACTTGATGGGGTTTCGCCTTTCTCCGTACCACCGGTTTTATTTTTATCAAAATAGTTTATTTTGGCGCCATCCTTCGAAGCATTTTTACCTGCAGCTTCCTTATCGCCATCTAACGGTACCCCGGTGTAAGCTGTCAACGCCGCTTTTGCCAAATCTCCAATTACCTTGGCTCTTTCTACCTGTGCCTGTAAATGTGTTGACATATTTGTTCCAGCTTGTTGACCGGCTGCGGTAGCGGCTTGTGTGGTAGCCTGTAAAGCTGCCTGAGCCAAACCAATAGTGGCAGAGAGGCCACTCATATCCCTAAACATATTTCCATTTTGAATAGCAGCTAAAATTCCCGCCATTCCGGTCGGATCTGGGAGGGTGGTGGGAGCCTGCATATTAATAATGGGATTACTCAATTGCCCCGGGGTAACATTTTCCTGGGTGGCGCGGCTGCCTGTTTGGATAGCTGCTATTTCTGCAGGTTGGATTGGAATAGGTGAATCCTGCCAGTTCCAGAACCTTGTGATATCGAGTTTTTCAGCACAATTGAAACGGCCTAACACGGCTTCGGCAAACACACCACCACTTGAAAGGGGAACAATATCCTGTTTTTTAATACCTTTCTTTACATTCCTTTCTTTTAGCCATTTTTCCCATTCAGCATCCAGGGTAGTATCAATTGTCATTTTAAAGACAAGATAATTTCCAACATATCCTATTGGTTTTGGATCTACCAATTGAGAAACCGGAATATTTTTGTTGCTTACTTTATAGGTATAGCCTGCTAATAAAGCTGCCATTTGAGCAGTATCCAGGGATCTAAAAATTGCGAGGCTATAGTGCAGCTTGTTGCCGTTTAAATGCTCTTTTAGGTTTTTATTTATGCCTGCATTATTCACTACCACAATGATAGTTTCATTGGAACCCTTGTTCACGGTGACAGTTGGTAATTCCAGTGGAAAAATGACTCCGTTTTTGCTTAGCGTAAGGGTTACTTTCCCCAGGATATCCTTATCTGGATGGCTACCTTTAACAGAGATCTTTGTAATATTTGAAACTGAAATTTCTGTCGTTAGTGATTCTACGATTGTTCCATTTTTCAAGTAAATTTTAATAGAAAGTTTTTCATCGTTGGTCATTGCTTCTTTAATCAAAGCATCAACAGGGATAAAAATTGAACTTGACTTTGGCCTTATAATAGAAATGTCAAACATGTTCGAGATGTGAGACAATTGAGATTCTGACCACAGGCCATCCAGGATCTGTTGTGCTATTGGTTTTTTAAAGGAAATTTTTGGTTTGTCATTAGTTTCAGGATCATCTGCAGAGATTCTTCTTGAGATATGGGAGGTGCCGGCAGACATTACTGCAGTACTTAAAATCCCGGTAGATATAGCATTAATAAGTGCCGGGTTTAAATTAGGATATTTTTTAAGATCCTTTCCGGGCGCAAACTCAACCACCTCATAATTCATCAAAAGCTGTCTAATATCCCTGCTTAATGCACTTCTAAGGAGGGTGAGCCTGAATTTTTCTATGATCTCTTCCTTTGAAAAGTCAATTAATTTTAGTGGAATATATAGACATTTTTCGGCCTTGTTCAATTCCACTTCCACCCTGTAAACCTGTACCACTTCATAATACTGGATCGTTAAGGCATGCATGTGGTTATAATTGGTGATGACGCGTGAACTTACTTGTTCGTGTTCAGATTGTGATACTTCTTTTACTACAGATGCCCTTCTGGATCTGGTAGAATGCGCATGTTGATGGGTCCTGTCATTAATGTGTTGAGCCATGGACGCTGCCACTTCCCGCTGCCCCCAGGAAGAGGAAAAACTTGTAGCCGCGGCAGAATTCTCTGCATACGCTTCAGAATATCCACCAGATCCTCCTCCAAAGATGGCTCCAAGCAAACCGGAGTCCCCCGCTTCACTAATTCCCACCTGTAGGCTTGTTGAAGAGGAGGAGGATTCAGAGAAACCTTGTTGCGCTTCAGTAGCCACTGCATTGGTCACTTCATTGATGGACCTTGCATGTCTGGTTTCATTAGTCAATTCATCCTGCTCTGTTATACTTTCAGTTTGGGAAGCCCGGGTTTTTCTGGACCAGTCAATAACCACAATACGTGTACTCTCTCCCGGCGCAAGTGCTGTACTATGTAATAATTGACCCAGGGTCACCCCCTGCATGAACCAGGATTGATTAAAAGTTAAAAGAGCTCCTGTTGCGATTTTTTCGAACCCGGTCATATTGGTGACTTTCCCAATATCAATGGGAGAAAAATTATCACTGGTTAAGTCTATAGAAGTACCTTTTGAATGGATTTCATCCAAAAGAAGAGTAGTAAATTGAACACGCTCGGTGGGATATTCTCCGGTTTTTGGAATGAGATCTGTAGGTGCTTCGGGATCAAAGCCCACTTGGGATTCGGGAAAATATACTGAATTCAGGATCTTAACCGCAGCGGTAAAAGGTGGAAAAATAGCAAGGTCCCTTACTGTTTCCACGTTTAAAGTCTGTTTAAAATCCTGAATTTCATTCTGTTCTATTAGATCCAGGACCTCTATACCTGCAAAGGGTAATTCTGCAAGGGGGGTAATATTATTTTTTACCATATCACTGGCAGCCTGTCCATGTAAATGAAAAGGATTTTTAATATTTTCATCCACCTTTGAAATGGAAACGGCGTCGTTGAATAGTTTGGAGGAGGAAAGGTCGAATACAGAGAAAATTTCCTTTGTTTTTAGAAGCTTCTCCATTTTAGTGGTCACTCCCATTAAAACAATAGGACTTGATTGTAGGATTTCCTGTGGTTGGAGGGTGTGGTATTCAGTTTTGATTAAATTAATTATAGGACTCATGGGAATACGATTTTGTGGGATGGCGTCAAATGAAATAAAAACAAACTTTCCGGTAGAAAAAGAAAGGATAAAGTGCCATTGCACTTAGGCTATGTGACTTCGGGTAGCTGATACAAGCGTACGTATATAGGCTACACCAATAACTACTTAATGAAAAGCTTTTTTAAGGCTTAAGAGAGCAGGACTAGTTGATCTTACCTGCTTCCTTCCATCGAAAAAATATTACCGGCTATGAAGGTAATTTTATAGGAACTATAATTAATTAAAATTATTTAAAATAGTTTGACCGGGATGTACTTATTTTCACCTATAATTGCCCGGGATCATTTCATCATATTCCTCCCTAAACAATAGGAACCGTAGGGAATTCCCGATTCCAAGGGTAAATCATGGGAAGCAAAAAAAAACAAGCTCTGCAAAAATCCTCGCTGCGAAGTCTCCTGTCTTTGAGCCAATCCAAACATGTTGATCTCGCAGCACATCCCAACGTCTCCTCACGTTTGGAAGAATTTTGATTAAGAGGGAAAAACCGTTTCCAGGTTCTAATAAAATGAAGGTGAGGTCAAGAGACTTCAGGAAGATTTAGTATTATATTATATTTTATTTTAGGAAGAGTAAGGTCCTGAAAGTCTGGGACTGAAGGAGGCGCTGTTATAGGAGACCTCACGCAGCGGGAAGAAAAAGAAAATGTGAATCTAGAGCATGAAAACATCTCGCATAATAGTCTGTACTAATTGCGCCCTTTCAGGGCTTGATATGGTGAGGGTTCATTTTTCGAGGGGCTGCACCCCTCGCTGATGTATGACGCCCTTTCAGGGCTTGAGAGGAGCGGTATTTGAAAACATGCTCAGTAGGAAGCTAATTTATTTTCCCAGGACGTTAGATGCTGAAACAAGTCCAGCATGACGGGGGGAGGTTTCGCTAGATTTGGGTGACCTTCCTCGCCACCGTCACCCTGAGACCTGCGGTAAAAAAATTACCTAGCGTAGGAGATTGACGTTTAGGAATTTGAAATCCTAAAAGAGCTATTAAAATTTTATTTTTAATGTACTGATTTACAGATTTTTACAAAACACGTCAATGGTAAATTTTTCCAGGGTCTAACGTGAAAGGAGGCTTTGGTGGAGAATTGGGCAAAGAAGGGATGCTAAGGCAACGCTTTTGTTTTATCGGGAGCGGTATTTCAGAACAGGTGCAGTATGAAGATAAATCTCCTGAATAGGACGCCAGATGCTGAAACAAGTCCAGCATGACATGGCTAGTTTATTTTAATTATGTATTTCTAAATATACAAAAACCAAAAGCTCCTTCCCTTTTTTCAAGGGAAGGTGGATTGAGCGGCTAAAATTATTTTATTAAGCAAATCATCCTACCGCTCAAGACGGAAGGGTTCTGGGGGAGTAGGAGTAGAGTTATACCGTAATTTTTATTGGTAGTAGAAACGGGCTTAAGTGGCAACAGCAGGTGAAAGCGGTGGTACTCCCCCAGACACCAGATGCTGAAACAAGTCCAGCATGACGTGGCTAGTTTGTTGGTGCCTAAAAACAAGAAGTTTTTTACTCCCCCTTTGGGGGCTGGGGGATTTTAACTTCTCAAGTTGTTTCATGACCTCTTCAGCTTCAAAGGCTTTTTGATCGCTTAATTTCCTGTTGCTGGTGGAGAGGTCAAAGGACTCCTTTTGCAGCTGCTGGTACTTCTCCTGTAATTTTTCCTTTTCTGTTTTCTTTTTGAATAATCCGAACATAGTCTTGTAGTTTTAAAGTGAATGAATTTTTCTACAAGATACAGAATGTTTAATGAATCGGTGTAATAATTAAACAAAATTAATTATTGCTGAAGGTATTTTTTTCATCTCTGCTTAAAGATTTCTGTTTTGCAGTCTCTGCATGACGTTTCGTGGATTAGAAAAAATCTGGGTTTCAGAGTGTATTTTGGAATTTGGATTTTGTTGCTTGGAATTTGGAATTAGGTGCCTGGAATCATTGTTGTCCGGAAAAAGAGTCTGGACCGCTCCGCTGCTAGAATATAGAACCTAGACTAAAATCTGAGCGCCTGGAAAATAGTTTCTTACATTCTGCTAAATAACTTGAAATTCCCTAAACTATTTAAATCCAAAACTACCCCCTGGTCGAGGTTGATATGTCCTTTGACTATATATAGAAAGGGTTAATAGAAATTTTACATATTTTAATCGGACAACATTGGCCTGGAATTTGGAATTTCCCTGATTGTGAGTTAGAACAAACACCTTAAAAGTCTATATTCTATAAGCGATACCGGTCTAGCCTCTATTTTTATAAAATGTGTTAAAATATCAATCCTTTACCGCTAAACTTTCTTTAAATAATCGGCTGAAAAAAATGCATCTCCTAACTTGCTGTTGAATTTCAAATGTAAACAGACATGAAAAGGACAATTTTATTATTTTCCGCAGCATTCATCTTTTTAACCGGGCTCCAGTCCTGTAAAGACGAAAACAGGGATTCCAGGAGTTTGGATAATGATGCTACAGAAAAGGTCATGGGCGACCGGGAAACCAAAGAACTGGAAGATACAGATGTGGTAGCTTCCGGCACCTATACCGGCACGGCCAGGATAGTGGATCGCGAACAGAACGAGATCTACCTCGACCTGGATGATAACAGGACCCTTGAATTATACACTTCCAACGACACTCAATTTATGCGAAACGGGGAGCAGGTGGATTTTGACGCCCTCCAGCAGGGACAACGGCTTGAAGTGGAAGTGGAGAGAGAGGGAGAATCTTTAAAACCCAAAATGGTACGGATTTTACATTCGCAGTAAATATTTTTATATACAGTAAATAAAAAAGCGGGAGGCAATTTTTAACCTCCCGCCTTTTTTGGCTTTTACAATGCTGTCTATCGTTTTGCCATCCTGGCGCAGTTTTTCTTTTTTTAAGTTTTTATTTATATCACTAAGCCTCCTGCCGAAAATCTCCAACTGACGAATGATCCGAATTAATTCCTGAACAGTGGAAACTGAGGATTTCTCATCACCTCTGCTGACAGCAATGCGAAAAAATTGTACGCACAATATTTTGTACATATATTTGTACTATATAAAATCCGATATTATGCAAATAACAACTGTTTCCGATTTTAGAAAGGATATGAAAACTTATTTAGACAGGGTTGTGAAAAACTTTGAAACTCTGATTATAAATCGAGGTAAGGATTCTGGAATTGTCGTGATGTCGCTACAGGAATACAATTCCTTAATGGCAACAAATCACGAATTGTCCTCCCGAAAGAATGAGTTACGACTGGATTCTGCAATTAATAAACTAAAAAACGGAAAGACTTTCAACAAGGACTTAATCGATAATTAGATGATGGCTATTTCGGAGTGACCGTGCCACTGATTTCGGTTCAAACAGTGCCACTTTGAAAGATACTGCAATTATATAAAAAATTAATGTTACTCGTTTTTTAAAACTCCTTTTCTTAATGATTCTCCTTTGAGATCTATCCTGTGAGATGAGTTTACAATTCTGTCCAGGATCGCATCAGCAATAGTTCCTTCTCCAATAATATCGTACCATGCAGATACCGGTATTTGAGAGGATAGTATAGTAGATGTTTTATTGTAGCGGTCATCTATAATATCCATTAAGGTCTCTCTTGCGTGATTATCGAAGGCCTGAAGTCCAAAGTCATCAAGGATGAGTAGATCTGCTTTAAGAAGTTTATTGAGTTCTTTAAGATAGGTTCCATCAACTTTACAAAGTTTAAATTTTTTAAAAAGGCGGGCTGTATTTGAGTATACAGTTTTATACCCCATAAGGCAAGCCTGGTGGCCTAAAGCCTGGGCTAAATAGCTTTTACCAACACCGGAGGCACCGGTGAGAATAACATTTTCTCTTCTGCTTATAAAGTCCAAGGATCCCAGGCGTACAAACATATTCTTATCCAGATTACGACTGGAGGTGTAGTTCACTTCAGCAAGACTTGCTTTCTGCCTAAAGTTTGCTTGTTTAAAAAGACGGTCAATCTTTCGGTTCTCGCGATCCTCCCATTCGTGGTCTGCCAGTAGTGCCAGGTATTCATCGGCAGTAATATCGTTTAGTTGATTGTTGTTCACGTACTGATGATGTAGCTGGGCCATAGCACCCAATCGCATTTGTTTTAATTTTTCAATAGTTTGATTGTTATTCATATTTCTGATTTAAATGAGTTTTACTTGTAAGCAGCAGCACCCCTAATGTTTTGATGGGATGGAATATGGGTCTTATCTTCTTCAAGGTCCTGGTAAAAGAGGGAGCTTTGGTCGAGGTTGTTTTCTAATATCTTTTTGATCCGCTTGTATGAAGCCGCATCTGCCTGCAAAGCTCTTTTACACGCATTGTCAAGCCTCTGGGAACTGTAGGACTTGTGAAGCATGATAAGCCCCATCACCCGTTTGTAACCTGTTTCAGGATAGTCACTGTCAGCAAGGATCTTTTCTACACAGCTCACTACGTTAGCCCCATGCGCAGCGGCTTTGTTTTTAAAGTATTCAGGACTCCAGGAGGTATATCCTTTATGGGTGCTACTTAAGTGTTCTGTATTTGTGGTGTAGGTTCCCTTAACAGGATTTCGCTGATGCAGGGCAATTCGAACGTGGTTATAATAAACCTCTACCACACTTTTTGTATAATGGATCAGAGTCTTTTTGCCGATGTATCGGTAAGGAACGCTATAATAACTTTTATCTGGAGAGAAGTATACATATCCCATCTTCTGAACCTTTGCACGTTTATAATCCTTGATCTCATAGGCAGATGTAGGCAAGGGTTTTAGGTATTCCCGCTCTATGGATTGAAAGAGTTCCCTGCGGCTGGCTTCCTTTCGCTGGAACAGTAAATTATTATAGGTAACAAGCAGGCGTTTTATCTCCCGGTTTAGATCTTTTAAGGAGAAGAAGGTCATCTCCCGCAAGGGATAATAAATCCGTTGATAGACCAGGTGGACTGCATTCTCCACCAGAGCTTTATCCTGTGGAGCATAGCTGCGGGTGGGATTGATCACACAGTTATAATGGCGGGCAAAGTCTTTAAAGCTTCGGTTGATCTCCGGCTCATATTTACTTGCCCTGGTCACTGCAGATTTTAAGTTATCTGATACAATGGCTTTAGGCACACCTCCATAAAAATGTAATGCATTACCGCAAGAAGTGATAAGATCCTCCCGTTTCTGGCTTTGACTAGCCTCTACGTAAGTATACTGGCTGTTAGGAAGGATAGCAATAAATACTTCTACGGGAATAAGTTCTCCAGTGTCTTTATCAACGATATGCAGTTTTTTGCCCGTATAATCAATGTACATCTCATTACCTGCTTCGTGCTCAAGTTTCATAGAACCTTTGACCTTAGCATATTTACGCCGGTAATGCTCCATAAACTGCGTGTAGCTATAAGGCTGGGAAGCATGTTGTGCATATTCCTGATAATGGTATAAAAACGTAAAACCAGGATGATTCCGGGCCTTATTGACCCCTTCAAAGTAGAGCATCAGTTCATCATGCCGCTCATTATCAATAGTGGTATGTGAAGGAAAAAGCGCATCCAGGCGTGCATTATCAAAGGATAGTAGTTCTTTAAAAGAATAGTCACTGGCCTTAAAAAGCTTCATGTAGCTGTTGACAGTGTTTCGGGAGATGCCCAGAGTAGCACCGATTTTACGGTTACTAAAACCATCCAGTTTTAAGGTAATAATTTGTTTTAAGTCCATCGGATCAAGGGTGTTGGCCATATCTTATTACATTTTTTGCAACAAGATATTACTTGATCTTCCAAAGTGGCACAAAACGAACCGATACGACTGGCACAAAACGAACCGTTATGGTTCCTTGAATTCCGGAAGTGGCACAAATCAAACCGAAATGACTGGCACAATTTGAACCGTTATGATTTTCATTGCTGCCAAAAAGTGGCACAAATCAAACCGAAATGCCTGGCACTAACCGACCGAAATCACTGGCACAATTCGAACCGAAATAGCCAGATGAAGTATATATTTGTTGACGAGTCCTGGGAGGATTATTTATACTGGCAAAAAACGGATAAGAAAAAACTAAAGAAAATTAACGAACTTCTAAAAGACATTGCTCGCCACCCTTTTGATGGACCTGGAAAACCGGAACCTTTAAAACATAAATACGCCGGATTTTGGTCAAGACGAATTGATAGTGAACACAGATTGATCTATCAATATAAAGAAGAAGAAATTTTAATCGCGAAATGCAGATTTCATTATGATTAGCAAAGTACTGCTGTCAATGGGGTAAAAGGATTCTCGTCAGCTCGAGCCAGGACACGAGGGAGTTTGGAACTACCAACCTGTTCTCGATTCATTTTTTCCTTCCGCTATCGCTGCAGTAAAAAACACTCGAACTGACGTGCAGTGGTTTTTTAAATAATTATCTTCTAAATATCATCAGCCCTCGTTGGCTGAGGTCGTCGTCACGGATTGCAAATCCGCGCCAACGGGTTCGCTTTTTTCAACTACAACCGACAACTGACAACTGACAACCGACAACCGACAACAGACAACAGACAACAGACAACCCACAACCTACAACCCACAACCCACAACCCACAACCCACAACCCACAACCCACAACCTACAACCTACAACCTACAACCTACAACCTACAACCGACAACCGACAACCAACAACCCCTCACGCCTCCAAAGGCCAATCCCCATACTGCCCCTCGGCCTGTTCGATCACCTCTTTCAGTAAATTGTCCAGTTCAGAAAATGGCACTTTGCCGCGTAATTCTTTTTTAACAGCTAAGCGAATGGCGGCTCTCGCGTCTTCTTTTTTGGTCCAGTCGAGCTGGAGGTTTTTCTTTACCGAATCTACTACTTTGTGGACCAGATCCTGGATGGGGCCGGTTTGGTTAAGTAGCTTTTCGTTGGCTGATAAAAGGTCATAAAAAGCAAGCTCGTCCTCGGTTAAACCGAGTTGTTTTGTCCTGATGTCATCCTGCTGAAATTCATTGGCAATATCCAGCAGGTGCTTGATGGCGGCGATGGAATCCAATGAATTCCGGTGGTAGTTGCTCAGCACTTTTTCCAGCTCGTCTTTCAGCTTGCGCATCCGGCGGATGTTTTTTGGCATTCGCACCCGTATCTCGTCATTGATGATCCTGCGCAGCAATTCTACTTTGATGTTCTCGTCGCCTTTTTCCTTTACAATGGCCTGAAACCTGTCGTCTACTATGGAAATATCGATCTTATCCAGATTGTACATTTTTGCCAGGTCTACAATCTCCTGCGATTCCAGGGATTTGCTTATCAGGTCTTTTATCTTTTCATTCTTTTCCCTGCGCGGACCGGGAGGGAACTTGATCTTTCTTATGAGTTGCCTTATCTTCTGAATGATCGCCAGCTCTTCCTGTATCTCCCAAATTCGCTTATCTGAACTGGTCATTGCCACCAGTTCTGCCAGCTTCCGCTCTTCGAGCAAAAAGGCATCGGTCACAGGATCAGATTTCAGAAGATTGTTCACCACTCCGCTGGACCATTTCATCTTGTCCATATCGGTCATTGCATTGAGACCTTCCGCAGAAAATTCACCTATCAGATCCTTCACTTTCTCAAACTGCCTCAGGCAAAGTTTCACCGCTACTTCAAGATCCAGCGTGGGTTTTCCTTCCCCACCGCCGGCGGTGTATTTTTTGGTGGCTTCGGCCAAAAAACCGGAAATGCCTATAAAATCCACTACGAGTCCGTTGGGCTTGTCTTTAAAGACTCTGTTCACCCTCGCTATGGCCTGCATCAGGTTATGGCCTTTCATTATCTTATCTACATACATCGTATGGGCGCAGGGGGCATCAAATCCCGTGAGCCACATATCGCGAACGATCACAATTTGTAACGGGTCCTCAGGCGTGCGGAAACGTTTTTTTATGGCTTCCATCGCATCTTTGGTTCGTATATGAGGATTCCAGGCCGGCGGATCTTTGCTAATGTTTCCGGTCATTATCACGACTATTTCAGGGCAAGCTTCCAGCGCGGTGAGGGCATTATACATTTTTACGCAGTTCTTTCGGCTCATACAAACGATCATCGCTTTGCCTTCCAGGCTTTCTGTCCTGGCCTTAAAATGGGTGAGGATGTCTTTGGCAACCCTTTCCACGCGGTCAGCAGCCCCGGCGGCATCTTCTATCGCGGCCCAAACGGCATTGTTCTCCTCGTCCTCATCTTCTTCCATTTCATCCAGCTCCTTATCATATTTGGCTTTGATGTTGAGCGGAACCATTTTTGGCTCGTAATAAATGGGCACCGTGGCACCGTCTTCCACGGCCTGTTTGATATCGTAGGTGTGAATGGTGGGGCCAAAAACCTGTTGGGTATCGGCATCTTTGCCATCTACGGGAGTTCCGGTGAAGCCTATAAAGGAGGCATTGGGCAGGGCGCGCCTTATGTTCTGCGCAAAGCCGCCGCTATGGAACCCGTACTGGGTGCGGTGGGCTTCATCTGCCATCACGATAAGGTTGAAACGTTCAGAAAGTACAGGGTGGGAGAGCTCTTTTCCCGAAGCCAGTTCTTTTAACCGAAATTTCTCAATGGTGGTAAAGATCACCCCGCCGCCATCGGTGCTCAGCAGGGCCCGCAGCTCATCTGTGGTGTCGGCGTGTTGTACGTGGCCTACCAGGTCTTTGCACAGCACAAAATTCTCATAGAGTTGCTGGTCCAGGTCATTGCGGTCTACCTGGATGAGGATGGTGGGATTTTTCATTTCGGGCATTTGCCTTAGGATCCCGGTAAGGATGGCCATCGAAATGCTTTTGCCAGATCCCTGCGTGTGCCAGATCACCCCCAGACGGCCGTCACCCGCGGGTTTTATATTTTCTACCGCAGAGTCCACCGCTTTTTTGATGCCCCAGTACTGGTGATATTTTGCGCCTTTCTTGATTATTTTCCCGTTGTGGTCTTCGTGGAAAATGAAGTTTTGCAGGTAATTTAATAAGGTTTTCTTCGGAAATAATCCCTTCAGCAAGGTTTCCAGCTGAAGTTCCTGTTGCTGCTGAAGGTCATCCCCGTGTACACTTTTCCACGGAGCAAACCACTTTAGGGAGGAGTTGTACATCCCGTGCAGGGTTTCCAGCCCATCTGAAACTACCGTGATGGCATTGTAATCAAACAGCTGTGGAATATCCTGAAAGTAATGCCCAATTTGCCGATGCGCGTTTTCCACACCCACCTCGGGATCAAACATATTCTTGAATTCAAAAACAATGAGCGGAAGTCCGTTGATGAAGATGAGCAGATCTGTGCGCCGGCTGTTCTTGCCAACGATCTTCACTTCATCTGCACACACAAAAGTATTTTTCTCAGGTTCCTTGTAATTGATAGGGTAGAGGTGCCGGGCCTGTTCTTTGCCCGAAGCATCTTTCCAGGTAATGGAAATCCCCTGGGTCATTTTAAGATGAAAATCGCGGTTGCGGTGATCGAGATCCATTCCCTGGTGCTGCGTAAAAGCAGCCAGGGCTTCGTTAATGGCGGTTGCCGGAACGTCGGGATAGGAACTGACTAAAAATTCCCGTAGATCCTCCTCCAAAACCACCTTTTTGAGATCCCGCTGCAGGGAATTGCCAACTTTATAAGTGTACCCCAACTCCTGAAGGCACTCTATGGCAGCCTTTTGCACCGTGATCTCGATCATTTGTGTCATAAGACTTCTGTTAAGGTTTTCTCCACGTCTTTCACGCGGACTTCCCCGCTGATGAGTTTTGGCAATAAGGTGTCGCGGAGTTGGGTGAGGGTTTGGTTTTCTTCTTGATTTTGAAGAATTTTACTGAAAATAGATGTAGTCATTTCTGAAAATTTCTGAAGAGTTTCCTCATCAGGTTTAAGAATTTCAATATTTGAAAAGGTAGAGGTATTCATATTTAATGTTGCTGAACCACCACTCGCTTCATTTAGAAACCTTTCCTTTAATGAAATCATTGTTAAATATAAGTAATACCGATAAATTGTTTTCTCCGGAATTATGGAATTGATTTGTTGATTTGTATGTGACGGAAATGCATTAATGGTAACTAATCCTACGGTTGCAATACAACTAACATTAATACAACCCGAAGGCAATAATTTCTTTGCTTGAATTTGATTTCCTTTTTCAGATACTTTTTCTAATGTTTCAGTAAGAAATACATTACCGTGCATTTCAGGTATTTTTATAAAAGGGTAACCACCAATTTGAGTAAAGTTATCAGGATCTTTTTTAGATGGAGTTTTACCGCAGACAATTTTGCCAAATGCACTTATGGATTTCACCTCCCATCCCTTCGGAATTTCCCCCAATTCAGTAGCTACAAATTCCCCATCCTGAAACGGCCCAAAATCAACAAACCAGTGTTTGTATAAAGCCATAGCCATTTCTTCCAGGGTTTTGTTCATCTGGAGGTTGAGCTCGATCTTGTCTTGAATAGCTTTAAGAATGGAAACGATCTTATGCTGTTCCTCTATCTTTGGAAGTTTAATTTCCATTTTCTTAGCAGAACCAACATTAAAATGCTGTTGGACTGCTCCTACTAATTCCGAACTAATATAATTTCTGGCTATTGAGTTAAAGTAAAAACTTAGGAAGTGAGGATCTATTTTAGATTTATTAGGTGTTGCAATTACCAAATCAGAACAATTTAACTGAGGTATTCCTTCGGGTATTACACAAGCGGTACCAGGATTCCCGGTTCGCACGATAGCAACGTCATCTTTTTTTAAACTTGACTTCCTTATTTTCTCGTGAAATTTGGGAGAAATATATTTTAGGTTACCATAATCCAAACAAAATGGTTTGATATTTTGACTCCTCAGCATAGGGATGCCATTTTCAACATATTCCTGAGCCATTGATCCAACGAAGCCAACTGTAACTCTTGTTGTAAGATCTTCTAATTTATATGTTTTCCAGTTTTCTGGCATTAGTTATTGATTATAATTAGTAGTCAAAAATGCCATTTTTGACAGGTATTTAGCAGTTTATATTTTTCATTGTTGCCAAGCATTCTCACCTCATTTGTAAATTGAAACTAATACTTTTTCTATTTTCAGTTTTTGCCAGTTACCATTTCTAAAATCAGGTCTTGATCTGATGTTTCCTAATAAATGGGAGCTTTCGTTAAATCTATTGGCATTCCAGACTTTTTGCCTGGTTCTCCCATCTTTGTAGAAGATCGTAATATAGGCAGTTTTAGAGGACAGCAATCTTTCTTTAAATTCCTTTTCTGAAGGCGGATTTAATTGAATAGGTAAAATGTCATTTGAGTAAATTTCTCCTGAATAATTGTTGTTTTTAAATGCCCTTTCCTTTTCGGGAATTTGGGAATTTTTTTCGGAGATTTCGAGCCTAATGTTTTCTATAACTTTAGAGACCAAATTAATATCATATTCTGTCGATAGTTTCTTAATTATAAGATCCCACACAACTTCTTTAAAATCATTCGATAATATTTCTTTTTTTATCTCCTTTTCTGTTTCTCTTTCATTGATCTTCTTGAATGACCTTTTAGCAAAATCATACAATTCATTTTTATTGAAAGATTCTTTTGAAAACAGATCTACAAAATGTTTTCCTTTTTCGTTGTCACGTTTAAATTCAATATTTTCAATTAAAGTCGCATTTTCATTTATGTTTAGATTGCCGTCATAGAAGATTTGAATTTGTGGTCCGATTAAAATTCCAAAATCCAATTTGAATTGGCGCATATAAGTTGATAACTGCGTTTGATTTTGACTACTTAATGGAACCTTGGGCCTTTTGATTTCTACTACAAATAATTTTTCCCCTGTTTCACTTTGTTTTACTACGAAGTCCGGTCTTAGACTATTTTTAGTCGATCCTAATTGATAATTGGGTCTAATTTCAAAATCTCCAGAAAATTCATCCCAACCTAAGATTTCTAAACCTTTTTCTACAATTGGTTCAAACTCATTCTCTGGAATGTCTGTTTGAATTTTTTCAGAAAGGTAGTAGCAGAGTTTATTCCAATTTTCCATATTTGTGTTTAGCAGGTTTTTAAAAGGTAGTCAAAAATGACATTTTTGACAGATAATCTGCAATCGTGTTATTTCTTGTAAATAGTTCTTTTACATATTATTTAAGGACGGAGTCTATTATTTCTTCTGGCCAAACGACAAATTTACCATACGCACCTTCTTTTTGTTCTGCACCAAATTCATTTCCTTTTTTGGTATAAAACCAATCATCATCCTTTTTGTACATCAATTTCTTATCAACCAAAATTGAATTCACTTTTCGACTACTAAGTCCGGTTTTCTGAGAAAGCTCTTTAGTAGTTAAATATTTTGATTGCGAAAAATCCGAATTTGGTTTTTTTGTTTGATCTTTTTCATTCTTCTTGTCCTCTGCTTGTTTATCAACTTTTTTAACGGAAACTCTTATTTCTTCGCTAATGGTCAATAATCTTTGTGCTTCTGTATATATGTCATTATAAAGATCGGGGTCGGTATCTTTTGAAACGTAAATTCCCATTTCATCATTATTTTGTTGTGAAAATGAATATAGATTCATTGATGTAACAATAGCTTCACTTTCATTTAAGTAGCATTTGGCGTGTAAAGTTGAACATACACTTGTTCTAACACCGATCTGGCTTTCAAGCCAGTTACTTTCATCTAATTGGAGTTTACTTTCTCTGTAAACAATCCTTATATCCTTTTTTTGAATATTAAGGTTATGAATATGGTCTTTAATCCTGTTGTGGAATTGTAGATATGGACTTATCAATATTAAACGATCAGTCGTGTTTTTAATTAATTCTTCAAGATGATAAGAGACACCGGTCGTGTTCAGAAATTTTGACATATTTATTATATTTTGGTTTTTCCAAATTGTTTACAACAATGAGTTAATTGTATTTCTTCATTCTACAGTATTGGCACGATTACTTCAAATTGTGTTTTAAATGGACATATAGTCCTGTATCTTCCAAAAGATTTTTTAATTCCTTCCTTGAAATTCCCATTTCGTGAAAGATCAGACAAGTATTAATTATTTTAAGTTTTTCTGATATATTAAAAAGACTTAAATACTTCTTCATCAGCTCTGTTTGAAGCGGGTTACTGTGAGTTAAGTCATTTCGATACTTAAGCATTTTAGTCGAAAAAGCAGGAATGCTTTTAATTTTTAATAACCAATTATACGAATATGAAAGGCTTCTAATGGACTCAATATATCTTGTTTTATTGATTGAGTTTTTATGAATAAAATCTCTATGAAATGCTTCTAATGCTCTTGTGAGGTTTAGAAATTTATCTGATTCATATAAAGTTATATCTCTATATACGCTCATATGAGGTATCAATGTTGTTTCTAATTTTTTCTTATTTCTATACCAATTTGAAATAAAACTCTGAAATCGATCTTCTATTCGTTTGTATGGTAAAAGCATATTGGGAGGAAGAATTTGCTTTTCTTCTTTGCGGGAAGTTTTCTTAAGAAGGATTTTACACTTTTGGAGGTTATTTTTCTTCCCAATATTTAGGTAGCCAATTAATTCTTTATAATAAATTGGTCTTTGCGTTGCCAAACTTAAAAAGTTACTAAAATGATTTATATCATCTGATATTTTGTCAAACTGTCTCTTCTTTCCTGTTTTGAAAACTACATAAGCCGTTTGGGAAATTTTAGCTTCTTTTTGAACGAAATTTCGGGACGGTCCGTTTGCACTAAAACTAAAAGCAATATTAAGTTTGCCAACTTGATATTCTATTGTTGATGGGAGAATATATTCTATTCGATAACCATATTTTACCTTAGGAATAGGTTCTATTTTAAAAGCTCTTATGTTAAGCCATTCATCTAAATGAGAATAGCAAACCGAAACCTTATTGAATTGGATGTCTTTTTTAGAATTAAAAAAAACATATAAAAAAATAAAATTGCAGTAGTACTTATCTAAATCAGTTGAACCGTATTTTTTATGTACTATAAATGAATTGTATAATGTTACAATTTTACCATTTTCAAGTTCTCCCCATATTATTTCTTCTTCATCTTCACTGTTATTAAAACTTCCAAAAAGATCGAGATATGTACCTTGGCTTTCGCTATAATTTAATGTTCCGAAAACTTTTGAATCTTTATTAGAGGGTAAATAAAACTCTCCTTTTAGCTGAAATTCATCATTCATTTGTTAAAAAAATTTGTGTGAACGTCCTTTATAAACAGTGTGAGCTCGCTGGCGTGATTATCCGCAGGACAAATCGCAGAGATAGCGTGCACTGTGTTTCGATCCAAAACTGATTAAAAACAAATTATAGGTAATACTTTACTTTGTTTTCACGTATAAAAAGCTCTTATCGGAGCTGTTATATCCGAAATGAGCAACCACTTCTCCGTCTGATGCTGTGGTCAAACATTTTCTATCTCGTGAAGTTCCGTTACTGGTTTTGTGAACTTTCCATCCTCTACTTTTTTTAGTGTATTGTGCATTATAACTGGTATCGCAAAATCTCCCATCCGAAACGATTGTTAACCGGGGGTTTACAAGATTTACGAAATCCTCATTATACCCGGATTCTCTCCCGTGATGTGGAGCAACCAGTATATCTGCATTTTTTATCTTATTCCGAAAATCATCCTTCGCCAATAATTCATCAAAGGAGCATTTTTCATTATCTCCTGGAATAACTATTTTAATATTGGCATATTCTATAACTGTGATAATACTGTGATTATTAAAATTATTGTGATTACAAGAAGAAGGAGTATATGATTTGATTTGAAGTCCCCCCAATTTTCGGGATTTGCTACACTATCACTTGAACCAGCTTCGATAGACTGATTATATCTGTTGTTAATCTCACAATATTTTTCAAATTTCTTTCTATCTCTTTCTATGACACGCTCCATTACTTCCGCATTACTTAAATGTTTGGGCCTTCTTAAGACTTTTGGATTTAGAGCATCAAAATTGAGAATATCATCGATGTGGTCCAGATGTGGATGAGTTATTATAACATAATCCAATTGTTTTACCCCATATTTATCCCTTAGATGTAATAAAGGACTGAAGGCTTCTTTTCCTTTAGAATAATCACCTGTTCCTAAATCAATAACAATATGTCTATTATTAGGTGTTTTAATATAAGTCATATGTCCGTGTTGAACGTCCCAGAATACAACTTCGCAATGTTTTGCCATTATTTTAAATTTTATTGTTTATTTCTCGATGAAATCCTTTTTGCTATATATCCTAATTGTTTTTTATAAGAAAATATGAATAGTATTATTAGTACTATTATCAGTAATATGTAAGATAACATTTGCGAAATACCAATTCGAATAGATAGAATCTCGTATAGTTTAGCCAAAAGCAATAATGTCAGAAAAGAGATTATAGTCCTATACATATTGTTGATCTCGGAAAATAATTCAATTTTTTGATCTTTATCACTTGCAAGAATGAACTCCTGATAATCCGCCAATTTTATGAACTTTATATTTTGTAAAAATTCACTGATAATTAGAGAACCAAAACGACTAATGACCAATCCAATAAAGTAGTACAAAAAAGCACCAATGAAGAAGTCCTCTTGAACTAAATCGTAATTGGTGATTTCTCTTAAAAAAATGACAAATAATATACCTGGCAAAAGGTAATTGAATAGGTTATAAGAGGATATTTTTTCTACAATTTCTTTCATTAATTAGTACGGACTTTAAATTGCGTTCAGTGTATTTTATTCCTTTTCTTTAAAGATGTTATAATAAGGCCACTTTTTTTGTTTCTAAATTATTTTATTAAAATTAGCTTTAATCTTTTCCTTCAATTCTTCCCCTTTTTCAAACTGCTCAAGCAACTGTGCCTTTAGACCCTCCATCTTTTCCCCAAATGGAATTCCGTCATCTTCTTCGGCCTCGGTTCCAACATAAATACCCGGCGTTAATTTATAATCTTGCTTTTGTACGTCCTCCAAAGCCGTCGCTTTACAGAACCCTTCGACATCTTCGTAATTTCCTTCACGGTTTCTCCAGTTGTGGTAAGTTTCTGCAATCTTATTAATATCGTCATCGCTAAAAACCCGCAGTTTTCTGCTGGCCATTGTACCCATCTTTGAGGCATCCAGGAACAGGATCTCGTTGTTGCGTTCGCGGTGGGTGCCGTCATTTCCGTCGCGGTTCTTGCTCAGGATGAAAAGGCAGGCGGGGATCCCGGTGGTGAGGAACAGCTTATCGGGCAGGCGAACAATGGCATCTATCATAGAATTGTCTACCATATGCTGCCGCACGTTTTTCTCTCCCTTGTTGTTGGAGGTCATCGCGCCGTTTGCCATTACAATCCCGGCAGTTCCCGTGTCGCTTAAATGGTGCCAGAAAGTTTGCATCCACATATAATTGGCACTGCCATCTGTAGTGAATTCTTCCTTGGGACCAAATAACCGGGGATCACCATCTGGCAGATCTTCAGGATGCCAGTTGCTCACATTAAATGGCGGATTGGCAATGATATAGTCGGCTTTCAGGTTTGGGAACTTGTCATCAAGCAGGGAATTTCCCAGTTTAATATCAAAAGACAGGTCCCGCAGCATCAGGTTCATAAGACACAACCGTAAAGTTTGCGCGGTCATTTCCTGCCCATAGATCGCGATGTCTTTTTTGTTTCCACCGTGTTCTTTGATGAACTTCAAACTCTGCACAAACATACCGCCACTTCCACAAGCCGGGTCAAAGATGCGGCCTTTGAAAGGCTCCAATATTTCCACCAGCAGCCTTACAATACTTCCGGGCGTAAAGAACTGCCCCGCACCCGAACCTTCAGCCATTGCAAATCGGCCAATATAGTATTCATAGATACGGCCCAGGATATCGCTTTCGGGATTTTCCTTTTCAGAAAATTTAGGGTGGGAGAGGAGGTTGATGATTCCGCCGGTCTGTTTGGGTGATAATTCACTCCGCACAAAGATCCGCGGCAAAATATTCACCAGCTGGGGTTATAGCCCGTCAAAAGTTCCTGGATCACATCAAAGGCATCATCTACCTTCACCTTGATATCATCCTGCTCGGCATTATCCTTCAAATACTGCCAGGAAGCGGTTTCGGGAATTTTAAAAGTATTTCGGGAACGGTATTCATCCCGGTCCTCCAGGACGTAATTGATCTCCTCGGTATCTGTAGTGTAATAATCAGATTGAGGATCATTAAGCTGCTCCTTGAGTTCCTCTCGCACCACCTCATAGCGTTCGCTAAGGTGCTTTACGAAAACAAGGGGAAGGATGTAGTTTTTATAGTTATTCTCAGATACCGCGCCGCGTAACTCGTTCGCCGCATCCCAGAGTTCTTTTTCAAAATCAATGTCTGCTTTTGCCATTAAATGGGGGTAAAATGCTGTTTATGAAAAATCAGGTTCGTGTAGGGAAGAAACTGAGGGGGAAAGTTAGTTAATTTCATTAACATAAAGTAAGATTGATCCCATGTTTTCAAGGGTTTTTAAACACCTTCCCTCAAAGGTAAAAGATTTTTTATGAGGGCTGTTACGGGAAACCGTAAAGGGGAATGGTAAATGGCCTTTTAGTATTGTTATAATATCTAAAAAAAAAAGGAAGGAGATTAAAAAGGCTGCAACGCATACTTCTGAATTTATTACAGCAATTTGTATCCACTAAGTTGCCGGTTCAGCACTTCTGAAAATTTTTAAAATCAGTTTTTTAAAATTAATTGTTCACCTTTCAATTTTTTTGTTAACTTTATGATAATCAATTATTTCCCTACAGATTTTATGAAACAGATCAGGCGCTTGTCTGTAATAGGAGATGGGAGATAATGGTTATTTCTTCTTTTTCTTTTTAAAGAAGCAGGTGTTCAGGACTGGGTTACTTAGAACCAAGTAATATATTATTCTACCATCAAAAGATGGAATACCTGCTGGAAATCCACACCAATAGGTTTATAAAATAAAATGGCAGGGAACCGGTATAAATGACCGGAAGTGGTTCCTGTGAATGGAAGCGTGTTAAAAAAGAGCTGATTTTTCTTTTAGGTAAAAAAGTTCCGGACTGTAAAAATTTCAAAATTGAAGCACCCCTTATGGATTATCACTATACACAAGATAGGGCAGAGGACAGGGATTCTTTTACCCCTGCTTTTCGCTCGCGGCCCAATACGGAATTGATCGTAACCAAACAGGAAACACCCGGATCTTCTAAACGGGTACGGGTTATTCGTATAGACCAGCTTTTTGATTGTCTTGAGAATGATACTGACATTGCCAAACCTGCCGATACTATTTTTATGGTCTCTCACGGTGCAGCTCGGGGATGGCTGGGCCTACACCTGGCAGATGTTGACGATGACAATAAGGATGAGTCCTCAATACTATATGAAACGCTTGAAGCAGCACTCGCAAAAGGACTGGTCAAAATAGGCCCCAATACTGTAGGTCCCAATACGAAAGTGCATCTTGTTGCTTGCAATGTGGGAAGCGACAGGACGATTCCATATTTAGTAAAATTAAAAGAAGTCTTTGGCAATCAGGTTCCAGTGAGCGCTTCCAAACATCTTTACGTTTGTAGGACTATTAATTCTGCTGGACAAATTTTGTATTTAAAATACGATTTTGAGCTATTCGTCAAAGAACCTTTTAAGGGGGCAAACTCTTGGGCTGAGCTCATACAAGCCTTTATGAGCAAAAATTTTGATTTCATTTCCCTTGCTATTGTTTTACCTAGTGAGGAAATATGGAAACAATGGGTTCCAAACCCGATCCCCCTGAAAACGAGAATAGAACTATAAAACAGTGGGTGAACTTTGTTCCACCAATAAAGGATAGAAATGGCAGGGAAATCAATCGGCGTCATTTTTCTGTTGTTTTTAAATCAAAAAGGGACGGTATAGAATTTACTGTAGAAAATATAGATCATGATATGAATGACGATGCCAAAAACCTTCAGAGTGCCGAAAATTTTATTCGAAATAGTGAGAGAAACCTACCTGTACATTCTTTTCCCATTTTTAAAAGGTTAGGGTATTCCAGCCAGCAGGATATGATAGATGGATACACCTGGAAAATCACACCCAATTTTAAAAAGAAGGAAATCAAAGTAGCTTTGAGCAGGTTTGTTTATAATGTTCGGGTACCTGTTTGCGGTTTTGTCGATCCAACTAATAAAAATGCTAATGAACTGATATATAACTATTATCCTTTTGAAAATAATAGCCATGGAATCTTGCTTGAAAACCTCGACCATAACGATACAGATCTTTTTCAAACTGTTTAAATTTTTTGACCATGGCAGAAAGAGACACCTTCACGTTACTTGCAGAGGAATTCGCTTTGTTCTTTGAACCGCTAAAATTTGCGCTGGAAAGTTCCGAGGATTTTAGAGAATTTATGCGGGATCTGGGATGGGACCTGGATGTGATTCCAAATCCTATTAAAAATCTTGAGGGAAGGGTAATTGAACTGCTGGACCTTCTGGACAATATTCAGGTAGATGAGGAGAATTTAGACCAGCTGGTTGCCGCAATACAGTCTTTGGTTACAGACATTGAAAATCTTAAAAACCTAGGGGCCGGGGAGCTTCCCGGTACCGTGGATGCCACCACTTTCAAGAACGAATTTCCCTCCCAGATTATCCAGACACTTGCTGTAGATTATCTTATAGAACAACGTGGACAGATTGGGATGTTGTTAAAATCCATAGGTATTATACGTATGGAAGAAGTGGAGGAATCTGGTAAACGCCTGGCATATCTTAAAAAGGAAATTTTCCTGGAAGATATTGGAACTTTTTTCAATGACCCTGCCGCAATTTTTGCAAAAGCTTATAAATGGGGTACCGCAGAGTTTAGGGATGATTATTTCTTTAAAAACCTATACGAACTCCTGGAGAATTTTGGTTATAATGTACGGCAGGAACTGCTTCATCCCACCATGCAGGAATACCTTGCAAAGAATGCAATAAATCCCGGGGAAGTTAACCCGCTAGCACTAAAATGGTTTCTATGGGAGGATAAGATTCCACCCATAGTTACGAAGACGGGGTTTGCCTTGCAGACACTTCCTCAAACCGCGGGAGAAATGCCCGGATATTCAGTTATTCCATTTGCCAATTCTTCAATAGAAGAAGAAATAGAACTTACCGATTACATAAAACTTCTTCTGAATTTTGGTTTTGATGTCTCCCCAGGTCTTGCAGTTATGGTGCGACCATCTGGAGTAAAAATAGCAACCGGGATCTTACTCGATAATCCCGGGCTTCCACCCTCAGCCCTTCGTTTCTCTGCGGGCATCCAGTACCAAAACAGTGACGGCGAGCCCACCATACTGCTGGGTTCGCCACAGGGTAGTAAATTAGAGTTCCAAAGCACTTCGGTAAAAATAGGAGGCGCAGTAATTTCAAATGGGGAACATGAGATCTTTGTGGAAACGGACCTAAAAAATGGAAAGCTGGTTATTAAATTGGGAGGGGCAGACGGGTTTCTTCAAAATATATTGCCGGCAAGCGGTATTGAAAGTTCCTTTGACCTAACGCTGGCCTGGAGTTCTAAAAATGGGGTCTACTTTAAAGGAGGTGGTGGACTGGAAATTGAATTGCCCACCCATATTGATATTGGCCTATTAAACCTCAATGGATTGCAGATTGGGATAAACCCTTCTTCAGCAGGTATTCCAATTAATTTAAGTACCAGTATTACGGCAAATTTTGGACCTCTTGTAGCCGCTATTGAACAGATGGGCATCACGGCAAAATTCGACTTTGCCGAAAATAACCAGGGCAATCTTGGCCCTCTGGATTTTTTAATGGATTTCAAACCCCCTACAGGTGTGGGGCTCTCCATAGATGCAGGTGTGATAAAAGGAGGCGGTTTTTTGGACCTAAAGCCAGAAAAAGGAGAATACTTTGGTATAATGGAGCTCACCTTCAGCGAGATCGTTTCCCTTAAAGCCGTAGGCATTATAAATACCAAAATGCCGGATGGCTCTGATGGCTTTTCGATGCTAGTGATCATAACTGCAGGATTCGGTGCCGGCATTCAGCTCGGGTTCGGCTTTACACTTCTCGGCGTGGGCGGCCTTCTGGGTCTTAACCGAACTATGAAACTGGAGGCACTGGCCACAGGGGTACGCACCGGGGCAGTGAACGGAATTATGTTTCCCAACAACATCATCGAGAACGCCCCGCGAATCATTAGCGATCTGCAAACCTTTTTCCCCGTGCAGCAGGACCGGTTTCTCATTGGCCCCATGGCCAAACTCGCCTGGGGCACCCCGGCACTTATTACTATTTCCCTGGGGATCATTATTGAGATTCCGGGTAATATTGTCATCCTGGGAATTCTGAAGATCGTATTGCCTACAGAAGAAGCCTCGCTTATAAAACTGCAGGTCAACTTTATTGGTGCCATAGAATTTGATAAAGAGCGCCTCTGGTTCTTTGCCAGTATGTACGACTCCAGGGTTCTATTTTACACCCTGGAAGGCGAAATGGGATTACTGGTGGGCTGGGGCGCGAAGGCTAACTTTGTCTCCAGCGTGGGTGGGTTCCATCCTGCTTTTAATCCGCCGGCACTACCATTTCCAGGTCCCGTAAGAATTTCCCTTAGCATTTTAAACGAATCCTGGGGTAAAATACGGGTGATGGGATATTTCGCTGTAACCTCCAATACCGCCCAGTTTGGTGCTAAAGCTGAACTATACTTCAAACTCAGCGAATTCAAAATTGAAGGCCATATAGGTTTTGATGCCTTATTTCAGTTCTCACCATTTTATATGGTCATTCAGCTTTCGGCCTCCCTTTCAGTCAAGGTTTTTGGCGCGGGACTTTTCAGCGTACGTGTGAAGATGTCCCTAGAAGGTCCCGCTCCCTGGAATGCCCGGGGCACAGGATCGATTTCCCTGTTGTTGTTTGATATTGATGTAGATTTTGACTTTACCTGGGGGGAAGAGAAAGATACCACCTTACCACCAATTTCAATTATGCCTCTCCTTGTTGCTGAATTTGAGAAAAAGGAAAACTGGAAGGCGCTGGTTCCCAAGAACAATAATCTTTTGGTGAGCCTAAGAGAAATAGATACTGTAGCTGAACTGGTTCTGCACCCCGTTGGCAGGCTGCAGGTGAGCCAGCGTAAAATACCACTTAGCCTAACGCTTGAAAAAATGGGAAGTCAGAAGCCCGAAGATGCAAATTTCTTCAGCCTGGAAACCCAGGATAGTGAGCTGTCAAAAATTAAGACCCTGGAGGAAGATTTCGCTATCGCCCAGTTCAAGGATCTAAAAGATGCCGAAAAACTAAGCAGCCCTGCGTACCAGCCTATTGAGGGTGGAATGGAGCTTTCGGTAAGTGGAGAGCAGCTTAAAACCGGCAAAAGTGTAAAAAGACATATTAGGTATGAACTAATCACTGTAGATACTAATTATAAACGTGGAATTCCTGTTTTATTTAAAATTATAAAAAGCCTGTTTGGAGTTTTTCTTCGGGCGAATACCGTATCCCGCGCAGAAGTTTCTTTTCAAACAAAGAAGAACCTGCAGCCTTTTGATTCACAGATAAAGATCACCGATACTGGTTTCTCTGTGGCCAAAATATCGAACAATTCAATATTAGATGCAAAGGCACATTTTAGCAGCCAGGCACAGGCAAAGGAATATATGCAGGCACAGCTTCTGGTAAATCCGGAACTGGATGGGGAGCTTCATGTCCTGCCTAATAACGAAATTAATCCGGCAGCATGAGCGATACTATATCCACATACACATTTTTACCATGGCTAAGACAGGGGATTGCCAATAAAATAGGCACCGGCGGCAGCAGTGCCGGGCGTGCCACTATCCCGGTTTCTTTAAAATTAAAGGGCAAGGCATTACAGGGGGCAGACCTGGAGCACACCATCAACCGGCAAATCGCTCTTTACGGCCCCGGTGATATTATTGGGATTGATAAAAAAGCAATTGTCAAAAATGAGCCCCGCAATTGGATCACCAATTTTGAGCCTAATTACATGCCTTACATCGAATTCTACGATGAGGATTTTCCCTGGCGATATTCCCCTTTAGCGGTGGATAAAGACAGGTTACAGCCCTGGCTGGCTTTGGTTGTGCTAAAGGAAGATGAATTTGAGGAGCCAAAAAATATGCTGGACAGGCCGCTGGCGTATATAAAAGTACCCAATCCCCAGGTTTGTATGCAGCCGGCAGATCAACTCTGGGCCTGGGCCCATGTTCATGTTAATGAAGACATCCTGGAGGAAAATAAGATCGTAACCGGGGATCCATCAGACATAAAAAACGTACTTACTAAATTACAGGATCTATTGGATAACAATCCCGATATGGCTTATTCCCGTATTATGTGTCCACGCAAACTCGAACCCAATGTCTCTTATCACGCCTTTTTGATCCCCTCTTTCGAGACAGGAAGGCTGGCAGGGTTGGGATTGGATCCTTCCAAAAGTCCCGCTGCGAAAACAGACTTATGGAAGAATTATGATGATAAGCAGGATAATAACCTATTCCCCGTTTACCACCGCTGGTATTTTAAAACAGGCACGGTGGGGGATTTTGAATATCTCGTGCGTTTACTTGAGCCTAAACCGGTTGACAGCCGTGTGGGCCGCAGGCCTATGGATGTTCAAAATCCAGGTTCCAATGTGCGTGGGATCACTGACCCTGCACTTGGGGGTATTCTCCAGCTGGGTGGTGCTTTAAAGATTCCTTTTGATGCCCTGGGGGATACTGATAAGGAAGAAGTTATCAAATATGATAATTGGGATCAGGACCCTTATCCGCATCCTTTTCAGCAGGATCTCGCAGCTTTTATCAACCTGGCCGATGAATATTCAGTGAAGATATCCGCTAAGGCCAATGAAGATGCAAAAATTGGTCTTGAACCTAATTCTAATGATGAAGATAAAGATCCGCTAATTACCGCGCCCCTTTATGGCCGGTGGCATGCGCTGCAACAACGACTGCTTAAAGAAAGGGATGGCAGCGAAATGACCAATAAAAAGAATTGGGTGCACGAGCTCAACCTGGATCCCCGTTACAGAGTGCCGGCCGGTTTGGGAACCGGAGTTGTCCAGAAGAACCAGGAAAATTATATGGAGGCTGCCTGGAAACAAGTAGGGGATATCCTGGAAGCAAACCGGAAAATACGCCAGGCGCAACTGGCCAGGGAAGCCTCCTGGGTGTGGTATGATAAGCACCTGCGGCCCACATTGGAGACAAATTTGGAAAAAGCCTTTTTCATCACCCGCCCGGTGCAGGCACGGGCTATGGTAAAAACTGATAATGAGGGGCAGGGCAATCTTCAAACTGTTTACTATACCTTAAAAAAGAGTCGAATTCCCTTAGCCCTGAGTTCTGCGGCAATGCGGCGGGTGTTGCGTCCCGGCAGCCGGTTAATGAAAAATTTGCCGTTTGAAGGGAATGTGAAAATTTCCAATTTAATCGATCGTGTCAATAAAGCTGAGGTTTATCCTGCCCCGCCCAAAGTAGTACCTGAGGACCTTCCTACTATTGAGGATGTAAGGAAAGAAGGCGAAAATACTATCCCGGGCTGGGCTATTGACTGGATCAAAAAATATCCCAGGCTTAAAACGTGGCTCATCATCCTGGTGATCATTATGTTCCTTGTTATGATGTTTGCCCCCGGGGACGTTTTGCCCACTGCTTTTTATACTCTTTTATTCATATTCTCTGTCATTGCTTTAGTCCGTTACAATAAATGGAAAAAGCAAATGGACGCTACGGAAAAGGTGAAAGAGGAAAATATGAGCCCGGAATATGTAGGCGAAATGCCTAAAAGTGCTGATTTTGAGATTACTCCGGCTGATTCTACGGTTACTCCAAAATTTGGCGACACAGATAGTACCGAAGCACAAAAATTTAAAGCCGCCTTGCGGGATAATTTTGACGTCATAGAACAAAGCCGCATTTTAGGTGAGCAGCCTGAAAAGCCGAAAGTGGATCTTCATGAACTGGTACATGCTACGTTTGTAGCCATTAATCCCCTGCTTACCATTCCCCGTCTTGTGGACAGCATGGTTTTTCTTCCCCCGCGCATACGGGATAAAATGAAGGAGCAATTTGTTGAAGCTATGGCTTATCCGGAATTCGATGTTCCCATGTACAAACCTTTAAAAGATATTTCTGCCGAATTGTTTTTGCCGAACATTAATTTTATTGGGCAAAACAGCATTTCGCTGCTGGAGACAAATCAAAAATTTATAGAGGCATATATGGTAGGGCTTAACCACGAATTTGCCCGCGAGCTACTTTGGAGGGAATTTCCAACAGACCAGCGGGGAAGTTATTTCCGGCAATTCTGGGATGTATCTTCCCATTTGCCTGATAAAGGTTTTACTGAAGAAGATTGGAAAGAGAAAATGCGGGATATTCCACCATTGCACCGCTGGAGCAAATTTTCAGAACTGGGAGATCATGATCACCGGGAAGAAGGAGGTGATAAGGAAAATGAGGTGGTTCTGGTTGTTCGGGGTGAACTGCTGAAGAAATATCCCAATGCAGTGATCTATGCTCATAAAGCTGCCTGGGTAGACAATAACGGCAGCATAGATTCCCGGAAGGAACGGCAATTGGTGGAGCTTGAGGACGTTGAAAATCCGCTGAAAACAGAAATTAAAACTCCGCTCTATGAAGCAAAAGTAGATCCCGATATTACATTTTTTGGTTTTGATCTTACTGCAACAGAAGCCCAAGGTGGCACGGGTGACGAGGAGGGAGACGAGAACAGGCCCGGCTGGTTCTTTGTTATTAAGGAACGTCCCGGGGAGCCTAGATTTGGTCTGGATATAGAAGCTGCTGAAGAAGAGATAGATGCGTGGAACGGACTTTCCTGGGATCGCGTGGCCGCGGGCAGGAGTTTCCTGGAGATCAACAGCGCTATGGAGGAGATAAAAATAGGAGAAATTAGTCTGCCCTCAGAAGATGAAAAAAAGCAGCAAAATAAAGAAGATAAAAACATTAAGTGGAATAAAGACATGAATGCTGCCGAGCTGGCCTATGTACTTTACCAGGTGCCGGTAATGGTGGCCGTACATGCCTCTGAAATGCTGCCCAAACCTTAAAACTTAGGATATGCCGGAATTTAATGATATACAGAAGAAGCTCTCCCACGCGATTAAGGAGAAGGAAGCAGCGAAGCAGGACCTGATTTTAAGAAAGGAACAGTTGCTGGCCCTGGCGAGGGAAAAACTTAACCTTCAGCGGAAATACGATCTGCAGGATCGCGAAATGGTAGAGCGCAAACAAAGCCTGGATCGCCGGGAAAAGGTTTTAAAAAATTCTCTTAACGAGCGAAAAACAAATCTTAAAGAAAGATCACAACTTGTTGAGGGCCTGCTCCGTGATTTTCAACCGTTTTCAGATCCACGGGAGCAGATCTCAAAATTTAAGGATGATACTCCTTTCCTGTTAATGCCGGTACGAATTGAGACCAGATTTAAAGAGTTAAAGGACGGCCAGGAAAGTTATTACCAGCTGTGGCTGCGGGTTTATCCTGATGATTGTGCGATAGATTCCTTTGAGGAAAGGCTTTCCCTGGCAGAGGTTAAGAGTGCAAAACTATACTACCAGGGTCTTTGGCAAGCAGGCGGACGGGAGGCAATGGAGCGTGCTACATGGCGCAACCTGGTTGCAACCTACGGATCTGGCAGGGCCGGTTATATCCTGGAGAATTATGAACCGGATAATATTGCAAATAAGCCTACGGGTGCAGGAGGAGATGAACTGATATTAACTATTCCTGTGACTGAGAGCCCTTCGGAAAAGGAAACTATCATAACCTACTGGAAGGAAGCCTGGCTGGCGGGCAACAATAAAGAAGCACAGAAAGAAGCAAAATCAAATCTTATCTCCAATACCGGGGAACAAAGGGCAGCCGAAATTATAGAAAATCTAATTCCTTCAAACTTTAATGCTCCGGCTCCTGAAAATCCTTTAGATGTAAAGGTGGTTTTTATATTATTTCCAAAGGATGAAGACCTTGAATTAAAAGAGCAAAGCTGGTCACAGGCGGCACGTTCAAATGTCCTGCCAGATAGATTTGTGATAACAGCTTATACAGGCAGTGATCAAACTTCAGAAAATATTGCTTTTCAGCAAATAGGAAACCTTATACCTTCTCCTTTAGTAATGGGTCCCGATCCCTCCCTGGAAAAAGAAGAGCAACTCCAACAGGAAAACGGGGAATTGAAGGTGAATAAAGAGTTGAAATGGATGGTGGATTTTGATGAAGCCGTTAAGAAAGGTATGGGCTTTAGAATATCCATCTCAGAAGAGCAGGCTAAAAGTG